>NC_013202.1:622097-933146 GCF_000023965.1 Halomicrobium mukohataei DSM 12286 | reverse complement strand
AACTCCCCAGTCTCGCCGTACTCCGTGCGGATGTAGTCCCTGACGCGGTGAACGTCTCCATGGTCGAAGTAATTCGGTGTGTAGACGGCCAGGACGTACTCATCGTACATCGGGAGGTTCTCGAAGCCGAACGTCGTCATGGCCTTGACCGCCCAGACGATTCCGTCCTCAGCGTCGGCGACGAGCTTCGGAAACAGGTCTTCGATTCGTTCAGGCGACCCCGTGATCTGCCACTTCCCGGTGAGAATTTCCTGGTCGAGTGCGTCACGATCGATCTCCCGAACGGTGTCGCTGTCTGCTTGTGGGAGATCTGCGGTGGTCATCTCGTCGGCGCGTAGGATATCGTACTCCGAGAAGTAGTCGTCGCCAGCGACCGTCGACGAGTCACTCACATCTCGACTTCGGAGCCAGTACTGCTCTCGATTTTCGATTTCGAGTGGTGATCGCATACACCGAGTGTCTTCATGAGGGTTGTATAAATATACGAGCCAACCGGAGTGAAAGTAAAAGTGAACGCAAGGACCCAATACTGCGAGCGTCCGGGCGACCGAGCGGTCCGAAGGACTCGGCAGGTCGCCCGGTTCTCCGGTCGCGAAGGGACCGGTCGGGGCGAGTAACTACCGCGGCGCGGACGCGCCGCGACTGGAGCCCGACGCGCTTTTTCCCCAAGTTTTCGCGAACGAGCGGCCGTTAGGCCGCGAGTGTAGCAAAAAGTGGGCTTGCCTCGCGTGTCGCTCACTCCGTTCGCTCCCGCTCGGCAGTTCGGAGCGCCTCGCTGCGCTCGCCGCTCCTACATCATGCCGCCCATGCCGCCGCCCATACCGCCCATGCCGCCGGGCGCGCCGCCGGGACCGCCTTCCTCGTCGCCGCCACTGGTCGAGAGGTCACCAGCAGCGATGATGTCGTCGATTTTGAGCACGAGGTTCGCCGCCTCGGCAGCCGACGAGATCGCCTGTCGCTTCGCGTGGGCCGGCTCGACGACGCCCTCGTCGAGCGTGTTGACCACGTCACCGCTGTACACGTCGAGGCCGGCCTGTACGTCGCCGCCCTCGTGGGCGGCGCGCAGGTCGACCAGCGAGTCGATGGAGTCCAGTCCCGCGTTCTCGGCGAGCGTGCGCGGGATGAGTTCCAGCGCGTCGGCGAAGGCCTCGACGGCCAGCTGTTCGCGGCCTTCGACGCCGTCCGCGTAGTCTCGCAGGCGGCTGGCGAGTTCGACCTCGGGTGCGCCGCCACCGGCGAGGATCTGGCCGTCCGCGACGGTCGAGGCGACCACGTCGAGCGCGTCCTGGACGCCGCGTTCGAGTTCGTCGACGACGTGGTCGGTGGAGGCACGCAGGAGGAGCGTGACGCCGTGTGCGTCCTCGCCCGCGCCTTCGACGTAGAAGAGCTCTTCCTCGGTGTCCCGGCGGACGGAGCCGTGGCCGAGGTCGTCGGCGGTGGCGTTGTGTACGTCGGAGACGATGTTCGCGCCGAGCACCTCTCGGAGGAACTCGATGTCGGACTTCTTGGCCCGTCGGACGGCGAGGATGCCCTCCTTGGCGAGGTAGTGCTGGGCCATGTCGTCGATGCCCTTCTGGCAGAAGACGACGTTCGCGCCGGTCGCGGCGATGGCGTCGACCATCTCTTCGAGCTGCTGTTCTTCCTTGTCGAGGAAGTTCTGGAGCTGGCTCGGGTCGTCGACGGAGAGCTGTGCGTCGACTTCGGTCTCGTCGAGCTCGATCGGCGTGTCGAGCAGGAGCACGTCGGCGTCGTCGACGGTGGTCGGCATCTCCTCGTGGACCGGGTCCTTGTCGACGACCGCGCCCTCGATGAGCTCCGAGTCCGAGACCGCGCGACCGGTCTGGGTCTCGATGTTGAGGAACTCCAGGTCGGCGATGACCGAGCCGTCCGCGGCCTCGACGGTGACGGCGTTGACCGCGTCGACGATGAGCTGGGCGAGCAGCTCCTTGTTGAGCTCCGCGCCCTTCCCCGTCATCGAGGTCTCGGCGAGCTTCTTGAGCAGTTCCTCGTCGTCGGGATCGACGGACGTGGCGATCTCGCCGATCTGGTTCTTGGCTTCCGTCGACGCGAGGTCGAAGCCCTTGATGATCGCCGTCGGGTGAATGTCCTGTTCGAGGAGCTCCTCGGCGTTTTTCAGCAGTTCGCCCGCGATGGAGACGGCGGTCGTCGTGCCGTCGCCGGCCTCGTCTTCCTGGGCCTCGGCGACCTCCACGATCATCTCGGCGGTCGGGTTGTCGATGTCCATCTCCGTGAGGATAGTGACGCCGTCGTTCGTGACGGTCACGTCACCGAGCGAGGAGACGAGCATCTTGTCCATCCCCTTCGGGCCGAGTGTCGATCGGACCGACTCCGCGACCGCGCGGGCCGCCGAGATGTTGTGGCTCTGTGCGTCCTTGTCCTTCATCCGCTGGGAGTCCTCTCCCAGAATGATCATCGGCTGACCCTGCATTTGTCGCTGGCTCATAATCGTTCGATTGATTGAATGTGCTTCTATATAAAAGTACGGGATTTGCCCCGTCGGCGGGATTGCCGAATCGACGACCAGGAGAGCAGAAACCGGGGGACGACGCCCGAACGACACGAATATCGTGGGAAGTGTTGCCACGGGGAGGCCCCCAGCTCCCCCATCTTTTATATGCTCTAATCGACCGGTTCCTTCCAGTTGACCGTGAGCGTCCCGACGACGAAGCTGTCGTCGGTCGTCGTATCGCGCTGGAACTGGAGTGTGTTCTCGCCCTCGCGCAGGCGTGCCGACGTGACGGTGTCCATCCAGTACTGCCAGCCCTGTCCCGTCGGGAGGTCGAAGCCAGACAGCGCCTGGCCGTTGATCAACAGCTCGTGGTCGTAGCTGCCCACGTCGTAGACCTGCATCTGGACGTACGGCTCGACGGGATCGGCCGTCGGCACGTCGAAGGTGTGTACGTCGCTCTCGTCGGCCGAGAACGTCGCCCACGGTACGTCGAGCGCGTTCGGGTCCGGCCCCAGCTGTTCCTGCAAGGACACCATCGCGTAGTTCGCGCGGTAGTCGGTCATGGTCGATCCCTCGCCCGGCGTGCCCTTAGCTGTCGGGGCCACTCGCCGCTGCTCACGAGATCTCCGAGGGCGCGTCTGGACCGGTCACACACCGATCGAGAGCGCGATCGACAGCGCCAGCGCCACGAACAGGAACAGGCTCGCACCGATCAGGAGGTACGCTTCCGGGCCGTACTCGGTGACGATCGGGTTCTCCTCGTAGCGCACCAGTCCGTAGAGGCTCCCCAGCACGAGCATGGCGGCACCGAGCAACTGGACGACGGTTGGCAACGTCAGCGTGAACGGGGAGACGAGGCCGAGCTGTGCGACCAGGAGGAGACTGACCCCCAGGAAACACAGGGCGACGACACGGGAGGGATGCATCTGTCGGCAGACACGCGACCAGGGACCGAAAGGGCTGTGAAACGACCGCCCTCGAAGTGGTGAAATCTCCCTGCCTCGGAGGTTGCAGCCGTCAGCTCACCGGGACACCGCACGCTCCGTATCATACTGCCGGCTGTAAGTCTGTATAGAATTTCGCGACCCCCTTGTCGCGAATACCTTGAAACAGTTACAGCCGGCAGTATCAGTCGAAGATGGCGCGGAACCGGTCGACGCTGTCGTCGGTACCGGCGACGACGAGGTCGTCGCCCTCCGCCACGTGTACGTCCGGGCCAACGTCGGTGATCACGTCGCCGTTGCGTTCGACCGCGACGACAGTACAGCCCGTCCGAGCCCGGACGCGCGCCTGTCCGAGCGTCTGTCCGGCGAGTTTGTCGGCCGCGGTGCGGACGATCTCGACTTGCTCGTCCATCGAGATCACCTGTTCGTCGGCCAGGATCGTCGAGGCGAGCATCCGGCCGCTG
This sequence comes from Halomicrobium mukohataei DSM 12286, assembly GCF_000023965.1. Lineage (NCBI taxonomy): Archaea > Methanobacteriati > Methanobacteriota > Halobacteria > Halobacteriales > Haloarculaceae > Halomicrobium > Halomicrobium mukohataei. The sequence continues at coordinate 929,268 of NC_013202.1, read as the reverse complement.
ATCGTCGCCAGCGAGAGGACGTAGTCCGCACCCGCGCGGTACATCTTCTGGACGTTCTCGGTCTGTTCGGCACGGGCGATGATCTCCACGTCCGGGTTGAGGTCGCCGACCACGAGCGTGGCGAACTCGGTGTCGGTGTCGTCGGACAGCGCGAGCACGACGGTGCGAGCGTCCGCGATGCCGGCGGCCCGGAGTTCGTCCGGTTCGGTCGCGTCCCCGACCACGTCGACGCCGGGCTTGTCTTCGTGGTCGAGGACGGTGTAGTCGATCCCCGCCCGGTCGAGGGCCCGTGCCGTGGTCCGTCCGACTTCGCCGTAGCCGACGACGACGGTCTCGCCGTGGCCGAACTGGCGGACGCTCGACAGCGTCATGTCCTTGAGTCGCTGGAGCTGTTCCTCGCGGCCGGCCACGAGCAACACCGTGCCGTTGTCGAGGATCGCCTCCGGCGAGGGCGGGCTCTCGAACTCGCCCTGGAACCACGCCCCGATGACGTTGACGCCGGACTCCTCGCGGATCTTGCTGTCGGCCAGCGTGCGGCCGACGAGATCGCTGCCGCGGTGGATCGGCAGCTCCGCGATGTCGAAGTCCTGCCCGATCTCGATCGTGTCGCCGACGGCCGTCGAGACGCTCGTCGTCACCTTCCCGGCGAGGCTCTCGCCCAGCAGCCGACGCGGCGACACGACGTGGTCTGCCCCGGCGAGGTCGTGGTAGCGCTCCCGGTCTGGCTCCTCGACGACGCTGACCGTCGAGACGCTGTCGTCGACCTCGCGGGCGGTGAGGACGATACTCGTGTTCACTTCGTCCGCGGCGTCGGCGACCAGCGCGCGGGCGTCTGCCAGCCCCGCGTTCCGTAGCCCCTCGACCGACTGTGGGTCCGCGTGGATGACGCGGTGGCCGTCCTCGTAGAGGTCCGTCGCCCGCTCGCGGTCGGACTCGACGACGACGTGATCGACTCCCCAGGCGTCGAGTTCGCCGACGAGCGTCTCCCCGCGGGGCGTGTAGCGACAGATGACGACGTGGTCCTCGATGTCGTTCTTGACGGTCGTCGGGACGTTCGTCGAGATGGCCTCCTCGAACAGCGGAAAGAGCAGCGCCGGGAGCGCCAGAAAGATCAGGACGACGCCGGTGAGGTCCATCACCGTCACGAGCAGGAGCATCTCGGGGCTCTCCCACTTGGCGTCTGACCCGTACCCCGTCGTCGTGAACGTCTCGACGACGACCTGGAGAGCCTCCAGAAACGTCCGTGGCCGACCGTCGAACGCGCTCATGCCGTAGTCGTAGACGAGCGTAAAGCCCAGCATGACGCCGATCAGCCCGACGACGTACAGCGCAGTCCGTCGCTTCCAGGAGTCCATCTACTCCAGTCTTATCGACCTCGGTAAAAACGGTTCTCCCTGCACCGAGGGTAGTGTTCAGATAAGCGACCGCGCTTGCTGAGTTACAGACACCGAAAGCCCTCGCGTCGCTCGATTTGTGGCGGCACTATTCGAGCGGAGAGAGAATATCCGCCACAGATCGGGCTATAGTAGCCATTGAAAATCAATGCACACCCGACCGCACGACGGCAGTGCGATCACTGTGTAAATCATTTCAATTGTTACTATAGCGGGCCAGGGCTTTCCGTGCCTGAATGACGTTACTCTCTCTTATCAGAACACTACCGTTGCTCAAGGACAAAAATTTTTATATATATGCTAAAAGTAATATTGCGGATGAGAAACTCCAACCAGGACAGTTTTGGTCCCGAAACGATGAACGACCGAAAGAGGAGAGACGGCCCGGCGAAGTCCGAGTCCACCGGCCAGAATTCTAGTTCTGGAAGTATAAATCGTCGTAAGGTTCTGAGCGGTATCGCCTGTAGCGCTGCTAGTTTGGGGATGCTCACCGGTACCGGAGCCGCTCAGGCAAATCCGGCCGGATTTGAAAAGACGACGCTCGAACCACCGAAATCCGCGAAAGTCCTCGGTAGACTCAAACGGACCGACGAGTTTCGAAGCCTGCGTAAGCATGTAACTGACGAGTTGGATGGAAAAGTTCGATTTAGCGTTGCACATGCGACAGTCCTCGAAGTCAGCGGGGAAGATGCAGCGGGTCGGAAAACAACCAAGCACTTCGCGTATTCGCCAATCAAGGGTACGTCGGGTGATGAGGCCTATGCGACAATCGGTATCGACGCAGAAACCGAGGAAGTCATCGTCGCCGGTGCCGAAGTAGTCGATAGGGGAATGACCACCCCCGAAGAGTATCCGATCCAGTTCGACGAAGTCGAAGGAAAAACCGCTACCGTCTCTAAGGAGATCAAGTTAGTTGACGCGACCGGCGAAGAAGTTACAACCGCCACGGTCACGAACGAGGATTTCGACAGAATCAATGCTGGAGTTGACTCGTCCGACAGTGGCGTCTCAACTCAAGGCTACACCTGTGATCTCTGCAAGACCGCTGTTAACGCGATCTGCTTCGCTACGTGTGGGGCGCCGGTCTGGTTCTTGTGCGGTCTGATCGGCGTCGGTTCTGCAGGCATCGGTGGATTCGCCTGTGGGGCGTTCATTGCTGTGGTCTGTACGCTGATCGCAGTCTATGGATGCACCACCAGAGGAGTAGACAAAAAGATATGTTCCGACCGGCGTATAAACATATGTTGAAAATATAAATTACGTCCTATGAATAGCGCGTCCCTCGGCCGAACGGTCGGAGTGTATTTGATCTTCGTATTGATAGCACTTGCACTCCTATACGTCATGAACAGGTTCACGACGGTCCCAAGCAACATCAGAGTCGCCATCTCGACAGCAGTCGCTGTGGGAGTGCCGACACTCGTGGTGTCGTATTTGAACTACGTCTCGTGACATCGCGGTCGAAGCGGCATCTCAAATTCTAGCGCTGCTTTTTGGATTAAAACAAGCTAGCTTGGATTCCAGGATCAAAATTCAGTAGTAGCGGCCTTATTGGATTCTTCAAACGATAACAGGAGCCAACAGTTGTGCTGAATACAGAGAGCGACTCGCACACTTTCTCAAGTACGGCAATAAAAAGCTACTGAGCATCCTCACGAAAGCAATCACTCTGAAACGCGCTCGTAGCGAGTCGGTAACTCCGAACCGATTTTCGGTGGGTTATCCCCGTCAGAGTCGTTTACAGAGTTGTTCGAGTTGGTATGCCGAGAAGAGTAAGCAACCGACAGTTTCGGGACGGGCACGGTGGGAACCTGCTTTCCGACAGTTCGCGATGTGGATTGTAGTAACATGGGTATCACACGTCCGGGAGGAAGTCGCTGCGCTGTTCGGCCTGTTCGCGGTTCGATCGACGGTCGTAGTGTCGGTCGAGAATGTCCTCGCTCGCGTTCAGTCGCTCCTGGACGATCTTCCGGGGGACGTCTTCTCGACGGTAGTAGGTGACCCGGCCACTCCGAACGTCGTGGGGTGACCGAGCTGACGGACACTTGCTCGCGTGATCGAGATGCGTTGCCTCGCACTCGTCGAGATCTCGATCGTGGGGACATTCCTCGCCGCGCCAGCACGGGCGAGTGACCCGATAGAGTGTTCTCCGGTAGGTGTTCCCGGCGACACGACCGTACTCGCTGGTCAGCAGAGGGTCCCGGCCGTGATCGTCCGTCACGTCGGGACGGTGGAACTCGATGTAGTCCTCGATGAACGCAGCCGTCTTCTCACTGATCCGGTTCCAGCGAGTGCCGCTTTTCTGGTTCTTGAGTGGAGTACCGGTTTCCGGTCGGTGGACGAAGTGAACTGCCGGGCCGGAGAATCGGGGATGGTCGCCATCGAGATCGAGATCCTGTAGGTCGAGGCCACGGATTGCGCCCGTTCGGCCACCCGTTTCCCAGAGCAGGGCGATGATGATGTGGTCGCGGCTTCCGGGCTGGGACTTCTCGAGATACTCCAGAATATCGAGCGCTCGTTCGGGGTCGAGGGTCGATTCCGATACGTCTTCACCGCCTTTCATCGCCGGGAGCGACAACTGTTCGTAGAGATCTGGCTTCACGGAATCAATCTCGCCAGCGAACTTGAGGAAACTCCGAAGCGTGGCGAGTTGTCCTTTCAGGGTGACCTTCTTGATAGGCTCTCGACCGTCGCCGTTGCCCTCTCGCCGCCAGATCCGATATTTGTAGAGATCGCGCCCGGTGAGATCGTTCAGGTTCTCGATCTCCTCTTCGTCGCAGAACTGGATGAAGGCACGAAGCCGGTGTTTGTTGCTCTTCCTGGTCGACTCCGCCAGTTCGTCGACCATCGCATCGTGGTACATCTCAACGGCTTCGACCGGCGAGATGGGTTCGAGATCCGGGTCGGGCATATGAGTTGCTAATTTAGCTACTTGGTAATAAGCTTTTGGCAACTAAGCAAGTTAGCAACTGGGCAAGTCAGGAATTAAGCAATTGGCTATCCACTACGTTAGCAAGATGGTACAGCCGAGTTTCAATATGGAGCAGGAGCTACTCGACGAACTCGATAGTACACTCTCCTACGGTGATTCTCGATCTGGCTGGGTCAGGGACGCGATCAAGATGAAGCTCGAAGTCCTGGAGGAGATCGACGAGCTGGACGAAGAGATGACTGACGAGGAACGGCGGGAGTTCGTCGTCGAGGCCGTTCGGCAAGCCGTCGACGAGGAATAAACGGTATTTTCCAGTACCCACTTGGGGGTGGGTCGGTGGGTGGGTTGAGTCGTTGAAATTCCTGAGTGCTTTCTGGTACACGAAAACTCATAGTGGTTAAATAAAATGGTATCAGTGTGTATCAGTTTACTCCGGACGAAATCGATAGCAGTCGAGCCAATCACCAGGCTGTCATTCAGGATGCAGACAATATCGATGCGAAGCGGATCGGGAACCTCGGGGAGATCGCGTTCGAGCAGTTTTGTCGCGAGTACCTGCCAGCAGAGATGTGGGAGTGGCAGAACGAGGATGCGATCAGACGATGTAACGCGGAGAGTTTCGCAGGACACGATTTCGAGGTATTCGACTACGAAGTCGACGTGAAGACCTCTCGCGACGTGTCGGCGTTTCTCCCGAAGAATCTGATCGAGATGGATTCAGCTGACGACATCATCGTCATGGTCTGGCACCGGGACAACGAGGATAGCCTGATTCTGCTCGGCTGGGAGCACGTCGCCACGCTCGAGTCGAAAGTCGAGACTGAGGAACAGTTCTCGGGCGACACGCCAGCGAAGCTCGACCACCTCGCTGCTCGGCCGATGAACGACCTCCAGGACCTGGGGCCGAACACGGCGAACATGAACCAGAAACCGGAGAATCCGTTTCAGCCGGGCGATCGTGTCGAGAAGCGGGAGGACGAAGATGCATCGGTCGGGGTCGTCGTCGAGGTGCTACCGCCGGAGACACAGATCGAACTATTCGGGCAGAAAATGGACGGCGAAGCTGTCCGGGTAGCCTTCCCCAGCTCGCTCGACGAGGGACCGGGCGATTGGCGAGACATCGAGCCAGCACTGTTGTCCTCGTACTGCGACGACCAGGACGTTAGCCTCTACACGTACAAGCACGAGAACCTGAATTTCGCAGAGAATCCGTACACTGTCGGTGATTACGTCGTCAAGTCGTCACACGACGACCCGAACCCCGCGGTGGTTGTCGGGATCGACGGCGACGAAGTGAGCGTCGTCTACGAAGGTCCGACCGGAGAGGAAGTTGCACCGGCCAATCTTTCTGATCACTGTGACGACGAAGACCTGAAACAGTATCAGTACTCACCTGACGAGTTGGAGTTCACCACGCTCGAGGAGCACGGCGAGGATTAGACCTCTATCGTCCGATAATTCTCTTCGACCTGTTCCACTGGTTCTTCGATTTTGCGTCCGCACGCCACACACTGGAGTCCGATCCGACTGCCGGGGAGCGTAACCGCCTCGATCGTCGCATCACACCCAGCGGGGCAACATAGCCATTCATTCAGGGACATCGGATATGGACCAAGGATATGGAGTGGTAAAAGTGAGGGCCAACGCCGGAGTGAAAGTGAAACTAATCTGGGCCACAAAAAAGCGGGGATAATATTCAATTATTTTCTTGATCATCTAGTTCTTCAATATCTGTATCTTTTAAGAATAGAATCTCTTCTATCAGTTCTGCATACCAGGTGGTATTTAATTCTAACATCCTCTCATCATCTTTATCGACTGTAGATTGTTGTAAGGTAGCAGAATGCACTCCGAGCAATTTATACGCTGGTCCCCAAAGATCAAGACCACCATGTATAATGAGAGTTTCCGGGCCAGCCACCACAGGGCTTCCACTTGTTCCAGGATGCATCCGGGCATCAGTTAAAAAAATAGGATTCCCATCGAACGGAAAACCGTATTGAGTAGAAACGACGGCGTTTCTTGTCACAGGGAACCCATATTGTTGATCTACATAGTCTCCTGGATAACCGACTACTTGTGCTCTATTACCTGGGAGAACCCTATCTTTTTCTGAAAGAATCGAATCCTCGTTGTAGGCCAGACTTCCGGTTTCAACGGGACGCTCTTCATCAATTCCAATCCTATGATTGACACAATCTAATTCAAAATCTAGAGGCAGTACAGCTATGTCTGCATCGTGAATTGGATGCGTGAACCAACTCTTTCCTTCCCCTTCATTTAGTGAGATATCGTGATATTCTCGATCTCCTAAGGAGTCAACAGGACGTGTAAATATTCGAATAGAATCTGGATCTTGTACCTCATCATCGTCAGGTGAAACCACGTGTCTGTTAGTCACTAGATATGTTTTATCATCACTATTATAAAAAAACCCAGTAGCGTGTCCCTGTTGCCGAGGAAACCGGATTTTAGTAATAGTCTGGTAAACTGGATTTGCTGATGGATCATACCATTCGGATAGTTGATTCTTCATCCCCATCTAATGTTTAACAAGATTCATATTTATATCTATCACCGCTAAAGCAGGTTGGTATTTTACTCATTCCTATATTCAGGCCCGCCTTCTTTTAACTTACTGAGTAATTCAGACCAATCGATATCCTTTTCGAAAAGCCCAGCTTGAAGATTCTAGGTCCAAGGAGCCGCGTCATCGGGATCGTAGCCGGTGGCTTTTTCGATTTCCTCTAGACTCCCACCAAACAACTGATCTGTGGGTGTGTCGGCATCAGCAGGCCAGTGTTCGAAGAAATTAGCAGATTTCTTCGAAGTCTTGTATATTGCCAGCGTGGAGAGTCGCTTACGCTCTGGATGAAGGTCCTTACCGGTATGGACGACGACAGCCTCTAGGTCGACGTTGAGCTTTGCGTACCGCTTCGCCAGCGGAGTGTACTGCTCGGCCACTTCTCGCCGGTTCGTCCGAGCATCGAAGTGGGTCGATCCTTCGTCGATCAGGATTGCTTTCGGTCGGTCGCGATGCTCGAGGAGTTGCACGGCGAGATCGTGGGCCGACGTGACGACGATATCTGTCTCATTCCAGGTGCGAACATTCGACAGTACGAGGAGATCGTCGCGATCGAGCGCACGCAGCTGAATTAGCAGGATCGCCGTGTTCGTTTTGCCGGTGTTCGGGTTCCCGGCAGCAGTGATGAACGCCGGAGCGCCGTTGTTCTCTATTTCCTCGAGCAGCATCATAGGGAGCCGTAGCGCGGAGGCATCGAGATCCTGTTCGGTGACGCCGACGATGTGGGACATGATCGAGCCGTTGCCCTGGGCGACGGCTTCGGTTGCAGTCCCGGTGATTTGCTTCGAGGCAAGCACTTGGCCGAGCGACGTACCTTCGAACGTCCTTGACGAAGTGGGAAGTTCGTCGGCTTCTCGGAACGCAGTCTCGAGGAACGACAGCGCCGCTCGGTCCTGGGTATCGTCGACGATCCCGGTATGCGGAAGGAGACGATCGTCGCCGTCGAGATCGCCACGGACCTGCTCGTAGAGCTTCGCCGCAGTGAGCAAGTGTTCGTCGACGCCATCAGTCATCGGCGGGCGCACCTCCGTTCCCAGCTCCGGCGAGATCAGCAAGGTCTTGGTCGAAGTCGATACGAACGCCAGGGGTTTCGGACTCCTGCGAGTCCTCTTCAGTCTCGCGAATCTTCCGCTCGAGACCGAACTGCTCGATCGCGTTGTCGATCTCGTCGGTCAACCCCTCTCCTTCGTCTGGAAGGGTCCCACGTTCGAACATCGAGACGATCCGCAGCACGGCCTTCCGGGTGGCATTGCGGATGATCGTGAACGCCTGGGCTTCGATGGCGAAGCCACGCTTCGCGTCCTCTTCGAGTTGGCCGCGACACTCCTCGACGGCCTGGAGCGTTTTCATCAGCTCTCGGTCGGACATGGTACCGCGCCAGGTGCCCTCGACGGTCTGCTCGTCGAGATCGACCTGCTTTCCAAAGGCGAGATCGGGACTCACCCAGTCGAGTTGGCCCTCGGTGATCGTCCACTCGCTAAATCGCTGGCCAGGAACGCGGAAGATGCCGCCCTTGGTGTAGCGAGCGTCGACGTCGACGAGCCAGACGTACGTCGGTTCCCACAACAGCGACCGGACCTTCTTGCCGGTCGGTCGCCCGACGATCGGGACGATGATGATAGCTGTGAGGCCGATGATCTTGAGATTGCGCGGGAGTTCGTAGCCGATGACCGACGCGAGAATGAACAGGCCGAGACCGACACCCGACGCCAGAAGCGTCAGGTTCTCGGTCAGCCATCGGAACGCACGGAACCACCGGGATCGACTCGGCTCCTGGTCCAGTTCGGCGGGCTGTTCCTGTCCGGCTTCAGGGTCGCTCATGCGACGCGCTCACCTCGTTCGGTCGTACCGACCTTGGCGGCGACTGCTTCGTACAGGACGGCGACCACGACGCCGAGAGCGCCGCCGAGTGCGGCGTCACGAACGTCCGAAGCGGTCCACGGGCCGTCGACGATGAAGCCCGACTGCTTGCGGATGTAGTACGCTTGCTCTCGTTCGAGACTGTCGTCAGTCCACATCGAGACGGCGGACGAGGCAGTAATACGCACGGTCGTCCTGGTATCGGCCTCGACGACGACGGACCGGAACGAGATCGAGCCGGACTGACTGCTTGTATCCGGAGCTGCGGAGAGGGTGACGGATTTGAACTCGTCCGAATAGAACTCGATGACGAACACGCCGTCCTCGACGCTGTAGTCGACGACACCGACGTTCTCGTCGATCACGAGTTCGTAGTTCGAGGGACCGCCATCAGGACCTGACGGATCCGCTGGAGTTGCTGTGTTGCCGGCGGTCTGTTGACCGATCGAGACGCCAGCTAGGACTGTACTACAGACGAGCAGGACGAACGCGATGCTAACGACGTTGTGATTCATGTCTGAAACCGGGTAGGGGAATGGTGTTACCAGAACTGCCACGAGGCAGTTAGTTGTGACTCTATCCAGCCGATCGCATCGTCGACGAGTGGCGAAACGAGATCTACGGCTGGGCCGATCACGGGGACGCCCATCGCCTCGAGGCCGAACCCGAGCAGTGCGATCGCGGAGACGGGTTTCATCGGGATCGCTTTCAGCACCAGCCAGTAGACCATCAGTACCGACCTCCGTCGTCGCGGTTTCGAAGGAGTAGCATCCCGCCAGCGAGGGCGGCGATGATCCCGAGACTCGTACTGTTGCCGAACGCGAACCCGCCAGCGCCGCCACGCAAGTTCTGCTCGCGAGCTTCCCACTCGGCGCGCTCCTTGTTGAGTTGTTCGTACAACTCGACCAGCTGCGTCACGTTGATGTCCGCAGTGTCGTAGGTCGTCTTCTCGATCGTCACGTTCTCTCGGCTTTCGCCGTCAGTCGTCTCGATCGAGTCGACCGTGAACTCGCCGTCGAGTTCGACGAGTCGATCAGCGGTGACCACGAATTGCGGGCCGGTGATATTGGCCGTGTCGTAGGTCGTGTTGACCTCGAACTGGCCACTCGCCGGGTTCGACTGGGACATGAGCACACCAGTGTGCGTGGTGCCGTCAGCGGTCGTGACGTTGAACTCGCCCATCGTGTCCATGGCTTCGGGGCTGTTGGTGCCGAGCAGCGTCAGCTGGGCAGCAGACCACGACTGGTATTCGTTACCAGCACTGAAGTCGTTGGACAGCACGTACGGATCGACGAGATCGGTGTTGTTGATCTCGCCCGACTGGTACTCGTCGTACGTGTTCTCGACAACAGTGTCCATGTCGTTCTGGACCTGCGTGTTCTGGGACTGGATTTCGGACCACTTGGCCTCGTACTCAGCCAAGTCGATGGCCTCAACATCTTCGTAGTCAGACGTGGGGCCAGTGAACGTTACACCGTACACAGTGTTGATATCGCCCACGGAGTCCTCCCAGTCAACGTAACCAGAAGTCATCGTCAGAGTACCAGCCTCTCCCTTGTTGTTGTGGGTGGCGTCGGTACTGTCTCGCTGCACCTCATCGAAGACGATCGTACTCGCAGAGACCGTAGTACCATTCGACAGCGTCAGCGAATTACTGCCAACGTTGGCGAAGTAGGGGAACTGCTCGTAATCACCGTTGGCACCCATCGTACCATTGAGGTACGTCGGGGCGGTTCGCTGGTAGACGGCTTCCTCGTTTTGATCGAGTGATTCGTTCACAGCGACACCGCGGTTATACTCGTAGTTAGACACCTGCAGATTCCACTTGGCGATGAGGTTCCGCTCGTGAGTGGAGTAGTAATCAGCGACGGCGTTTTTGGCCTCAGTCTTGGCAGCAGCCTTGCTGCTGCCATTGTTCAGCGCCCGGACGTAAGCGTTCTTGCCGATGATCCGAGCCTGCGTCTCGGTGTCCTGAAGGTAGTTGTCGAGCGTGGTCTGGTAGACGTCGCTCGAGGCTTTTGCATTCTGACCAGACTGGTACAGATCGATCTTCAACTGTTCAGCATCAGTCTGACTGGTGTCAACGCCATTATCCACCGGCGGAGTGCAGTCCACGACCTCGACCATCGGGTTGGTCATCGAGAACAGCTTTTCGTCTTTGTTGCACTGGAGATCAGCGTCACCACCAGTGTGGCCGATGATGTACGGAACGTCGATCCCAACATCGGACTCAGCCATGAACTCAGGCTCACCACTGTCGTGGATCGTCACCTCGACGGTGATGTTGTCGTAGGCACCTTCGTTCATGAAGACGATCTTCTCCTCGGTACCGGGACCTAGCCGTTTCTGCGCGAGCAGCGTCTTTTGGCCAGACCGACCAGTCACCTCGGTCGAGGAGACTGTGACCGTGAAGTCGCCAGAGATGTTACTCTGGTCGACTACGACCCCTTGCGGCCCACCAGTGAACTGGTGGGAATACTCGTTATCCGACTGGGCAACTGCCGGGGCCGGGATAACGGACCCGACGACGAGCAGCGCCACGAGCAGTCGGAGCGCGTTCTTGTGTCCGATCATGGATCTACTGGACCGCGACTCCCCAGGAGAGGATCGTCGCACCGAACGCCAGCTGCATCCCGAGCGGGTCGCCCAGACTGAGGAGGAAGTCGTTCACTTCGGTGACGTACTGCTGGCCGAGGATCACACCCGGGCCGGCGGCGATCGCGACCTGCTCCCAGCGCTCGTAGTGTTCGAAGCGCTTGGTCTCGCTGGAGGCGAACGCCGCAGCGAAGGCTCCGAGCGATACCATGATTGCGTGCTGGTTGGTGAGGGTGTAGCCACCAGAGTCAGCGAGCCAGGTGAGCGTCACGTCGGAGATGCCGCCGAACTGGTAGAGACTGGCGAGGATGAAGCCGACCGACAGCATCGCCGGAAGGCTCCGGATGTTCATGTAGTCGCTCGCCATGTCCGACACGCGGTTCTTGTACTGGCTGCTCATCGGTCGAACCTCGCTTCCTTGGGGTGGTACTCTTGTTCCTCGCCGTCGTCGTTCTCGAAGGTCTCGGTGTCCTCGGACATCCGAACGCCCATCGTACTGCCTTCGACGAGCGCCGCGATGATCTGGTTCTTGAGCTGGTTGTTCAGGTACATCGGGCGGCCGTCCAGCTCGACCACACCGTTGTACCCAGCGTTCAGGTTCAGGCCGGTGATCGTGCCGACCACCTCTTGGCCGGGATCGAGATCGATCCGATCGGTTCCGCCGTCGTCCGTGGTGGTTTCGGTCGGTTCGAGATCGTCGAAGGAGTCGGGTTTACTGGGCATTGCTACACTGTATCTTCAAGATCCGCCCAAAAACCCTTGAGTACAAATAGAAGTATGGCTAAGTTTTATAAAGTGGGTTATGGGTATGGCTGTATAGTCGCACAGAAAATAGAATAATCAGGCACAAGCGACCGTCTGCCAACCATTGTTGGGCGGTTCGTCGGTGTCCCTCTGGGAGCGAAAGGCAAAATCTGAATTGATATAGTACCAAGCAGAGAATACTTCACTACCAAGATCTGTTCCACCTTCCTCGTTTTTTCCAGATGAGTAATCAGCAGATATACGGGTGGTAACAAAAAATCCGTTATCCAATTCTTGATATACACTACTATCCCAGCCATCAAAACCAGAGAAGTTATCTCCACTATCATTAATCTCTGCTTGAACCCAAGCCTTCTCAAACTTCAATACAAAACCCTCTACATTATTTCTTGTTATTTCTCTAGGAAAGCTAGGATATTTCCCATCAGGTCGAGCAGAAGCGTCACAATCTTGGGTTACTGTTGGCACATTTCTGCCGTCTGTACTTCCTCCAATTTTATTAATACACCCTGAAAGAGAAACTATGGATAGGAGCCCTACTTTTTTAAGCAGGAGTCTTCGACTTGCCATGATTGCTATGATGTGCGAAAGAAAGAAAAACTTTAGGACCTATTCTTCTATTTATGGTCTATTCTAATCAACACTATATTCTAACTTTAATTCTCCATCAGAGCTAATATATGCGGTGACAGAAACTCTTTCTGAGATTTGTCCACTGTCCACTGGTACTGACAACTTTTCCATTTCACCACTATCACTCCGCACTCGGATTATTGCGTGATCAGATGTTGCAAGCCTCGCTGAGTTCGACAATTGCTCAGAAACAGAATATCGCTTGTTTGTTTCTGCATGATCTGGTATCTGATCTAGTCGTGCCCCATGAAGTGAATGCTTGTTATTATAAATAACTTTGTCACTCGTTCCTATTTCTATTCCGATATTTGCAACTTTATCAGAATGGTTGTATATGCCTATCTCTTGTTTATTATCATCTCTCTCTGAATCTGTCTGAGCAGATCCAGTACTAACATAGCCAGCGGACAATGCGCCAGTTCCAACAAACTTCATAAACCGTCTTCGGTTGTGCTCTTGACTCATTTTAATTTTTCACGAAATTATCTTCAGTACATTGTGAATACCTTGCTTCCCAACCTTCTCCATCCCATCTGTCTTTATTCACGTATACATTGCAGTTGTTATAGTCTGTATCTCCGGTAATACCTATTGGGGTTATAGTATTCCCCTCTGAATGATGGAATATATATCCAGAGTCGTGGGCTACTTTATCATCATCCTCATTTTCCATATTGGATACGAGCGCATGACCAAGCTCTTCTAGGAGGGTATCAACTGAATCATGCTTTGTTTCGTATCCATATTCTTCATATGAATCGAATTGGACCAATTTTTCTCCTACACAGGCATAGGCGTCATCTCCTCCACCAAGTCCACCGGTGGTACCATACGTAACCAGTAGGTTACAGTCTGTTGCGATCTCCGATGGCTCATTACAATCTAACCATTCCCTGAACCAGTGTAGCAAATCATCATACCATGTTCTATAACTATGGCAAGGCATTGGGCCCTTGAATGGATCATTTGCGTACTCAACCGGAGCGTCAACAATAGAATCGGAAGCAGTGGCGTCCACACTGTGATTATCCGAGCGGTTGAATGCGCCCTCGATGAATTCTATTGCCATATCTCGGGCGTCAAACCCATCATTACTATGCGCCTCTTTTGACGTGTATACCGTTACATCAAATGTTGCCATGGGATTGCTATCCAGTTCGAACACATGATGGTGAAGTAATTAATATGGGGAAACAGGATAATATATGCGAGATGAGTATATTTAATACAACCAATAGACAATGTTTTATATATAACTAATATATGATATTTTATATATAGGTATACTACTATTTTAACTAGTGAGTGAAGCCTCTCTAGATCGAATTTAACCCTCGAACGTGTTCAATAACTACTAAACTTTCTATAACCCATGGATGCTTGATCCCCTGTTTCACAAGATAGCCGGCCATCTTTCGACCAGCATTAGGGCCGCCGATCGCGACGTTTGTCTTCTCACAACGCCAGCGAGTCACGTCGTCGCGCTCCGATAGAACCGACTCTTCGTACACTCGTTCGACGGGCAACTTCGTCTCGACCATCGTCACGCCGTTACCGGAGGAAGCGGGATACTCCTCTTCACCGACGGTGATCGACTTGACTTGCCACTCGGGCGGCCGCTCGAAGCCGACGGGTACACTTCGATCGATCCCGGCCTCGATCTCGGCTAGGACCTCGCGAGCGTCCGGTGGCAGTTGCAGCTGGCCCAGTATCTCGGGTGGGTCTGCTTCGGGGTTCTGTTTGAGGTATTCCTCGATCGCCAGTCGCCAGCGTCGACGTTGTGGTCGTTCACCGACTGTCGCACCTGCTCGAGCGGACGGCCACCGCTCCTTGAGCTGTTCGACGCGATCGACGAGGCCGCCGTCGGCGATCGCTGGGCCGTCGTTCGGAGATCGGGCAGCTGTTAGTGTCTGGTCCTGGTCGATCCCGTGGGGACTGCCGCATTCAGCACACTCAAGTTCATATCCACGACGTGTCGAGGGGATAATCTCTTCAGCGTGATCGCGGTCCTGGTCGCACTGTGGGGACTCAGCGCGTTGTCGGCAGGCGTCAGCAGTGGCGGCGTGTTTGGCAGCGTCAGAGCGTGAGACCGTCTTTACGTTGGCCGCGTTGACTGCGCTGGCCCACGCGACGTACTCTATCGGCCGCTCGAGGAGATCGACGGGCTTGATGGCCGCGTAGCTGGCACAGTACTCAGCCAGGTGTTCCACCTCGTCAGCGGCCTTCACCTCGATGGCTTTCTCGAGGGCGTGTGCAGTCTCACCGGCCCAGTCGCACGTCTCGACGTGTTTTTCGACGACAGGCTGGAAGTCTGTCGCGTCCACCTCGCCGTCGACGACGATCACGATGTGGTCGTGGCCATAGCAGTGGTTCAGGCCACCGCCGCGTTCGCCCGCGTGTGGCTCGCTACGGCGGTCGTACTGCCAGTCGTCACCGAGTTCGTAGCCTTTCGAGCGCATGGTGTTCCGGAGAGTGTGATACACGTCCTGCCAGCTCTCGCGACGGACCCGTTCGTGTTCGACCGGACCGACGCGATCACCGTTCGGGACGCTCGAGGCCGATAGCGTGACGAGGGCCACATGGGGATTCTCGAAGTCGGGTTCGGTGTACTCTCCGGATGGTCGTTTGCCACCGCAAAGTTCCCGGAGCCAGCCTTTCATCTGGGCGTAGTAGCGCTTCTGGTAGCTGGCGAACCAGCGCGTTTCAGCCTGTACGGACCACTCCTGATACTCCGGATCTGACGGACGACCTTTCTCGAGATTCACTGTCGTCCGGCGGGTATCGGCGTAGTCTTCGAGCGTTCGGAGTACGGCGGTTCCCCAAGTGACGGCTTCCCGGCGGACGACCTCCTGGCCTTTCACTGGGTCGTCCCACTCTCGTGGGGCGGATGATTCGTAGCTCTCCGTGAACTCTCGGGTGTACTCCTCTCGGAGTCGTTCGCCATGGGTTGTCGACAGGCGGAGGTGAGCACGGTCGGAGTATTCCTCGTGGAACTCTGAAACGCGCTCGTACGGAGTGGGTAACTCCGAACCGATTTTCGGTGAGTTACCCCCGTCAGAGTCGTTTACAGAGTTGTTCAAGTTGGTATGCCGAGAGCCGCCGGTGGTGGGTTCGTCCGTAGACAAGGTTAGAATGAGTCAGAGTTCGCAGAGTCCTCGGAGACGAGACCGCTACCGCGACCGCGACCGCCTGACGAATGCCCCCTGCGCTTCGCTTGGGGGCGTGCGCTCCCGGCGTCGGTCGGACCCCCATGTGAGGGGGTCGCTCCCTCCGGCCGGTCGCTCGTGGTGTTCGTCGAGTGTTGGCTACGAAGTCGCTGCTCGTAGTCCTCGACGAGATCGTCGATGTGGCAGCCGCGACATTTGCCCAGCTGGGCGGGATCACTCTCCTCGTGGTTGATGCAGATCTCGCCGCAGTCCTCGCAGTCGTAGTGAACGTACTCGGACCAGCAGGTCATCGGTAGTCACCTCGCTCCTGGTTAAGCGGCGGATACTGCTCGGGATCGCCCCCAGTTCGACAGACTGGACAGAGATCAGTCTGGTCGGGATCACGCTCGACGATCGTGACGCCGCAGTCGTCGCAGACGTAGGCGGTCCCGTTCATCGGGAACCACCGTCCTTGACCTCTTCGATCGCCTGGCGAACTTCTCGGTCAGTCGCTTCCAGGAGGCGAGACGCGCGGACGAACTCGTTGGGATCGAACGGCCAACTCTCGCGAGACGGAGAACCATCGGGAGAGATCACGCCGACCACCTCCCGGTAACAGAGTATGCCAGACGGCGGAGGGGTGCGTTCGCACCTGTGTTGGGCACCAAATTCTGGCTCTCAAATCGAATTCGAGAACCGTCGAGAGAGGATGACGAACGGCTTGATAACCGTGTTATCCGGGAAAAGTACGGAACCGACGGTTTCGGGACGGGCACGGTGGGATTCGAACCCACGACCGTCGGATCGCTTCCACCGTCACGGCCGTGACGGCGTTAGAAGTCCGACGCTCTATCCGGACTGAGCTACGTGCCCTCGTCGCCGCGTACTCCCCGGGCAGTCAAAAGCGGTACGACTCGGACTGGCGGCCGTCGCGTCGTCCGGGGCGGTGACCAGCGACGGGCGGTCGGGCGTCTCACCCCTCCTGGTCGATGTCCTCTTCGGCTTCGTCGGGGTAGATTCCGATCGCGTTGGTGGTCTCGACGGCGGCCAGTCCGTCGATGGCACAGACGTCGCCGACCTGCTGGTGTGGGACGCGCACTTCGAGTTCGCCGAACTGGAGGCGGCGCTCGACGGTCGCGTCGGCGGCCCGAGCGGCCGCGGCGACGGCGTCGGGATCGGTCTCGTCGTCGGGTTCGAGGACCAGCCCGACCGATTCCCCCTCGATGGGGTCGTCCCGGATCGACCGGACGGCTCTGGAGACGTACATGGCGGTGGCCTGGCACGCCAGGCGCTTGACTACACCGGATCGGCTCCTTGCCAGCGGGTCTCGGCGATGGCGAACGCGAGCGTGCTGCCCAGGCCGAGCAGTGTGCCGGCCGTCAGTGCCACGGCCAGTTCTTCGATCGTGGCCGTACCGAGGAAGTAGGAGCTGACGCCGTAGAGAACGGCCGCGATCGACAGCACGTAGAACGGGGCGTTGAGGTAGCGCCACTCGAAGCTGTCCGAGAGGTACTTGTCGGTGACGCGGCCGAAGCTACTGGTGATGCCGGCGGCGGCGAACCACCGGACGGAGCCGAAGACGAGGCCGGCGATGGCTTCGGCGACCGATTCGACGGCCATCGACTCGACGGTCCGGACGCCGCTGACGCCGCCGATGACCATCAGTGCCGCGGCGACGACGTAGGTGATCACCGTCACGCGCCCGGCGTACAGTCCCGAGCGGACGCGGTCGACGGTCCGGTCCAGCGTCTCCTCGGCACCGAGACCGCGCGCGAGGACGTACAGGCCCAGCAGACCGGAGATGATCCCGATGGCGGACCCCGGGAGTTCGAGGAAGTTCGCGAGGATCGCCAGCGGATAAATCAGGAGCAAGATTCCCAGCGGCACGAGGATCGTCCCGCGGGTCTCCGGGTCGTCGAGCACCTGCTTGATCGTGTAGTACATCGATTCGAGGTCCTGTGCCTGGCGGACGACCACGCGATGGACGCCGTCGATGTGGATTCGTGAGCGGATCACGGGCACGACCGACTCGTCCTGGGCACCGTCGGTCACGAGCAGTGCGCGCACGTCTTCGCTGGCGGTCAGCGACGCGAGTACCGTGTCGACCTCCTCGCCGACGGCGCGGTTGGCTGCCACGTCGCTCCCGTCGACGCCGGTGACGGCTGCCACCTCGACGGCCTCGTCGTCGATGGAGTCGTAGAGGTGAACACCCTCGAACAGCACGTTCACGTCGGAGTCTTCGGGGTCGGCAGTCGCCAGTTCGACTGCGGCCGACTCGACGGCGTCGCGGCCGACGACGGGCGTCTCACAGTCCGTCTTGCGGCCGAGGTCGTCGTCGAGGTCGACACACAGTATCAGCAGCATCGAGCGGGAGTAGGAGGGGGATCCGTATAATCACTTTTGTCGTCCGCCGTCGCTCCGCCCGTAGTCGTCGTCTCCGGCGTCAGACACGTACGCCGTATCGGGCGCTGTCGAGAGGGCGATGCTGCAAGCACGGGTGTCGGTTTCGTCGGTCCAAGAGCCAAACAGTAGATCGTGTGGCTATCATCCGAAAGAGATGCGGAACTTGTGGCGAAGGGCAGTCTATAGATAGATAGAAATGCCAAATATGGAACCAACATTGAGAATATGGGGGCAAAAGAGAAAACCAGAACCAATACGATTAGGGGTTGGTGAACTATGGACTCGAATTCGATGGTGTAGTAGCATCTGCTGCCGGACAGACGGTGTAACGCTGAACTGATCCCTCGGCGGAACCGGGACCGCTCTCAGAGCACTGTGGCGGCGTGTGACTGTTTGCTCGCCAACGCGAGATGGCATCGTCGTTCCGTGCCCAGTCCTTTGACATCGTCAAAAAAACGCCGTGTTTATTTCACCCCGAATACAGGTCGATATCGCTCTCCGAAATGAATACGACGATAAATAATTCATCTAACGACGGTACCGATGTTAATTATATTACGTTGTCACCACGGCCGTTTACTATTGTCGAATATGAGTCACTCATGCGGACTGGAGATTGATCTCGACGACGTTTGCCGCCTGCACGACGCGCTCCGGAATCTCAGAGGCGAACTGTTGGCCTTGGAGCCTGCTCGTCGGGGCCGAGAGACTGATCGCTCCGCGAATCTGGCCCTCGTATCGGATCGGCGCACCGACGGCGCGCAACCCCGTGATCTGCTCTTCGTCGTTCTGTGCGAATCCCTGCTGTCGGACCGCTTCGAGCTCTTCGCGCAGCGACGCCTCGTCGGTCGTCGTCTGTGGCGTCCGTTCGGCGAACTCGTAGTTCGTGAGGATCTCGTCGCGCCGCTCTGGCGGCGTGTGGGCCAGAATCGCTTTGCCGGCGGCAGAGCAGTGGAGGTTCCACCGCGGGTGGCCCTTGTTCTCTTCGTACAGCGTCTCGCCGACGGCGTCTGGGCCGAACCGCTCGTACAGCGGGATTTCGCGGCCGTGGCTCTCGACCACGAGGTGGCTGGCCTCGCCGGTCTCCTGTGCTAGCTCGTCGACCTCCGACTTGCCGACCCGGTAGAGCTGGGACTGACCTCTGACGTACTCTCCGAGTGGCACTGCGAACAGTCCGACCTGGTACTCTCCGTCTCTGTTTCGGACGTACCCTCGGTCTGCCATCGTCGCGAGGTAGGTGTGGGTCGTGCCCGGTGAGCGATCGATCTGGTCGGCGACCTCCGTCACCGTCGCCCCTCCCGAATCGCGTAACACTTCGAGGATGTCGAACGCCAACTCCACCGACTGAATTCGTCGTGGCGTTCGGTCGTTCGTCATGTACTCCGTACCACTTCACCGGCTGTAAAGTTTGCCATTGTCAAATAGATCTTGTGGGCCGTTCTCACGCGACGGCAGACGGCGCTGTCCTCCGCTGTACCGTGCTTCATCCTGTGTCGGCACGCTCGCCGTCGCTCTCCGGACCGCCGATAGATTTTTTAACCATAGTAACGCAGGGTGGTGTACGTCGCCATGAGCAAGGTACGTCTCTCTGATGTCACAAAGGTGTACGACGATCTTCTGGCGGTCAAGGAGATAGATTTCACCGTCCGGGACGGGGAGTTCCTCGTGATGGTCGGTCCGTCCGGCTGTGGGAAGTCGACGACGCTCCGGATGATCGCGGGGCTCGAAACGATCACCTCGGGCGAGATCGAAATCGGTGACCAGATCGTCAACGACGTCCGACCACAGGACCGCGATATCGCGATGGTGTTCCAGAACTACGCGCTGTATCCCCACATGAGCGTTCGGGAGAACATGTCCTTCGGACTGCGTCTCTCCGACGAGTACGAGGACGCCGAGATCGACGAGCGGGTGAACGACGCCGCCGATCTCCTCGAAATTCCGGAGCTGCTCGATCAGCTCCCCAAGCAGCTCTCTGGCGGCCAGCAACAGCGTGTGGCGCTCGGACGCTCCATCGTCCGAGACCCCGACGTGTTCCTGATGGACGAGCCGCTCTCGAATCTCGACGCCAAGCTGCGGACCCAGATGCGCACCGAGCTCCAGCGTATCCAGGAGGAACTGGGTGTGACGACGATCTACGTCACCCACGACCAGACCGAGGCCATGACGATGGGCGACCGCATCGCCATCCTCAACGACGGCGAACTCCAGCAGATCGCCGAGCCGGAGGTGTGTTACGACCGCCCGAACAACAAGTTCGTCGCGGGGTTCATCGGCTCGCCGAGCATGAACTTCTTCGAGGTCGACGTGACCGAAAGCGGCGACGGCGTCCACCTCTCGGGCAACGGGTTCGAGACGACTCTCGGGGTGTCTCTCGACGCCGGTGCCTACACGCTCGGCGTCCGCCCCGAGGACCTGACCGTCGGCACCGACGAGGGCCACCTCGAAGCCGTCGTCGACGTGGTCGAGCCGATGGGCTCGGACAACTTCCTCTATCTGCATCCGCCCGAGGGCGACGGCGAGATCATCGCCCGCGTCGACAGCGAGTACCATCCCGAGCCCGGTGAGACGGTTTCGCTGGGCTTCGATATCGAGGACATCCACTTCTTCGACGAGACGGGCGACCGCGTCCCGATCGACGACGAACCCGAAGCGATCCCGACAGCCTGAGCATGCTCTACGATTCAATCGGCGCGACCGACAGCGAATGGGCCGGTAAACCGTACGCGGAGATTCGCGAGGTCGCCGACAGCGACGGGTCGGTCCTCGTCGTCCCCGTCGGCAGCATCGAACAGCACGGCCACCACCTCCCGGTCGCGACGGACACCATCCTCGTCGACGCGGTCGTCCACGGTGGCACCGAACAGGCGGGCGCTGACGTTCCCGTCCTCGTGACGCCGACGGTCTGGACGGGCTTCTCGCCCCACCACCTCTCGTTCGGTGGGACGCTGTCGCTGGAGCTCGACCACCTCCGTGCGGTGCTCGAAGACGTGGCGCTGACTGGCATCCAGAACGGCTTCGACGCCGTCTGTTTCGTCAACGGCCACGGCGGCAACGCGGCGCTCGTCGACGCCGTCGTCAGCACCGTCGGCACCGAGACCGACGCCGAGGTCCTGGGGACGACGTACTTCACGCTAGCCACCGACGAAGTCGGAGCGCTGCGGGACAGCGAGGACGGTGGGATGGCCCACGGCGGCGAGTACGAGACCTCGCTGATGCTCCACCTGCGGCCCGACCTCGTCGCCGACGCCGCGAAGCGCGAGGGCACTCTCTGGGACGAACACTACGAGTGGAGCGGCGGCGACCTCCTGGATGGCGGTCCCGTCTCGGTGTATCGGTCCTTCGACGAGTACTCCGAGTCGGGTGCCATCGGCGCGCCGGAGCTCGCCAGCGCCGAGAAGGGGGCCCGAATCTACGACGCCGTCACGAGCGAACTCGCTGCCTTGCTGGTCGCGATCCACGAACACAACGCTTGACCGCTTGCTAGCTGTTGTTTTTAATAATCGACCCTGATGAATCGGCGGATTTATATACTATCGAGTGAACAATGCTGTCAGATGCCGAGCGAACAACCAGACTCACTTTCCGACGGACGTATCGACCGACGACGAATGCTCGAAGCCATCGGTGCCGGTGGCCTCATCGCCATCTCCGGCTGTATGGGCGACGGTGGCGATGGCGGCGATGGCGGTGACGGTGGCAGCGACGGCGGTGACGGTGGCAGCGACGGCAGCGACGGTGGCGATCAGCAGACCATCCAGTTCCTGACGATGGGGGTCGGCGACAACATCGCCGAGTTCTTCGAGAAGAACAACGCGGCCTTCGAAGAGGAGTTCGGCGTCACGCTTGACTTCACGAGCGTCACCTGGGACAACGCCCAGCAGACGGTCAACAACCGCGTCGACGGCGGCGAGGCACCTGACGTAAGTCGCTGGCCGGCCCGCTGGATCCCCCAGCTCGTCGGCAAGGAAGCGCTCGTCCCCATCACCGACATGATGGAAGGCGAGTTCGGCGACCAGTTCTACCAGGGCATGGCCGACGGCTGTATGTACCAGGGCGAGTACTACGCTGCCCCCTGGGCCGCATCCAACAAGTGCTTCTACTACAACAAGGACGTGTTCGAGGCGGCGGGCCTCGATCCGGAGGACCCCCAGCTCGACACCTGGGACGACATGCTCTCGGCGGCCCAGACCATCACCGAGGAGACCGACACCCCCGCACTGGGACTGGCCGGTGCCGACGCCATCGAGACCGGCTCGCAGTACTACCACTACCACTGGTCACACGGCGCGGACCTGATCGACGACGAGGGTCAGCCGGTCGTCAACTCCGATGGGGCCGTCGAGGCGCTGAGCTTCTACTCGGACCTGCACCTCGAACACGGCGTCACTCAGTCCTCGCCGCTGTCCTCGACGCGCCAGGACATCCGTCAGCTGTTCGAGTCCGGCTCGCTGGGTATGGTCATCGCCCACGTCTACACGGGCATCAACATCGACGACAGCGACGCCGACTTCGACTACGGGATCGCACAGGTGCCGGAGGGGCCCGCTGGCCGCTACAGCCTGAACACGATCGACGGCGTTTCGATCTTCGCCCAGACCGAGGTCGAGGACCTCGCGCGGGACCTGCTACGGTTCTACTTCGACGAGGACCGCCACTTCGAGTACGCGAGCAGCAAGGGATTCATGCCGACGGTCGAGGCGGTCGGCGAGCGCGACTACTTCCAGGACTCGGAGAACTGGGCACCGTTCATCGAGGCCGGTCAGTACGCCCGCGCTCGGCCGAAACTGTCGAACTTCAACGAGTTCAACAACCGCATGGTCCAGGCGATCCAGGAAGCGCTGGGCGACCAGAAGTCCCCCCAGCAGGCCCTGGACGACGCACAGGCGGACCTCGAAGAGATGATGCAATAACAGATGGGAATCGCAGAAGAGTACACGGAGCCGTCGGCCGGCTCCCGTTTCGAACGGGGACTGCAGTACCTACGGAAGCACAGTCAGGCGTATCTCCTGATCGCGCCGGCCGCGATCTTCCTGCTGAGCGTCGTCGGGTGGCCGATCCTGGAGACGTTCCGGCTGTCCTTCTACGAGTCGCCGGCGGACTCGACGATCGAGACGTACGTCGGCTTCCAGCACTACGTGGAGATCCTCCAGAGCGACATCTTCTATCAGTTGCTCTGGCAGACCGGCCGCTGGGTGCTGGTCGGCGTCGCCGGCAAGGCGCTGCTGGGCCTGCTGATCGCGATTCACCTCAAGGGCGACATCCGCGGTCGGAAGTTCTTCCGGACCGCGTTCCTCATCCCGTGGGGGATCCCGTACGCGATCTCGGCGGTCGTCTTCCGCTGGATCGAGCACCCCCAGTACGGCTACCTCAACGCGATCCTGATCAAGCTGGGCGTGATCGACCAGGGGATCGGTATCCTCGGCAACCCGGAAGTCGCCTGGCTCGGCGTCGTCGTGGCCGACATCTGGATCGGGACGCCGTTCATGGCGATCATCTTCCTCGCGGGACTCCAGTCGATCCCCGAGGAGCTGTACGAGGCCGCGGCCATCGACGGCGCGGAGAAGTGGGAGCAGTTCCGCTACATCACGCTCCCACAGCTCAAGAGCGTCATCCTGATCGCGACGCTGCTGTCGACGATCTGGACGTTCGTCAGCTTCGACACCATCTGGACGATGACCGGCGGCGGGCCGATCAACACCACGTCCACGCTCGTGATCTGGATCTACCAGGTCGGGCTGCAAAACGGGAACCTCGGCCGGGGCGCGGCCTACAGCGTCGTCGGGTTCCTGTTCCTGCTGGTGTTTGCCGTGATCTACCTGCGGATCTACACCCGCGGAGGTGACGAACTATGATGGCCGGCCAGGAGCGCAGCCAGCTCCGCAAAGTCCGTCTCTACGGCGTGTTGATCGCGCTGCTGGGGATCATGATGTTCCCCTTCTACGCGATGTTCTCCAGTACGTTCAAGCAGGAGTCGGAGATCTTCTCCAGTCCGGCGACGCTGTTCCCCTCGGAAGCGTCCGTCCAGTCCTACATCGAGGTCTGGGGCCAGACCGACGTGTTGCTGTGGGTCGGTAACAGCTTCCTCATCTCGCTGGGGACCGTCGCGCTGACGCTGCTGCTGGCGATCCCGGCGGCGTACTCCTGTGCGCGAAACGACTTCGTCGGCAAGCGGTCGTTCCTGCTTGCCGTCCTCGTCGTGCAGATGTTCGCGCCGGTGGTGCTGATCGTCGGCCTGTTCGACGTCATCACCCAGTTCGGGATCTACAACACGTACCTCGCGGTGATCATCCCGGCGGCCGCGTTCACGCTGCCGTTCAACGTCTGGATGCTGTATGGCTACTTCCAGACGATTCCCGAATCACTGGAGGAATCGGCCCGGATCGACGGGGCCAGCCAGCGACAGATCCTCACCAAGATCGTGCTCCCGCTGACCAAGCCCGCGCTGGTCGCGAGCATCACTTACACGTTCCTCTACGCGTGGAACCGACTGCTGTTCGTGCTCACCTTCCTCACCGACGCGGGGAAGTACAACATCCCACGCGGGGTGTTCTCGATGGTCGGGGCACTCCAGACCGACTGGCGGATGATGCTGACCGTCTCCGTGATCGGCATCCTGCCGCTGTTGGTCCTGTTTGCCTTCCTCGAAGAGTACATCGTCGCGGGCATGACTGCCGGCGCGGTCAAGGAGTAACGACTCCACCCCTTCTCTCGTCGGCCAGAGCCGATACGTTCATTGTGGCTCCGCTGGCACACGTGAGCATGGAGATCACCGACGTGACAGCGACGACTGTCGACGTACCGCTGGTGGACCTCGACGAACGTCTGGGCATCGGCCCGTACGTGACGAACCACGGACGCGTCGAATCGATGGAACGTGTCCTCGTCCGCGTGGACACCGACGAGGGCATCGCCGGCTGGGGCGAGATGCGGACCTTCCTCTCACCGGCGGCCACGGAGTCGATCATCGAAGACGGAATCGGCCCGCTGATCGAAGGCCAGTCGCCCTTCGAGGTCGAACGGCTCCGCCGACAGGTGTTCATCGAGTACACCAACATCGAACTGTTCTTCGCCGCCGTCGAGACTGCCTGCTGGGACATCGCCGGCAAGGCGCTCGACAAGCCGGTCTTCGAACTGCTCGGCGGGGCGACCGCACCGTACCAGACGACCGCGATGAACGCCGCCGCTGGCGGTGCCGACGCCGCCGACGACCGCGCGGTCGAGTTCGCCTTCTGTCTGGGTATCCTCTCTCCGGAAGAGTCCCGCGTGAAGGCCCAGGAAGCCCTCGACGCCGGCTTCTCCGTCCTCAAGACCAAGGCCGGCCGTGACTGGCAACAGGACGTGGCCCGCATCCAGGCGATGCACGACGAGGTCGACGGGCAACTGGAGTTCCGGCTGGACCCCAATCAGGGGTGGTCGCTCGATCAGGCGGTTCGCGTCGGGGCCGCCCTCGAAGAGTCCGGCATCTTCCTGCAGTACATGGAACAGCCCATCCGCGTCAACGCCCACGACTCGCTGGCGACACTGCGCCAGCGTCTCCGCCAGCCGATCGCTCCCAACGAGGACACGTACATCCCCAACAACCTCCGCTCGCTCGTCGAGGCCGGTGCGATGGACGTGGCGGTCCTCGATCTGACGCCAGCGGGCGGCATCGCGGGACTGCGACAGCAGGCGGCCATCGTCGAGGACGCCGGCGTTCCCTTCACCCACCACTGCGCGTTCGATCTCGGGATCCGGACGGCCGCAATCTTGCACGCGGTCCACGGGATCCCCGGATTTTCCCTCCCGCCGGACACGACCTACTACGGCTGGGAAGACGACGTCATCGCGGACCCCTTCACGGTCGAGGAGGGCCGGATGACCGTGCCGGACGAACCCGGCCTCGGAATCGACGTGGACCTCGACACCGTCGAGGAGTACCGCGTCCGATAGCTGTCGTCGTCGACAGGTCGTCGCTCTGTTCTCGCCGCCCGGGGGAACCTTCTTGGGACCCGCGACCGTGTGTCAGATCGATATGATCGAGTTGTCCCTCGCGGACCGACCAGCGATAGTGACCGGTGCGTCACGAGGCATCGGGCGGCAGATCGCCGAGACCTTCGCCGAGGCCGGCGGCGACGTCGCGATCTGCTCGCGATCCTACGAGGACGTGGCTCCGGTCGCCGAACGGCTCACGGCGGAACACGACGGTCGGGTCGTCCCCGTCGAGTGTGACGTTACCGACCCCGACGCAGTGCGGGATCTCGTCGACGTCGCGATCGAGGAGTTCGGCGATCTGCGCGTGCTCGTCAACAACGCCGGGGGAGCCGCCGAGTCGGCGGAGCTGCTCCACCAGTGTGACGAGGAGACCTTCGAGTGGATGCTCGAACTCAACCTGAAGGGACCCTACCTGCTGGCTCGGGAGGCCCTGCCGGCGATGACCACGGCCGGCGGCGGCTCGATGGTCCACGTCGGCTCGGTCAACGGGCTGTTCGGCATCGGGCTCTCGGGCTACTCCGAGGCCAAGAGCGGACTGTTGGCGCTCTCGCGCAACATCGCGAGCCACTACGGCCAGTACGGCGTCCGGTCGAACGTCCTCTCGGCGGGCACGATCGAGACCGAGAGCCGCGAGAAGGAGATGGAAAACACCGACGAGCGGGCCGACGAGACCAGTGCCCGAGATCGCTGGCTCGATCAGTACCCGCTGGGTCGGTTCGGCCGTCCCGACGAGGTCGCCGACACCGCGCTCTTCCTGGCCTCGGAGCGATCCGGCTTCATCACGGGCGAGAACATCGTCGTCGACGGCGGGCTCACGAGTGGCCTGCCGATGTCCTTCCAGAACGAGATCTATCACGCGGACGAGCCCCCGACCAGACCAGATCGATAGATTCAATGTCGCGTTGTGACTGACTTCTGGTATGCGAGAAATCCATACGGACGACGCACCGAGCGCGATCGGACCGTTCTCACAGGCGATGCAGGACGGCGACCGCATCTACGTCTCCGGCCAGGGGCCGGTCGATCCCGAGAGCGGCGAGATCGTCTCCGAAGACATCAAAGAGCAGACCGCACAGACCCTCGAAAATCTGGAGACGATCCTGGAGGCTGCCGACGCGTCGCTAGACGACGTGCTGAAGACGAACGTCTACGTCACCAACATGGACAACTACGACGCGGTCAACGAAGTGTACGCCGAGTACATGTCCGAGCCGTACCCGGCCCGCGCGGCCATGGAAGTGTCCCGCCTCCCCATCGACATCGGCGTCGAGATCGAACTCGTCGCTCGCAGCGAGTAGCGAGGGACATTCGGCCGTCCCCCGCGATGCCCGCTGTGGCGGGAACGGCCGGTAGCTTTGACGACCGCATTTTCGAACCTGGCTACGTCTACTGGCTTTTCCGACCAGTAAGCTACCTCTATGATTGTATACTGGCGTTCTTGAATCAGAACCGGGAGCAAGTAACGACAGGGATGACTAATTAGCTGCTGAAAGTTGAGTATACGTCCATATATCTGAATAATATGTGTGTCTGGTGTAGAGAAGAGACGTATATGCGAAAGGTGGGAACATCTCCCCGAATACGGGTACACACTTCATCGAACGTGGCCCGGATCGACAGGCCGCGGCTCGGGCGGCTCCGGAGCGTTCCCGAGACGGAGGACCAACACTCCGACGGGGACGAGCAACACCGCGCCGACGACGAACGGCGACCAGTAACCCACCACGGTGTAGAGCCCGCCCATCACGATCGGCCCGACCGTCCGCGCGAGGCTGCCGGCACCCTGTGTCAGGCCGAACGCGCTCCCCTGGGTCGCGGCGGAGGCTCGCTGGGAGACGATCGTCGTCAGCGTCACCGACAACACGCCGTTGCCGAGCGGCAGCAGCGTCAGCACCGCCAGCAGTGCCAGCAACTCGCCGGTGAGAAACGGTGCGACGCCGGTCAGATCGAAGACGCTCGCTCCCAGCCAGTTCGTGAACGGCAAGAGCCCGACGCCCACTGCGAGCACCGCGGTCCCACCGACCGTCAGCGACACTGTGGCGTATCGCGCCGTCAGTCGCCCGATCAACACGCCCTGGACGACGACCGACAGCACGCCGATATAGGTGAGCAAGAGCGCGCTCTGACTCGCCGTGTAGCCGTACACGTCGGCGACGAACGGAATGAACATGATCTGGACGCCCGAGAACGCGAAGGAGACGAGGAAGAACGCGGCGAGCAGCTCTCGCAACCCGGTCGTCCGGACGGCCGTCACCAACTGCGCGATCTGGGACGGCCGCCGCGTGGTCTCGTCGCCGCGGGCGGGGGCCGGCAGCGACTCCGGCAGGAACAGTAGCGTGACGACGACGCCGCAGAGACTCGCCGCGGCGGCGGCGAAACTCGGCAGCGAGAAGCGGGTGATGGCCACGACCGGGACGAGGCCGTCGACGGCGGCGACGACGCCGTCGAAACTCAACACTGCACCGATTCCGGGACCGAAGATAAATCCCAGTCCGAACGCGGCCCCGAGCAGGCCCAGTGACTTCGCTCGCTCCTCTCGCGGGGTCACGTCGGCGACGTAGGCCTGTGCCGTCGAGAGGTTCCCACCCATCGCACCTGCGAGCATGCGTGAGAGGAACAACAGCCACAGCGCGTCGGCCAGCCCGAAGACGGTCCAGGCGATCACCGAGCCGCCGAGCGACACCACGATGACGGGGCGACGGCCGATCCGGTCCGAGAGCGAGCCCAGCAGTGGAGCGAAGACGAACTGCATGAGCGAGTACGAGGCCGCCAGCAGTCCGATGACGAACTCCGTACCGCCGGGGAACGTGCGCGTGTAGTAGGGCAGGATCGGGATGATGATCCCGAACCCCAGCAGGTCCAGAAAGACGACGGCGAAGACGATCGCGAGCCCACGCCGCGAGCGGGTGGCCATACGCTCCGTACGGACGGCCGGTACTTACGAGTGGGCACGAGACCGACGCGCTGCGATCGCGTTTCGGACGCTTTTTGCCGCTGGACGAACAAGACCGAGCACTGAATGATCTCCAAGGGCTGTGAACAGTGTGCCGAGGGCGGGAAGATGGTCATGTTCGTCTACGGCTACTGTGACCAGCGCGATTGCTTCTACTGTCCGCTGGGCGAGAACCGCAAGAACGTCGATCAGGTGTACGCGAACGAGCGCCCCGTCGAGTCCGACGAGGACGTGATCGCCGAGGCGAAACTGATGGACGCGCTGGGGACCTCCATCACGGGCGGCGAGCCCCAGGAGGCGCTGGACCGAACGTGTCACTACCTCGAACTGCTGAAAGACGAATTCGGCGAGGACCACCACACGCACCTCTACACCGGGATCACGGGCGGGCGCGAGAACATGCGCCGCCTCAGCGAGGCGGGCCTCGACGAGATCCGTTTCCACCCGCCCCTCGAACAGTGGGGCGACCTCCACGGCACCGAGTGGGAGGAGATCCTCTACATCGCCCGCGAGGAAGGTCTCACACCGGCCTTCGAGATTCCCGGCATCCGCGCCGAAGAGGAGTTCCTCGACTTTCTCGACGAAGGGGCCGCCGACTTCTGTAACATCAACGAGTTCGAGATGTCCGACGGGAACTTCCGCCGGATGCAAGCGGAGGGCTTCGAGCGCAAGGAAGGCCACATGAGCGCCGTCGAGGGGAGCCACGAGATCCTGGAGACGATGGGCGACCACGAGAAGGTCTACTTCTGTACTTCCGTCTTCAAGGACGCCGCCCAGCACCGCTCCCGGATGAAGCGCATGGCCCGCAACATCGGCCGCGAGTTCGACGAGGTCACCGACGACGGCACGCTCGTCTACGGCAAGACCTGGGTCGGCGAGGACCGCCTGCAGGAACTGGGCGTGCCCGAGGAGTTCTACGCCGTGAAATCGGAGCACGTCGAACTCGCCTGGTGGCTCCTCGAAGAGATGGTCGAGGACGGCGACGTCGAGAAGGGTGAGATCGTCGAGCAGCACCCGACGTACGACGGGACCGTCGTGGAACGGACGCCGCTGTCCTCGGGGCAGCCGGGGGGCGGGCAGTCGGCGGCTGGGGACTGATACTGCCGATCGTCTGCCTGAATGATAATTCGAAGACAATGTCCGGGCACCGACCCGTCCGTACAATCCATTGAACTGTCTGACGAACTTTTATTAATTGGCGTGAATATCTGCGAAACATGGCAGCGACCGAACGTAGGAACGGTGTCGAAATCGACGACGAGTGGGAGCCAAGTACCGCGATCGTCCGAGCGGTCAGTTCACACACCGGACAGCCGGTGGTGGAACTCCCGCCGCTGTACGAAGTCGTCGACCCGGACGCGCTGGACGCGCTGTTCAGCGGTCGCCAGACGCTCGGCGTGCTCACGTTCGCGTACGCGGGCCACGACGTGACGGTTCGGGCCGACGGGCACGTCGAAGTGTCGCCGATCTCGGGTAGTTAAAAGTCCACGTCGGCGTCTTCCTCCAGCGAGCCGATGTCTTCGGTCGCTTCCCCGAGTCCGTCGTCACGGACGCCGTCGGTCAACACCGTCCCGATCCCGGCGTCGTGGAGCACGTCTTCGTACTCGCTCTGGAAGCGACCGCTGACTTGCCGGGCGCGGGTCTGGGCGGTGACGACGCGCCGGTAGCGTGCCAGTTCGGCCTCCGTGAGATCGAACTCCTCGCGGACGGTCTCGGCGGTGTCGGCCTCGCGCAGTCGTGCCAGGTCGAACGGTGCGTCGGTGTCCTCGTCTCGGAGCAGGTGGAGGTCGATCCGGGCACGGGTGACCACGTCGGTGTCGGCGTCGACGGCGTCGGCGATGGCCGCGTCGTCGTCGCCCTCGTAGTAGCGACGGACGACCGTGACGAGTGCCTCGTCCGACAGCGATGTGTCCACCTCGAAGCGCTCGCACAGACGGTCGATCACTGTCAGCAGGCGCTCCTCGACACCCCCTTCGTCGGAGAGTAGCGAGCCGTGGCCGTCCTCCTGGCGCTCGGTGACGGTGTCCTCGCCCGCTACGTCGACGAAGATGTCTCGGAGCTCCTCTGTTTTCTCGTCCATCGGACCGTATCTCTGTGCCTTCTACCGTTTATACCTGTCGACGACGTGGCAAGACTGCGATCGCCGACGAGGCAGACAACTCAAAACGGCTGGCTCGTTCTCGCAAGACGGCGCGGGTTCGGAGCAAAATTTAAGCGGCTTCCGGTTCGTGGTAGCACATGACAGTTCCACTCCAGACCACCACCAGACCGACCTTCTGGCAGATCGGACCGGTCGGCAAGGCGGTGTTCTACTACCTCGCGGCGCTGGCGTTGCTCGTGTTCGCCTTCGGCGTGTACGAGCGTCTCACACGCTACACTCGCGGGAGTGACGAGCCGTTCCCGCGCCTGGACGCGCTTCCCTCGCGGATCCTCTCGGGCGCGCGCCTCGCGCTGACCAACGCCAAGCAGTTCGACCGCGACCTCGTCGCGGGCGTGATGCACACCTTCGTCTTCTGGGGGTTCCTGACGCTGCTGATCGGGACGACGATTCTGGGCATCGACATGGACCTCTACCGGCCCCTGACCGGCGAGTCCTTCTTCGTCGGCGAGTTCTACCTCTCCTATTCCTTCGTGATGGACGCGATGGGGCTGTTGTTCGTCGTCGGGGTCGGCGTCGCGATGTGGCGGCGGTACGTCCGCCGGACGGACCGGCTCCACGGCCGCCACACCGCCCGCGAGGACGACTACTTCCTCGGCGCGCTCTTCCTGCTCGGCGTCGGCGGGTACGTCACCGAGGCCGTCCGCATCCTCGGGACGAGCGCGGTCCGAAACGTGAGCTTCGAGACGTGGAGTTTCGTCGGCTGGGCGGGCAAGGAGTGGCTCGCCGCTGCAGGTGTTTCCCCCGAGATGGCGGCCGCCGCCTACCCCGTGATCTGGTGGAGCCACTCGCTGCTGGCGCTGGCCTTCGTCGCCTGGGTGCCCTACGCCAAGCCCTTCCACATGCTGTCGTCCTTTGCCAACGTCGTCACTCGCGACGAGAAGGCCGGCAAGCGCCTCCCCGGCGTCCCCGAAGACGCCAGCCCGGAGGAGATCGGCCCAAGCGAGATCGACGACTTCTCCTGGAAACAGCTGCTCGATCAGGACGCCTGCACGAAGTGTGGCCGCTGCTCGTCGGCGTGTCCGGCCAAGGAGTCGGGCCGCCCGCTCGATCCGCGCGACGTGATCCTCGACCTGAAGCAGTACCGCGAAGAACGGGACGCCGGGGGCGAGGCCGTCGACATCGTCGCGGATGGGGGTACATCAGTCGTCGACAGCGCGACGATGGAGTCCTGCATGGCCTGTATGGCCTGCATGGACGCCTGTCCGGTCGAGATCGAACACCTCACTCACTTCACCGAGATGAACCGCCGGCTGACGGAGTCGGGCCAGATGGACGAACACGTCCAGGACGCCATGATGAACGTCTTCCAGCAGGGCAACACCTTCGGCGAACCCGAACGCAAGCGGCCCGACTGGACCGAGGAACTGGATTTCGACGTGCCCGACGCCCGCGAGGAGCCCGTCGACTACTGCTGGTACGTCGGCGACTACCCCAGCTACGACGACCGCAACCAGGAGATCGCCAAGGCGCTGGCCCGCGTGTTCGAAGCCAGCGACGCCTCCTACGGCATCCTCTACGAGGACGAGCAGACCGACGGCAACGACGTGCGCCGCGTCGGCGAGGAGGGGCTCTACGAGATGCTCGTCGAGGACAACGCGGCCGCTATCCAGGACTGCGAGTTCGGCCGGATCGTCTGTACGGACCCCCACTCGTTCAACACGTTCAAACACGAGTACCCCGAGTTCGAGGCCTGCGAGTGGGAGGGAGACGACGTGGCCCACTACACGCAGGTCGTCGCCGACCTCGTCGAGACCGGGCGACTGGCCGTGCCGGCGACGCTCACAGACACCGTCACCTACCACGACCCCTGCCACCTCGGGCGGTACAACGGCGAGTTCGAGGCCCCGCGGGCGCTGATCGACGCGACGGGCGTCGACCGCGTGGAGATGCCCCGCAACCGCGACGACTCCTTCTGCTGTGGCGGGGGCGGGGGCGGCCTCTGGATGGACCTCGAAGAGGAGGCAAAACCCAGCGAAGAGCGCCTGCGCGAGGCCCTGGAGGACACCGAAGCGGGCGCGACCGTGGATCGCTTCGTCGTCGCCTGCCCGATGTGCATGACGATGTACGAGGACGGCCGCAAGACCGGCGACTACGAGGACGACATCGAGATCGTCGGCGTCACCGAACTGCTGGCCGAAGCGATCGCCGCCGAGAGCGCGGCCTAACCGTCGCCAACACTTACCTCCCCGAGGATCTAACGACGGCCCGATGCAGGTCGCACTCATCACCGTCGGCGACGAGATTCTCTCGGGGGACACGGAGAACACGAACGCCGGGTGGCTGGCCCGCCGGCTGACCGAGCGCGGGGTCACGATCGCGCGGATGCTCACGATCCCCGACGACCGGGCGCTGATCGCCCGCCACGTCCGGGAGTGGGCCGACGCCTTCGACGCCGTGATCGTCACGGGCGGCCTGGGCGACACGCCCGACGACGTGACCCTCGAAGCGGTCGCCGACGCCTTCGACCGCGAGATGACCGTCCAGCCCGCCGTCCGCGAGCGCGTCGAGGAGAAGGCCCGCGAGTACCGCGAGGAGAACCCCGAGCGCTACGAGGAACACGACTTCGACCTGGACTTCGAGGAGACCGCGGCGCTGCCGGCGGACGCCCGCCCGCTCCAGACGGCGGCCAGCTTCAACCCCGGCTGCGTGGTCGAGAACGTCTACGTCTTCCCCGGCTTCCCGGAGGAGTTGCAGGCGATGTTCGACAGCGTCGCCGACGAGTTCGGTGGCGACGCGGTCGCCGAGTCCGTGCCGACGGTCACGCCCGAGGGCGCGCTCAAGGACGTGCTCGCGGGCGTTCGCGAGCGGTTCGACGTGGCGGTCGGCAGCTACCCCGCACACGGGGACGCGGACGGTCGGGTGAAGGTGTCGGGGACCGACGCCCAGGAGGTGGCCGCGGCGGCCGAGTGGGTCGCACAACGCGTCGACAGCCCCGAGTAGTCGACCGGATCAGTCGTCGGCCGGCGAGGGCGTCCCAGCGGTCGCCTGTGCTGGTGTCGTCTCCTCCGAGATCGGCGTCCACTCCAGGTCCTCGGCGTAGTGGAACGCGCAGTGCTCCTGCTCGGGGTCGACGACGGTGAGGTGGAGCCAGTCGTTGTCCAGCAGTTCGGCGACCTCGGGGTTGTCGGCGAGCACGTCGGTGACGCGCTCGACGGGCGCGTGGACGACCGTCGAGAGGCGAAGCGGCTGGTGGTACGGTTCGTCGTCGGCAGCCATCAGCGATTGCAGCGGGAGGCCGGTCAGCAGGTCGCCGCCGTTGCCCTGGTAGACGCCGACGTTGCCGACGGGGTTGTGAGTCACCTTCGAGCCGCTGCCGAAGACGGCGTTGTCGACCGTCGAGAAGTAGTACTGGGCGTTGATCCACTGGGTGACGACCATCGGCCCGGTCAGAATGGCTTCGAGCGCGTCGCCCTCGTCGTCGGTCGTCCAGTCGTAGGAGTGGAGGAACGCGCGGGCGTCCAGATCGAGCCCGTCGGTGAGTTCGCGCGGGCCGACGACGAAGCCGGCGTTGCCCGCCAGCCCCCACTCCGGGCGCGTCTCTGCCCAGTCGGCCGCGCGGCGGTGCGTATCACGGCCCGCGTCGCCGTCCGCGCCCATGTCGTCGGCGCGCTCGGCGGCCGCACCGGCACGCGCAGTTTCGAGATCGGCGCGGAGCGCGTCGAGATCGTCGGCGTGTGTCTCGGGGACGGCGTCCGCGTACAGCTCGATCTCGTCGGTGGTCGTGTTGTGCTCGCCGGCCAGGAAGTAGGTGTCTTCGGGCACGTCGATGCCGCGGTCACGCAGGCGTTCTCTGACGGCGTCGTCGTTGCAGACAGCGGCGAGGACGCGGGCGCTGGGGCCGCCGGGGTTGCCGGCACAGGCACCGCAGTCGAGGCTGGCGTCGAAGGGATTGTTCGCCGTCTGGCTCGCGTGGCCGGTGAACACGACCAGGCGGGCGAACTGCTCCCAGCCCATGAGTTCGAACGCCGTCGCGGCGTACTCGACTTTCTCCTCGACCGTCAGCCCCGCCGGGAGTTCGTGGGCGTGGTCCGGATCGTGATCGACGGCCGGCTCCCAGACCGCGTGGTCGTCGGGCGTGCGATCGTCGACGGCGTCGAGCAGGTCGTGGACGCGTCCGGGGACCAGCGTCCGGGCCGCGAGTGCGGCCCCGTACCCCGCGCCGGTGGTCTCGACGTAGCTGAACGCCGTCGCCGCGTTGGAGCGGAGCCGCCCGATCACGCTCTCGCCCGCCTCGCGGATGGCCGCCCAGCGGTCGTGTTCGGCGTGGCGTGACACCTCGCGGTCCGTGGGACGATCCGCGATGCGGTGCTGTGGGTCGAGGATCGGCGGGCAGGCGTCGACGGCCACCTCCGAGTCGTGTCCCTCGTAGCGCATCGGGACGCCGAAGAACCCGGCGTAGCCGTGGGTCTCGTAGTCGCCAGCGGCCTCGACGTGGCGGCGGATGATCTCCGAGCGGGTGTCGATACAGAAGACGAGCTGTGCGTCCGGTCTGTCCCCCTCGTCGGTCTCAGCGACCGACTCGCTTGCGTCGGTAAGCTCCGCGACGAGCTCCGAGCGGTAGGTCGCCTCCCAGGCGGTCAGCCAGACCTCGGGGAGCGGGACGGCCCCGTCCACCGTGGCGTCGTCCCCGTCTGCCTCCGCGGGCGTGCGCGGGGCGTCGAACAGGTCGACCAGCGTCAGCCTGACCGCCAGATAGCCGGCCAGCGTGATCGGGTACGCGGACTGCCAGGCGTCCCCGTCGTCGGCCCGCTGCTTGAGCAGGCCGGTCCAGCCCGGCAACGCGGCCAGGTGGAACTCGAAGATGTCCGGCCACTCTCCGACGGGATCGTTCACGAGCTGCTCTCGGATGGCGTCGAGCGGGCAGTCCGGAAGCTCGGCGATCGCTTCGGCGTCGGGGATCTCGCCGTCGTGGCGAGCGACGGCGCGGAACGCGTCGTAGAAGCCGTCCTCGCGTTCCGGCATCGGCCACTTGGCCTGTCCCTGATCGAGGAACGCCGACAGCCACTTGGTCAGCACCGCGTCCACCCGCTCGCTGGCGGTCGCCGTCTCGGTCGCCTCGGCCCGCTCCGTGTTCGCCATGCGATCGAGCGTCGTCTCGGGATCGCTCTCGTACCCGTGTTCGCGCAGCGTGGTCCGGAGGACGTCGGGGTCGATCCGACCGTCTTCCCAGGCACGGCGGAACACGTCGGCGTCTGGGTAACCGTCGCTCCCCAGCGTGTCTGCTGTGGCCGCGACGGCCTCGTGGAAGGGCTGGTCCTCGAAGCCCGAGAGGGGGTTGGCCGTCACGAACGAGTGCAACGGCCAGCGGGAGCCGACCGTCTGTGCTGCCGTCTCGATACTCTCGTGGATCGCGTCGTCAGTACTCATTGTACTCCTCCGTAGCGGTCAGTTGCGTCTCGGACGGTGGCTGTGTGGCGTTCAAAAGCACCACGTAGAGGCGCTGGCTGTGCTTGTAGGCACCGCGCTCGATCGCGAGGTACGTGGCGACGAACGCGGCGGCGATGAGGCCGTGGGCCACCGTCAGCTCCGCGGTCGCTCCGACTCCCGGCAGTCCGCCCAGCAGTCCCTCGATCGTCCCGTAGACGACGCCGTAGATCCCGATCGCCGGCAACGCCACCAGTGGGACGGCTCCGTACCGAACCGACGCGGGCAGCGCCGACCGCGTGACGAGATCGCGCGCGGCGTGAAGCACCGTCAGCACGACCAGCAGCGCGAGCACCAGCCCGCTGTCCAGCTTCGTCCCTTTCCCGGTGAGGACGGCGAACAGGACGCCACCGGCCAGCGCGGTGGCGGCGATCACGACCGCGCCGACTGGTCCCGCCGAATCGGTGGCCGTCGGCGACTGCGGGCTCTCGTGGGCCACCTGACTCCCCGAGCTCAGGAACTGGTAGCCCTTGTAGAATCCGTGCAAGACGAGGTGCGTGACGGCCGCCCCGAAAAAGCCCAGGCCGGCCTGCATGATCATGAACCCCATCTGGCCGACCGTCGAACAGCCGAGCTTCCCCTTCACGTCCGTGCGGACGGTCTTCAGGAGCTTTCCCGACAGCGCGCTGGTCGCACCGACGACGGCGACGGCCAGCATGAACGCGCTGTCGACGGTGACCACCGGCGCGAAGCGAACCAGCAGGACGCCACCGGCGTTGACGAAACCGGCGTGCATCAGCGCGGAGGCGGGCGTCGGTGCCGTCATCGAAGAGACGAGCCAGGTGTGGAACGGGACGAGCGCGGACTGGATCATCGCCGCCAGCACGAGCGCGGTGGCGGCAAACAGCACGACCGTCCCGGAGGCTTCGCCCAGCGCCGGCGCGACGCCGGAGACCGTCGTCGCGCCGGTGTGCCACCACAGCGTTCCGAGCGCGACCGCGAGCGCGCCGGTGCTGGCCAGGAAGTACCGGCGCGAGAGCGCGGCGGCGGCCCGTGCCTGTGGCCACCCCTCGACGTGGCCGATCAGGTCGGCCATCACCAGCCCCATCCCGAGCCACGCGGCCACGAACAGCGCGAGGGCGTCGGCGGCAACCAGGACCATCACGATCAGCGTGAACGCGAACACGCGTCCGAAGAAGCGATCGATCGTCCGGGTGCCGGCCATGTAGCGTCGCGAGTAGCTGTGGACGATCCCACTGACGAAGGTGACGGTCACCCACATCACGGCGGTCAGGCCGTCGACCGCGACGAGACCGTCGATCCCCCATGGTCCGCTGCCCCGGAGCCGAAGCGCCAACACGCCGACACTCACGACACAGAGGAACCACACGACTCGTGTCAGTGTCGCCGCGACGCGCGAGTCCTCGCCGTCTGGCGTCGGTAGCTGTCCTACGGTCGTCGCCTGCGTTTGTCCGGTCATCGTTTGGTCGGTCTCCGTCCGATCACCGTGACCCCGCGTGGCACACGCGATCACAGCGATCGGTCATCTTCACCCGGATGTACGAACAGACTGTCTATTAAATCTATCTATACTACCAGATCGTTCTGGAAGAAGTAGATTATAGAACGTGATGGTCTTCGAGCGCTTCGAGCACGGGACCGACGCGTTTCGCACACGTCGTCACCGTCGCGGAGGCCCTTCTCGCGTTCCCCGCCGCGCTGCTGTCGGCTTGCCCACCTTGGCCCATAACGCTACCGGATCGTTCGAATATCGCATATAGAAAACCATATCGTTCCCTGTACACCACCACGGGTATGCCTGCGTTAGAGGGAACCGTTCTCGTCGGTGAGTCGTTCGAACCCGTTACGGGCCGTGTCGTCGTCGAAGACGGCCGGATCGAGGCGGTCGAGGAGACCGACACGGCGTCGACGGACATCATCCTGCCGGCGTTCGTCAACGCACACACCCACCTCGGTGACGCGGTCGCGAAAGACGCCGCCGTCGGGCTCTCGCTCGACGCGGCGGTCGCACCGCCCGACAGCCTGAAGCACCGTCGACTGGCCGACGCCGACCGGGCCGAGCTCGTGACCGCGATGCGCCGGACGCTTCGGTTCATGCAGCGGACCGGGACCGTCTCGACGCTGGACTTCCGGGAGTTCGGGAGAGAGGGCGCGCGGACGCTCCGGGAGGCCGCCGAGCCGCTGTCGATCGATCCGTTCGTCTTCGGGAGCGGAGACGCGTCGGTCCTCGACGTGGCCGACGGCTTCGGAGCCAGCGGTGCCAACGACGACGACTTCGGGCCACAGCGCGACGCGGCGGCCGACCGGGGCGTCCCCTTCGCCATCCACGCCGGAGAACCGGACCAGACGGACATCCACCCCGCGCTCGATCTGGAGCCGGACCTGCTCGTCCACATGGTTCACGCCGCAGGGGAGCACCTCGAACGCGTCGCCGAGCAGTCCGTCCCGGTGGCGGTGTGCCCGCGCGCCAACACCGTCCTCGGCGTCGGCCGGCCGCCGATTCGAGACCTGCTCGATCACACGACCGTCGCGCTCGGCACGGACAACGTCATGTTGAACCCGCCGTCGATGTTCCGAGAGATGGCGTACACGGTCAGGCAGTTCGACGTGAGCGCCCGCGAGGTACTGCGGATGGCGACGACGGCCGGTGCCGAGATCGCGGGCCTCGACTGTGGCGTCGTCGCGCCCGGCAAGCGGGCGGCCCTGACCGTCCTCGACGGCGACTCGGACAATCTGGCCGGCTCACGCCACCCCGTCGAGAGCGTCGTCCGGCGCGCGACCGCGCTGGACGTCGAGCGCGTGATCTGTTAGACGTCTTCGGGGTCGAACTCCCCGAAGGGCGTCGTCTCGTGGCTTCGAACCAGCACCTCGTCGGCGACCGTCACGCCCATGTCGAGCAGCTCCTGTGCGACCGGCGTGATGTCGCTGTCGGACTCCCCGACGACCGTCACGAGGAGGTTCTCCTCGCCGGTGACCAGCTCCTGGACGGAGACGACGCCGTCGATCGACAGGATCTCCGGGACGATCTCGCCCCGCTCCGGGATCGACGCGGTACAGAAAAGCAACATTCGGAGCGGATAGCCCGACTCCTGGTAGTCCACCTCGGCGCTGTACCCTTTGATGATCTCGTCGCCTTCGAGGCGCTGGATGCGCTTGCGGACCGTGCTGTCAGAGGTGCCGGTTCGTTCCGCGATGTCGCCCGAGGACATGTCGCGAGCGTCTTCCTGCAGCGCGTACAGGATCGCTCTGTCCACGTCGTCGAGGCCCGTGTTGCTCATACCTGTACCTCCAGCGCAGAGACACTTTACCTTTGTTAGCCGACCAGTTCGCCGTCGACCGGTCTGTCACAGGAACCACAGGAGGCCGGCCTCGTTGAGGTAGTAAAACGAGACCGCGAGCCACGTCTCGAAGACCAGCGTCCCGACGGCCGACAGCGCGGCGAACCGCCGCACGCGCATCTCGGCGACGCCGGCCGGCACCGTCAGCATGCCGCGGGTGAACAGGAGCGCGTTGCTGACGGGGACGGCGGCGTGGCCCCAGCGATCGAACCAGCCGTCGAAGCGGTCGAGCTTCGACTCGCTGACCCGGAACCACGGCTTCTGGAGGAGCCACTCGCGGCCGCCCCGCTGGGCCAGCACGAACAGGGTCGTCTGGCCCGCCGTCGCCCCGACGACGGCCACCACGAAGATGGCGACGATCGCACCCCAGTCGTAGCCGCCGTCGGTCGTCGCCAGCGCGCCGATGGCGGCGGGGACGAGCACCTCGCTGGGGGCGAAATACAGCAACATCGCGCCTTCGAGGACGAAGATCACGAGCAGCGCCGCGAGCCCGTAGCGCTGGATCAGCTCGCGGGCCAGCTGCTCGTCGCCGACGACGAACAGCGCCACACCGGCTCCCGCCAGCACGACGAACGAGAGCGCGATCGCGAGCAGGCCGTACTCCTCGGCCCACGTCCGGAGCCGCGAGCGAGCGGGGAACGCCAGAGAGGCCATTCGACAGGGGCAACGATCCTGTGGTGGAAATGCTTTCTGTTACCCGCCGATGCCGCGGTGCGCGCGGTTCACCCAGCCGACGAGTACCACGGCACTCGCGACGATCGCTGCGGTGTAGGCGATCCAGAGCCGATCGCCCGCGTCGCCGGTCCAGGTCAGGACGGCCATCGCGCCCGTAGCGAGTCCGACGAGGATCGTGTACGTGCCGACGAGATCGACCACCGACGGGTCCGGGCTGTCGTCGGGGCCGACGCCCGCGATCAGCGTCGTCACGCGACCGAACCTGATCAGGACGCCGAGGGCGAGTATCAGGAGCGCGCTACCCACGACGGTCACAGTGCCAGCAGCCATAGCTCGCCGTTCGGGCGACGGGACCGAAAACGTTCGCCACGGGCTCGCCGGACCGGCGCTGCTGGGTCACCGGGAGCGGTGACTTCATTGGGCCGAGCCACCGAGACTGTCGTATGCAACCGACACGCCGACCGCGCCGGCTCCGGACCGACGGCGTCCGCGGGCTGGTCAGCGAGACGGCCCTCTCGCCAGCGGACCTGATCGCGCCGATCTTCGTCGACGCCACCACCGACGAGCGAGTGCCCATCGAGACGATGCCGGGTCACGAACGCGTCCCGGTCGAGGCGGCCGTCGACCGCGTCGAGGAGGTGCTGGCGACCGGCGTCGAGGCGGTGATCGTCTTCGGCGTCCCCGAGGCAAAGGACGAACGCGGCTCGCGAGCCTGGGCGACCGACGGCGTCGTCCAGCGCGCGGTCCGGTCGATCACCGACGAGACCGACGCCTACGTCATCACGGACGTGTGCCTCTGTGAGTACACCAGTCACGGCCACTGCGGAATCGTCGAGGACGGTGCGGCCGACGACCCGACGCTGACGGTCCGCAACGACCCGACCCTGGAACTGCTCTCGAAGACGGCGGTCTCGCACGCTCGCGCGGGGGCGGACATGGTCGCACCCTCCAGCATGACCGACGGGATGGTCGGGGCGATCCGCGAGGCGCTCGACGACG
Source organism: Halomicrobium mukohataei DSM 12286 (assembly GCF_000023965.1). Lineage (NCBI taxonomy): Archaea > Methanobacteriati > Methanobacteriota > Halobacteria > Halobacteriales > Haloarculaceae > Halomicrobium > Halomicrobium mukohataei. The sequence goes on along the minus strand of NC_013202.1, from coordinate 887,471 downwards.
ACGGCTTCTCGGACGTGCCGATCATGAGCTACGCGGCCAAGTACGAGTCGGCCTTCTACGGTCCCTTCCGCGACGCCGCCGACGGCGCACCCGCCTTCGGCGACCGGCGACACTACCAGATGGACCCCGCGAACGGCCGCGAGGCCATGCGGGAGGTCGCCCTCGACGTAGAGCAGGGCGCGGACGTGCTGATGGTCAAGCCCGCGCTGCCCTACCTCGATATCGTGAGCGCGATTCGCCGCGAGTACGACCACCCCGTCGCCGCCTACAACGTCAGCGGCGAGTACGCGATGTTGCACGCCGCCAGCGAGAAGGGGTGGCTCGACCTCGACGCGGTCGCCCGTGAGTCGCTGCTCTCGATCAAGCGGGCCGGCGCGGACCTCATTCTGACGTACTTCGCCGAGGACATCGCCCAGCGCCTCTGAGGCTGCCCAGCGGTGTGGTCGCCACACTCGCCAGCTCTCGCTATTGTGACACGGCGTGGCTCCAGATCGGACGGTGGACTACCGGGCCATTCATCTGTCGAGCGTCGCTACCGACGCGTAGATGGTCGCCCTCCGCCGGATCGTTCCGTCGACGGACAGTCGTCGGCTCGAACTCGCAGAGATCACCGTCACCAACGCCGTGCCGGTCGTCGGCGTCGTCGCCTTCGAGTGGAACGTCGCCGCCCTCCTCGTGCTCTACTGGTTCGAACTGGGCGTCGACGCGGTGTGGGCGTTCGTGCGTGCGCTGTTTGCCGCCCGACCGCCCGAGGTCGACACCGACGGGCTGTTGATCGGGGCGGTTGCACAGCGCCGGCCGACGCTCGACGTTCCGTGGACCGACCTCCAGATCTACGTCGTGACGCTGCTGACCCTCCCGATCGCGGTACTGGTCGTCGCGGGGGTCTGGCTGTTCGCCGGTGCCTTCCTCGTCGGCCCGCTGGGCACGTCGGCACTCGACGACGACACGGTCGCGAGCGTGACCCTGGCCACGCTCGCGATCCTCTGTACCACCGGTGTGTCGACGATACGGACCTACTTCCTGCGCGGCGAGTACCGGAACCACAACTCTCAGACCGCCATCAGCGGTGTCGTCTTTCGCATCTTCACCGTGTTCTTCGTCGGTATGTTCACGCTCTCGATGGTCGGCATCGTCAGCGCCGGACCCGACACGACGCTGGGGTCGCTCGATCCCACCGCGGTCGGTCCGGCGCTGCTGATCGCGATTATCGGTCTGAAGTACGCCTCTGACTTCCTTGGCGTGTACAGCGACCGGCTCGCCGTCTACTTCGTCTCGTACGACGAGGCGTACGGGTGGTCCCAGGCCCCGCCCGAGCCCCAGTCGGTCGCGGGCGTGTCCGCCGCCGCGGCCGACCGGGTTCGACCCACACTCGCAGGTCGCGTCTTCGGTGGCGCGTTGCGTCTCCCACAGCACCCCGGGGCCGCGTTTCTCGGTGTCTTTCTGCTGGCCGTCGCGGCGCTGTTTGCCTTCGGCAGCGCCTGGCTCGTCGTCGGCCTCCTGGTCGCGCTCGGCGTCGCGATTCCGCTGACACTCGTCTCTGTCGATCACCTGTTGCGATACGGCGCAGTCGAGTACCGCGCCGCGCAGGGCGAGCGCGCCCTCGTCGCGTACGACCGGCTGTTCGGCGTCTCGCTGTGGCGCGTCGAGCCCTGGGACGAGACGGCCGTTCGGATCGAACGGACGCTCCTCGATCGGCTGCTCGGCACCGAGACGGTCGTCGTCGAGCTGCCCGACGACGAGTACCTGCTCCCGCATCTCCCCGCGACGACGCCGATCCTGTCGGTCTTCGACCGCGAGGCCGATCGATCCCGGTCGTGAGCCCGGGCGAGCAGCGCCGACGCGCCCATCTCACGACTGGGGACCGGCGCGGCGACACTGCTGTCATACGGATTATTGTAGCGATTTACCGGTGATCGTCGCCACGGAGTAGACGATCACCGGTACGCAACTACAATAAACCGTATCAGTGGGTGCGCGCGAGCGAAATACCCCCGAAGCACCGCAATCGGCCGTTCGCCCGGTTGACGAACGTTCGAAATCCGGGCGGACAGGCAGCGATTTTCTGGACGGAATACAACCTTATATCGATAATATCATACCTTAATCTGGACGATCGTCTACGCAACACCCTCCTATCTCTGTTATTGTAAAGCAAATCCTTATGTAGGGCTACGGCAAGACCACTTCCGTGAGCAAGTTGACGATGACGGGCGCTGTGGAGATAAAGATGGACATTCAGACGCAATTCAAACACGATCCAAAACAATGACGTACGAACTACTACAGTCGAACCCAGAATCGATTGTCGAGGGAGTCAACCTCCTGTGGGTACTGGTGGTAACGTTCCTGATCTTCTTCATGCACGCGGGCTTCGCGATGCTGGAGGCCGGCCAGGTCCGTTCCAAGAACGTCGCGAACCAGCTGACGAAGAACCTCCTGACCTGGAGTGTCGGCGTCGCGCTGTTTTTCCTCGTCGGGGCGACCGTCGAGGGACTGGTCGGCGGTGCTGGGCTCTCCTGGCAGATGAACGGTAGCTCGTCGGGCTGGGTGACGTGGCTGTTCGGGGCCGTCTTCGCGATGACGGCGGCGACGATCGTCTCCGGGGCCGTCGCCGGTCGCGCGAAGCTCCGGGCGTACATCACGTACACGGTCCTGATCGCCGCAGTGATCTACCCGGTCGTCAGCGGGATGTCGTGGTACGACGGCGGTCTGCTCGCCGGCCTGGGCTTCGCTGACTTCGCCGGCGGCATGGTCGTCCACGGGATGGGCGGTATCGCCGGTCTGACGGCGGCCTACGTGCTCGGCCCGCGCATGGGCCGGTACAACGAGGACGGCAGCGCGAACGTCATCCCCGGCCACTCGATGACCTTCGCCGTGCTGGGGACGCTGATCCTCGCGTTCGGCTGGTACGGCTTCAACGTCGGCACCGCCGCGACCGTCTTCAGCATCGAAGAGGGCGCGATCGCGCTCGGCGACTTCTCGTACGTCGGGCGTGTCGCGATGACGACGACGATCGCCATGGCCAGCGGGGCCATCGGTGCCGGTCTGATCTCCTGGGTCAAGACCAGCAAAGTCGACACGCTGTACGTCGCCAACGGTCTCCTCGCCGGCCTGGTCGGCATCACCGCGATTCCCAACACGACGACCTGGTGGGGTGCGTTCCTCGTCGGTGGCCTCGCCGGCGCGCAGCTGCCGATCGTCTTCAACTTCGTCGAGAAACGCCTCCAGATCGACGACGTATGTGCAGTCTTCCCGGTCCACGGGAGCGCGGGCGTCCTCGGGACCCTGCTGTACTCCTTCGTCGCGGTCGACGCCTGGGCCGGCGGTGCCAACGTCGGCTTCATGATCGACGGCTTCGTCACGCAGCTGATCGGCGTCGCGATCATCACGGTCTGGACGGTCGCCGCGACCGGCCTCATCTGGGGCGCTCTCAAGGCGGTCGGACAGGCACGCGTCACGCCCGAGCACGAACAGGAAGGCCTGGACGTCTCGGAGCACGGCGTCGAGACCTACCCCGAGTTCGGCAGCGGCGAGGGCGTCGTCGCCGACGGTGGTACTGCGAACTTCACGGAGGTGACCAACGATGACTGACGAGATCAAGATGGTCGTCGCGATGGTGCGGCCGGACAAGCTCGGCGACGTCAAGGAGTCGCTGGCGGAAGTGGGCGCGCCGTCGCTGACGGTGACGAACGTCTCCGGCCGCGGTTCACAGCCGGCCAAGAAAGGCCAGTGGCGCGGCGAGGAGTACGTCGTCGATCTCCACCAGAAAGTCAAAATCGAGTGTGTCGTCGCCGACATCCCGGCCGACGACGTGGTCGATGCGATCCAGGAAGGCGCACACACCGGCGAGCCCGGCGACGGGAAGATCTTCGTGATCGACGTGGAGGACGCAGTCCAGGTCCGGACGGGTGAACGCGGACCGGACGCCGTCTGATCGCTCGATGAACGTCGACGACACCGAGCGCCGGATCGTCAACGCCCTCTTGGCGGACGGCCGCGCCAGCCCCCGCGACATCTCCGGGGCGACCGGGATCGCGGAGCCGACCGTCTCCCAGCGGATCGACCAGCTCGAAACCCGCGGCGTTATCGAGGGGTACGAGCCCCGTATCGACTACGAGTCGCTCGGCTACGACGTGACGGCCGTCTTCCAGCTGACGATCGACGGAGACGGACTGCCCGGCGTCCCGGAGCGACTCGGCGACGCCGAGCAGATGATCGGCGTCTACGAGGTGACCGGGAGCCACGACGTGGTCGCGATCGGGAAGTTCACGGACACCGCGGCGATGAACGCACGGATCAAGGAGCTGATGACAGACGACGACATCACCGCCGTCGAAACGTCTGTCGTGCTCAACACGGTCACGGAGTACGGACAGTTTCGCGTCGAGGGGGAGTAACGTCGGTCCGCGACGCCGCCGGCGTCGCGCTGTTCGACCGGCGTGCCGTCCTCGCGACGACGGGTGGCTCCGAGTATCAGACGCTGAAATCCCGGCGGTGCGATTAAGCGAGTGGCTCCCGATTCGAGCGTATGAGCCTGCAAGTCGACGTGCGGAAACTCGACCTCTTCAACAAGATGGCCAAGGAGGGATCGGACACCGTCGCCGATCACCTCTCGCAACTGACCGGTGTCGACGCCTCGGTGCGGACCTCTCAGATCAACTTTCTCGACATCGGCGACGTCAAGACCCACCTCGGAAACGACGAGCGAATCGGCATCTACGTCGAGTTGACCGAGGCTCCCGGCGGGTACGTGCTGTTCGTCCTCGATCCCGACCACGGCAAGCGCCTGGCGGGACAGATGATGGGCGGTATCCAGGGGGCCGACGAGGGGTTCTCCGAGATGGAAGAGTCGGCGCTCCAGGAGATCGGCAACATCATGACCAGCGGCTTCATCGACGGGTGGGCGAACGTCCTCGACGCGACCATCGACATGACGACCCCGAGCCTGCTGGTCGACGACACGGCGACGATCATCGACTCGATGGGCGGCTGGCCCGACTCCGACCTCGTCTTCGTCGTCGACTCACACATCGTCGCCGAGGGAGCGGACATCGACATGACGGTGTACACCTTCCCCCAGCTCGAAGACCTCGTGGCGATGATTCAGGACATCGACCTCGACACCGACGTGGCAGAGGACACGACGGCCAGCGATCTGCTGTAGTATTACCGCTCGTGCGCCCAGACGGCGTCTTCGACGGTCACTTCCTTCTTGAACAGCGGGACCTCGTCCTTGAGGCGGTCTATCCCGTCCTCCACCGCTCGGAACGCCTCGCGGCGATGGCCCGCAAGCACGGCGACGAAGACGATGTCTTCGCCGGCTTCGACGACGCCGGTGCGGTGGTGCAGCGCGACCTCGAAGACGCCATCGCGCGCACAGAGGTCGTCGCGGATGGTCGCCAGTTTCTCCTCGGCGACGCCCTCGTACTTCTCGAACTCCAGGTACTCCGTCGGCGTGTCGTCGTGGTCGTCGCGCTCGCGGACCCGTCCGGTAAACGTCGCGATCGCACCGGCACGGTCGCTGTCGCTCGACGCTTTGACCCGTGCCACGAGCGAGCCCAGCGTCTCGTAGGGCTCGCAGTCGTGGAGCGCCTCGACCAGCGCCGCCGCGTCGACGTCGCTCGCGGTCTCGCCCGCCGCGAGCCGTCGCCCGGCGTGGTCGCGCCCGCCAAGCGCCACCGTCGGAATCCGCGCCCCGGAGTACCCCTCGACGACGGCGTAGTCGTACGACCGCGCGAGTTCGTCGAGCGTCTCGTCGAGGCCCCGATCCTCGCCCGTCGCGAACCACGCGTCGTCGGCGAGACCGTAGCTCACTGCCGCTCCGGCCGCCCGGTGGCGCGCCGTGTCCTTGCCCTCGGTGTCCACGTCGGGCGCGTGCGTGCAGTGCTTGATCGTCGCGACGCGGCCCCGCTCGGCCAACCGCTCGCAGACCCGCTCGACGAGGGTCGTCTTCCCCGCGTCCGACGGGCCGGCGACTCCCAGAACGTGCATACCGGAACTGGCTGCCCGAGCTACCTATACGTTGCCCAGGCTCTCACTCGTCGGGAACGACCGGTAGCACTTGTGACTGTAAACGGGTTCGAGCATCCAAAACCCTCGACACGGTCGCCGATTCCCTCTGTGGGACGTGTTCACCCAGACAAGCCGACGTGACACAGAGATAAACCCGTCCGATCCGAAGTGAAGATATGCCTGCGATCAGATACGAGACTCCGGACGGCGTTCAGGAACTACATGTCGATAGCTCCGAGATAGAATACAACGACGAGACCCAACACTGGAGGGTCAAAAGGGGAGAAAAAGACGGTCGGGATGTCTACGAGCTCGTTCCCCGAGAACGCGTGTTTTCGGTGAAGATTATCGGGAAGAAAACGGACACCGTTGTCACGCAGACGTGAGAATGAGCCAGTGGTCGAGTCCACCTTCGATTTTTCCACACGACCAACGACAGAAGCACAAAGCGGTTTGTAGGCCCCGGCCGTTGCGGGCGGTATGGACGAGTTCAGCCACGTCGAGGACGACGCGGCCCAGATGGTCGACGTCGGCGACAAGGCCGTCGTCGACCGCCGGGCGGTCGCGAGCGGACGGATCGACCTGGAACCGTCGACGGCCGAGTCGATCGAGACCGGCGCGGTCGTGAAGGGCAACGTGCTGGCGACGGCCCGCGTCGCCGCGATCCAGGCCGTCAAGCGCACCTGGGACGACATCCCGATGTGTCACCCGCTCGCGATCGACGGCGTCACCGTCGACTTCGCGGTCCGCGAGGACGGCGTCGAGAGCACCGTCGAAGTCTCTTCGACCGGCCAGACCGGCGTCGAGATGGAGGCGCTCAACGGCGTCACCCGCGCCCTGCTGACGGTCTGGGACATGGTGAAGTCCGCCGAGAAAGACGCCGACGGGCAGTATCCGGACACGCGCATCTCGGACGTGCGCGTGGAAGCGAAGGTCAAGGGAGACTCATGAGCGACGAGCACGGCCACGATCACGGCGACGGCGAGCACGGCCACCACCATCACCACGGCACCGACGAGACCCTCGCGTTCGCCGTGCTGACGATCTCTTCCTCTCGGTCGAGCGACGAGGACGAGAGCGGGCCGGTCGCGAGCGCGGCGATCGAGGATGCCGGCCACCGCGTCGCCGTCACCGACGTTGTCGCGGACGACGCGGCGGCCATCCGCGAGCGCGTCGAGACGCTGGCGGGCGAGCGCGCCGGCGGAGCGACGGTCGACGTGATCGTCACCACCGGCGGGACGGGACTGACGCCCGACGACGTGACCATCGAGGCGGTCCGGCCGCTGTTGGACCCCGAAATCCCCGGTATCGGCGAGTACTTCCGGCGGCTGAGCCACGAGCAGGTCGGCACCGCCGCAATGTTGACCCGCGCGACCGCGGGGATCGTCGGCGAGACCGCCGTCTACGCCTTCCCCGGGAGCCCGGACGCGATCGCGCTGGGCGTCGAGGACGTGCTCCTGCCCGAGATCGGCCACGTCGTCGGGCTGGCGGGTCGATGAGCGCCCGGACGGCGACGTTCGACACGTGAGCCACGAGGTCTCCCTCGCCGACGCCCGCGGCGCGGTCCTGGCCGAGGACCGCCCGGCCGCCACCCCGGAGTACGACCGCGCTCGCGTCGCGGGCTACGCCGTCGCGGCCGTCGAGGTCGAGGACACGCGGCGGGCGGCCCCGGTGGTCATGGACGTGGTCGCAGACCTCGCTCCTCACGACGAGCCGCCGGCCGAGACGCCGTTGCGGACTGCCGTCGCGGTCGCCGCGGGCGCACCGCTTCCCCCGACCACGGACGCGGTCGTCCAGACGGACGACGCCAGTCGTCGAAACGACGACGTGGCGCTCAGAGAGCCGGTGGTCCCCGGCAAGAACGTCCTCTCGGCGACGACGCTTGGCGGCCGCGAGACCGTCTCCGTGGGGACGCTCCTGACCGCGCGGACGATCGCGCTGCTGGGCGCGGCCGGCCACGAGCGGGTGCCCGTCGTCGCGGAGACGACAGACGTGTCGAGGTGACGGCTCCACGACCGACAGTATCTTTCCGACCTGGGCCAAATCCACGGCCATGAACCACGAGCAGTCGCGATCGCTGTACGATCGGGCGCTGTCGGTGATGCCGGGCGGCGTCAACTCTTCGGTGCGAGCGACCCAGCCCTACCCCTTCTTCGTCGAGCGCGGGGACGGCGGCCACGTCATCGACGCCGACGGAAACCGATATCTCGACTTCGTGATGGGCTACGGCCCGCTCTTGCTGGGCCACGACCTGCCCGAACCGGTCCAGTCGGCGGTCCAGCAACGCGCCGCCGAGGGGCCGATGTACGGCGCGCCGACGGAAGTCGAGGTCGAGCTGGCGGAGTTCGTCCGCCGGCACGTCCCCAGCGTCGAGATGACCCGCTTCGTCAACAGCGGCACCGAGGCGACGGTGTCGGCGGTGCGTCTGGCGCGGGCCTACACCGGCCGGGACAAGATCGTCGTCATGCAGGGGGGCTACCACGGCGCACAGGAGTCGACGCTGGTCGAGGGCGAGGGCGACCACACCGCCCCCTCCAGTCCCGGCATCCCCCCGGAGTTCGCCGAGCACACCCTGACGCTGCCGTTCAACGACGCCGAGGCCGCACGGGAGTTGTTCGCCGAGCACGGCGACGACATCGCCGCGGTCCTGACCGAGCCGATCCTGGGCAACTACGGCATCGTCCACCCGGTCGATGGCTACCACGAGACGCTGCGCGAGCTGTGTGACGACCACGGCTCGTTGCTCGTCTTCGACGAGGTCATCACGGGCTTTCGGGTCGGTGGCCTCCAGTGTGCTCAGGGGAAATTCGGCGTCACGCCCGACCTGACGACCTTCGGCAAGATCGTCGGGGGCGGGTTCCCGGTCGGAGCCGTCGGCGGCCGCTCGGAGATCGTCGAGCAGTTTACCCCCGCTGGCGACGTGTTCCAGTCGGGCACCTTCTCGGGTCACCCCGTGACGATGGCCGCCGGCCTGGAGACGCTGCGCTACGCCGCCGAGAACGACGTGTACGACCACGTGAACGGCCTTGGCGAACGGCTGCGAGCCGGCCTGACGGACATCCTCGCGGATCAGGCACCCGAGTACACCGTCGTCGGCACCGACTCGATGTTCAAGGTGGTGTTCACCCGCGACGCCGACGGCACGCAGGCCGGCGGCCCCTGTGACGCCGGCTGTACGCAGGACCCCGACTGTGAGCGCTTCGAGACCTGCCCGAAGACCGGGGCGGACGTCAAACGGGCCGAGACCGAGCGCTGGCAGCGCCTGTTCTGGCCGGCGATGAAAGAGCAAGGAGTCTTCCTCACGGCCAACCAGTTCGAGTCGCAGTTCGTCTGTGACGCCCACACCGAGGCGGACATCGACGAAGCGCTGGAAGCGTACAAGGACGCCCTGTAGCTACTCGTCGGTCTCGCCGCCGTCGGGCTCGCCGTCGTCGGTCGTCCCGGCCTCGTCACCGCTCGTCTCGACGACTGCCGGCGAGTCGTTTGCCCTCTCCGAGTCGGCGCTCATCGCTCCCGAGACGAACCGCCGAGTCCGGCGGAAGCCGCCGACGAGCACGAGGCCGAAGGCCGCCAGCGGCAACAGCGAGAGCCCGATCGGGATCGCGTAGCCGAAGAAGACGACGACGTACTTCACCGCCGTCAGGCCGCCGTAGAACGCCTCCATGAACGCGTCGTCGAAGCCAAACGAGGAGCGGTAGTTCTCGGGTGGCTGCTCGCTCACCGGCTCGTGGGCGTCGATCCGGATCGTCGACATGGCCTCACGGCGCTCCAGCGAGGACTGTTGCTGGCGGAGGGTTCGGAGCTCGTCTCGTACCTCCCGGAGGTCGTTTCTGATCTCGCTGGCTTCCTCGCTGTCGTTGGCCCGGCTCAGCAGGCTTTCGAGGGCCCGTTCTTCCTGCTGGAGGTCCTCGATGCGGGCCTCGCGGTCGTTGTACTCGTCGGTGAAGTCCTGGACCGACACCGACTCGTCCTCGACGTGGCCAAGCACCGCGAGGTCGTCGCGGGCCTCGGAGAAGTTCTCGGGGGGCACCCGGACCGTAATCCGGCCCTCGTCCCAGTCGCCCCGGGAGTTCTGCGAGCGGTCGCCGACGTAGCCGCCGTGGGCCGCGGCGATCTCGCGGGTCGAGCGAAACGCCCGCGTGAAGTTGTCGACCCGCAGGTCCATCCGGGACTCGCGGACGATCACGCGATCCCCGTCGGCGTCGTAGTAGCTGCCGACGCCGCCGCCACCGCTACTGCCGCCGCTGCCGTCGCCGGCCGACTGCATTCCCAGATCGGAGCCGCCGCTGTCGGCGGTGTTTTGGGCACCCGAACAGCCGGCGACGGCGACGAGGACGACGACGGCCAGCAGCGCGATCTGTCGTCTGGTCACGTGTATCGTTGGCATGGGTCGCCTGATCGTACGACGGACGGTCGCATCAAGGCCCTGAACGGTGAAAGGCCGCTTTGAGTCACGACGTGGTGTGTCTCGGCAGCCTCCGACGCCGGCCCGTGCTTCGAGATTCCGAGGGCCGTCCGTCACACCGGCGTCCCGAACCGGTGAGGCGGTAGCCTTTCCAGCCGACCCGACCAACCCCCGCCCATGAGCGACGACGACATCGCCCTCGACGAGAAGCGGATCTACGAGGAGCGCCGCGAGGAGGTCCACGCCTACGTCGCCTGCGAGATGGGCGTGGCGACGGTGGCGCTCTCGGACGACCAGATCGGCCGTTTCGGGCTCGAACACGGGTGTACGGCCCGCGACATCGCCGGCAGCGACGGCCGCCTCGCGGTCGCGACCGACGAGGACGTGCTGGTCGGCGACGAGGCGGGATTCACCGCCACCGGCTTCGGCCCGGCGACGGCGGTCGGCGTCGACGAGCGCGTCGTCGCCGCGAGCGAGGACGGGACACTCGCCCGGCTCGACGGCGACGAGTGGGTGACACTGGGCGCTGTCGACGAGCCCCACGCCGTCGACGGCGACCTCGTGGCGGCCGCCGAGGGCTGCTTCCGGATCGACGGCGACGACCTCGTCGCGCTGGGCGGGGACGCCGTCCGAGACGTGGCCGCCGCCGGACCGTACGCCGGGACCGCCGACGGCGTCGACCGTCTCGCCGACGGCTGGACGACCGAACTGGCCGGCGACGCGACCGTCGTCTCGGCCGAGCGTGACGGCGACCGCGCACACGCAGTCGTCGACGGCGATCTCTTCGCACGCGCCAGCGGCGAGTGGGCGGCGGTCGACCCGACCGTGTCCGGGATCGTCGACGTCGCCTACGCCGCCGCGACGGTGACGGTCACCGCCGACGGCACCGTCGCGATCGACCCGGTGACCGCGAAAGACGGCGCACCGGAGTGGCGCTCGCGCGCGCTCGGGCTGGCCGGAGTCACCGGCGTCGCCGTGCCGTAGCTCGCCGGACCGGGGCTCTCTGGGAACCGAAAAGGGGTTTAGCGCGGCCGGTAGATGGGCGAACATGATCATCCCCGGTTCGGAATCGCAGGCGTTCGCGGCGGCGCTGGCCGACGCGAGCGACGAGTCACTCGGGCGCGTCGAGTACGAGGACTTCGCAGACGGCGAGTCTGTCGTGCGCGTCCCCGACGAGATCGACCGGGCGGTCGTCGTCGCCTCGACGCTCTCGGATCACGCCCACGTCGAACTGCTCCAGTTGCAAGACGCCGCCCGCGAAGCCGGTGCCGACGAGGTCCTCACAGTCCTGCCGTACATGGGCTACGCCCGCCAGGACGAGGCGTTTCGAACCGGCGAACCCGTCTCCTCGCGTGCGATGGCACGGGCCATCTCGTCTGGCACCGACCGCGTGCTGACGGTCAACCCCCACGAGGACTCCGTCTGCGACTTTTTCGACGTGCCCGCCGAACCGGTCGACGCTGCCGGCGTCCTGGCCGACCCGCTGCCCGCGACGCTCGACGAACCGCTCTTTCTCTCGCCCGACGAGGGGGCCGTCGACATCGCGACGACCGTCCGAGACGCCTACGGGCGCGGGACCGTCGACTACTTCGAGAAAGAGAGAGACTACGACACCGGCGCGGTCGACATCTCGCCAAGCGACGCGACCGTCGCCGACCGGGACGTGGTCGTCGCCGACGACATCATCGCCACCGGATCGACGATGAGCGAGGCCGTCGGCGTGTTGAACGACCGGGGGGCCGGCCGGGTCTTCGTCTCCTGTGTCCACCCCATGCTGGCGTCCAACGCCCAGACGAAGCTGGCGAGTGCCGGCGTCGAACGGGTCTACGGCACCGACACGATCGAACGGGCCGTCAGCGACGTGAGCGCCGCGAGCGCCGTCGCCGAGCGACTCTGATCACCACTTCGCCAGCCCCTCGCGCCCGTGGTCGTACGAGAGGATGCCGACGAACGCGATCACGCCGGAGAAGGCGGCCCCAGCGCCCAGAAAGAACACCCAGTCTATGCCGACGCTACTCATGAGCCAGCCACCGACCAGCGGTGCGACGACCGCGCCCGGTCGCCAGACGATGTCCCGGATCCCGAAACTCGCGGCGACGCCCTCACCCGTCCCCTCGTCTGCGAACAGCGCCATGCTGGCGGGCTCCCGGATCGAGTCGGCGATCCCGAGCAGGGCACTGACGGCCAGCAGCGGGAGGAACGCCGCGGAGAGTTCGCCGAAGTAGGGGAACGTGGCCGGGAGCGCCAGCGCGGAGCCGATCGCGGGCGTGAACGGGACGAGGAGGGCGGCGATCCCGTATGCGAGCCCGCCCACGAAGACGAACCGCGCGCGACCGAACCGGTCGGAGAGCCGGCCCGTGAACGGCTGGCTCAGCATGTTCATGAAGCGGGCGCTGACGATGGTCAGACTCACCGCCGTCGCACCGTTGACGGCGGCGTTGAACCCCAGTCCGCCCTGAGCGGCCGCGACGCCGGCAAAGATCGGCACCCAGTTACGGACCAGCGTCACCGCGACGGCGTACTGGGCCCGGAAGCTCGTGATCGTCGCGATCCGGCGGTTGACCGCCAGATCGAAGAACGCGAACTCCTCGACGGTCGTCTCGTCGGGCTCGACCCACGCGAGCACCGCGAGGAAGGCCAGCCCGGTGACGACCATCAGGAGCCCGAAGACGGTCGAGAAGCCGAAGTTGTCGTAGAGTACCCCGGCCGAGAGCGTCCCGCCGATGTCCGCGGCGAACCGCCAGGAGTTCGACTTGCCGATGGTGTTGCCGCGTTTGCTGTCCCTGGCTAACTGGCCCACGAGCGCGAGTCCGAGCAGGCCGGCAGTGGTCGCGGCGATGCCCTGGACCCCCCGGACGAGGACGAACCCCCAGCTCGTCTCGACGAACGTGAAGGCACCGTAGACGGCGGCTGCCAGCCCGAGGCCGACGAGCAGGATCGTCCGTTTGTCGTAGCGGTCCCCGAGGTACGACACCGGGATCACCGCGACTGCCTGTGCGAAGGTCAGGCCGGTGACGAACATCCCGACGACGAACCCCTCGGCCCCGAGGACTTCGATGTACGTCGGCAACAGCGTCAGGAGCGTCACCAGCCCGAAGGCACCGGCGAATCGCGTGAAAAACAGCGCTCGCAGTTGTTTCTGGCGTTCTGTCACTGGTGGAGGACTCCTCCTGTAGTACAAAGATTGTTTCGATAGTCAAAGAAAGTGTCAGTCCGGTGTATCGGTCGCGCTCCCCGTGGGGGTGGTCGTCGCCGTCGTCACGTTCTCCGGCCAGCGCGCCCGGACCCACTCCGGGGGCTGGACCGTCGTCTCGCCGACGGCGCTGTACCGGTAGCGATAGTCGATCCGCTCGCGGTTGCTGCCGATCACGTCCTCGTAGCTGACCGACAGCGAGCGGACGAACCCCGAGGGAGCCACCAGTGCCTCGACGCTGTAGTTGCTGATCTCACCGGTCACGGGTAACGTGTCGGCCGAGCCCGTGATCCGATAGTACCGCTGGCCGTCGACCGTGGTCGCCGCGACGGTGGCCGATCCGATCGCGAGATACCGGCTGATCGCCACTTCGGGCTGGTGGCCGTAGCGTGCCGTGACGTTCGTTCCGGGTGCCGTCGAGTAGGTGAAGCCGGCGCGACTCACGTCACGTCGGTATCGCGTCTCGCCCTCGGTGTACTCGGAGGTGTTGACCGGACGCCACGAGGTCGACAGCTCGTAGCGATAGCGCCGCTCGCGCTCGACCCACAGCCGCGTGTCGATTCGCTCGGATTCGTTCGTCTCGACGGGACTCGCGCGCTGGCGCTCCTGCCAGACGTACGAGCGGTTCCGGATCGCCGTTCGGTGGGCTCGGGCCAGCCGGTCGGCGTCGACGATCCGCGCACCCCCGACGCCCGGTGCGATCGCGCTGCCGGTCGACTCGGTGGCGGGCGGTTCGGGGACCGGTGCCGGCGTCACCGTCGTCTCCGTGGACGTGCCGACCAGCCCGCCACACCCCGCCAGGAGCGCGACGGCGACGAGCGCGAGGGGCCCCAGACGCATACCCGTAGTTAGGCAGCGAGATGCATAATCCCACGGCCCGGCTCCACGGCGCGGAGCCGTCGCTCACCGACGAGAAAAAACGGAGAAGCTTGGAGCTTAGAACGGCGCTTCGGGGCCTTCGTCGTCGCCGCCGATCTCGCCGCCCCGCGAGTCGCCGGGCATCGACGGGCTGGCACCGCCGGCCATGCCCTCACTGCCGTCCATGCCCGTGTTGGCGTGGACCGTGTCGATCTCGGGGATCTCCTTGGTCATGCGGGTCTTGATCGCCTGGATCGTCATCGGCGAGATCCCACAGCCAGAACAGGCACCGCCGAGCTGGATCGTGACACTGCCTTCTTCGCGGTCGATGTTCTGGATCGCCGCCGAGCCGCCGTGCATCTGGATCTGCGGGAAGTTCCGGCGCAGGAAGTTCGTGATACGCTCCTCGAGGTCGTCGCCGCTTTCGGTCTCCGTGCTCATAGTGTCTACACATGGGTGCCCCGCCTGCTTAGACCTTTGGACTGACCCGTTCGGACTCCGGCCGAGAGCCGTAAAAAGCGGACTGGAGCGCCCTAGCCGTTGTAGATCGCGGTCTCGACGCCGCCGTCGACGGTGACGCCCGCCGCACAGACGGCGTGTTCGAACTCGTGGCCGTAGACTTCCCGGGCGATCTCCTCGGCGTCGGTCGCTTCCAGGTCGAACGCCTCCGGGCTGTCCGTCTCGTAGGTCGCGACCAGCGTCGGCTCGGTGACCTCTTCGACCAGGAGCGCGTCCCGGCGGACCGTCCCGATGACGCCGCCGTGGCCCTCGGCCCGCGTCGTGGGGTCGTCGGGATCGACGCCGACGATCCCGGCGATGCGCGGGGTGTCGTAGTCGTCCTTCTCGAAGTCAAGCGCCAGCAGCGACTCGGCGACGGCGTCCCGCGCGGGGTAGCCAAGCGAGAGCTTCTCTGCGATCGGGTCGACGTGAGAGCCGTTACCGACGACGACGCCCCGGTCGGTCTCCCGCACGGCGTTGTACGAGATGTAGGGGTTGTCGGTCTCGGGAGCGTCTTCGGTCGGTCCGACCGTGATCGTGCCGTCACGGTCGAGGGCTCTCCTGTTCGGGAACGATCGCGACGAGACGCGGTACGCGCCGACCTGCGGGCCGACGACGACGAACCGTCCAACGTACATATCCGTTCGTTCGGCGGTCGAAGTAAGGAGGTGTCGATTTTGCCCGTCACCGGCCGAACAGCCAGTGTCCGATTCCGAGGACGATACCGTAGAGGGCCAGTCCGGCCAGCAGCGTCGGATCGAACCACGGGAACGGCGGGGCGGTGGCTCCGACCGCCCCGAGCCAGGTCGGGAGCGCGACCGCGGCGACGAGCCACAGCGCGACGCTGTATCCGATTCCGAGGACGACCGTCGTCGAGAGCGCCTGTCGCTCGACGACGGTCGTAAAGACGATCCCGGCCGCGGCGCTGGCGACCGCGAGCACGAGCCAGCCCACGACCGGCCCGCTCGCAAAGACCAGTGCCGGGAACGTCTCCGAGAGGACAGCCGGTGCGGCGACTGTCAGAAACACGCCCGTCTCGAGCCCGCCGATCAGTCCGGCCGCCAGGCCGCGCACCCACGGCGAGGAGACGGCGGGCGTCCCGTCGCGGCCGACGCTCGAAGCGGGAGTTTCGGAAGCCATGCATCGACTCGGGGCCGCCCGGTGCTATACTGTCTCGATCGTTCACGGGATAATCCGGGCGTATTCGCCCCGCCACGACGGTACGCTCGTCTTTCTGCGCCCGTCCGA
Organism: Halomicrobium mukohataei DSM 12286; assembly: GCF_000023965.1. NCBI lineage: Archaea > Methanobacteriati > Methanobacteriota > Halobacteria > Halobacteriales > Haloarculaceae > Halomicrobium > Halomicrobium mukohataei. Next base: position 871,254 of record NC_013202.1, on the reverse strand, counting down.
AGTCACCGCCGTTATGCCGTTCGAACCCTTCGCTGTGGACGATGATCGAGGGGCTGGACGCCGACGTGGTCGGGACCGACGCGGCCGCCGCGCGCCGGGACGAGATCGTCGCCGCGGTCACAGACCACGCGGGTGAGATCGCCCGCGAACTCGCCCGCCTCCAGGGCGGCGACTACGGACAGGCGACCTTCGAGACCGACGCCGCCTCCTGGACGCTGAAATACGAGGCCGGCGACGTGCAGTACCTCCGCTACGAACGGGGCGGTCGCGAGATCTACGTCGTCTCGACCCAGCAACCGCCCGAACCGTCCGCTCTGGCGACGGCGATGAGCGACTACGACGCGTTCGTCGCCGCGTTCAACGACCACGTTCGCTCGCTCGACGGCGTCCTCGACGACGTTTCGACCGAGTTCCCCGAGATCGCCACCGTCGACGACGTGGTCGCTACCCGCCAGGCGATCCTCTCGGAGCTCCGGGAGGCCGCCGACGCCATGGCCCAGCAGCTCTACCGCTACAGCGGCGACAGCTACGGTACCTTCACGACTCGGATCGACGGCTCGCGCTGGGAACTCAACTGGGAGGAAGGGCGGGCGGACTACCTCCGGGTCGGCGGCGAGGGCGGCGTCTACCTCCTCTCGCAGTACCAGCCCCCGGACGCCCACGACCTGCGAGCCCACGCCGACGACGTGAGCGCGTTCGTCGCCGCCTACAACGACCACGTCCAGGAGATCTCCGAGTCCCTGGAGACGGTGTCGCTGTAGCCCCCGGCGATCGGATGGCAGACGGTCACACGGAACCGTCTCGTCCGTAACACTGATATGCGACTGCCGGATACGATGGGGTACACAGTCCATTGGGGTAGTGGCCAATCCTGAAGCCTTCTGGGGGCTTCGACCCTGGTTCGAATCCAGGATGGACTATTCCTGCGGCGAGCACACTCGCGAGCCGCGGAATCGTCGACGGAGTGGATTCGAGCCCTGTAAGTCGCAGCGCGAACGTAGTGAGCGACCGTCTTGCTCCGGTTCGATATCCAGGATGGACTATTCCTGCGGCTCGCAAACTCGCGAGCCGCGGAATCGTCGACGGAGTGGATTCGAGCCCTGCAAGTCGCAGCGCGAACGTAGTGAGCGACCGTCTTGCTCCGGTTCGATATCCAGGATGGACTATTCCTGCGGCTCGCAAACTCGCGAGCCGCGGAATCGTCGACGGAGTGGATTCGAGCCCTGCAAGTCGCAGCGCGAACGTAGTGAGCGACCGTCTTGCTCCGGTTCGATATCCAGGATGGACTATTTTTGCGACGAATTTCCCGGCGAGCACACTCGCCGACCCATAGCACTTGACACGAGCACCCACCTCTTTGATCCCGGCTGACGACGGTTCCGGTATGCGACCCTCACACGTCCTCGTCCCCCTCGACGGCTCGCCGCTCTCGCAGGCGGCGCTGTCCCACGCGCTGGACGTTTTCGACTGTCCGATCACGGTGTTGAACGTCGTGACGCCGATCGACGCCGCGATGAGCGAGAGCGGCGTGCTGACCGACGAGGTGCGGGGAGGCGCGGCTCGCGAGCACGCGGCGGACGTGATAGACGCCGCCAGAGAGCAGGCCGCCGGTACCGACCAGCCCGTCGAGACGGTCGTCGAGGAGGGTGACCCCGTCGAGACGGTCGTCGAGGAGGGTGACCCCGCCGAGACGATCGTCGCCTACGCCGAGGCCAACGACGCGGACCAGATCGTGATGGGCGGTCACGGCGGCGGCAGCGATCTCGCGAAGCGCCTGCTCGGGACGGTCGCGACGGCGGTCGTCCGCGAGGCCCCGGTGACCGTCACCGTCGTCAGGTGACGCCGAGCACCGTCGCGAGGAGCCGGTAGAGGCCGAAGCCGATCCCGATGGAGGTCACGAGCGTGATCACCCAGAACGCCAGCGTGACGCCGATCTTTCGCCTGGAGACGCCCGCCGAGCCGCCGGCCAGCCCACCGCCGATCACGCCGGAGATGATGATGTTGTTGAACGAGATCGGGATCCCCAGCGCGATCGCGGTCTGGGCGATGATGAAACCGGGGACGAGCGCGGCGATCGACCGGCGGACACCGAGCTGGGCGTACTCCCGAGAAGTCGCCTGGAGCAGTCGCGGCGCGCCCATCCACGCCCCGCCGAGGATGCCGGCGGCACCGAGTCCCAGCAGGACGATCCCCGGCAGTTCGAGTTGGGCGCCGTAGAGGTTCTCCAGTGGTCCGGTCGCCAGCCCGACCTGACTGCCGCCACTGGAGAACGCGACGACGCTGCCCAGCACGACGAGGAAGGTCTTGATCCCGCGGTCCACCGAGGCCAGCGTGCGGCGGCGGATCCACTGGAAGCTCACCGCCGCGAACACCAGCGTGAACCCGACGACGCCGAGGTCGAGCCCGCCGACGATCGGCGTGGGCACCTGTCGCGCCAGAAACCCGGCGATCGAACCCTGCTGGACGCCGGGGGGCGTCGGGACGACGCCGAGCTGGACGTTCGCGACGATCCCGCCGACGATGGCCGCGAGCAGCGGGACCCCGACCGTCTCGGGGATGTCGTCCCGGCGCAGGATCGTCGCCGTGAGATACGCCAGGCCGCCCGAGACAGGCGGCACGAGGAGCCAGAACGTCCCGATCCGCCAGTAGGTGGCCATCGCGGGATCGCCGTCCAGCGAGAGCCCGACGCCGACCATCGCGCCGGTCGTGGCGAAGGCCGCCGGCACGGGATAGCCGCTGTAGACCCCGAAGGCCATGAACGCGCTCGCGGTGAGCAGCCCCGCCGTCGCCGCAAGCGACGTGATCTGGACGCCGTCGATGAGCCCCGCGCCGACGGTCTCGGAGATCGCGCCGCCCTGTGTCAACGCGCCGAGGGCGGCGAGGATACCGATGAGGAAGGCCGCCCGCATCGTCGAGATGGCGTTCGCACCGATCGCTGGCGCGAACGGCGGGGAGTTGCTGTTCGCACCGAGGGCCCACGCCGTCACGAGGCTCGTCAGCGAGGCGAGGCCGACCAGCGACCAGAACGCGACCCCGGTCATCGATTCCGGTCCATGCCGGCCGTTCGACGGGCACTGTCAAAAGCGTTCGCGCCAGGGTCGTCGGTCGCTACTGCTCGTGGTACGGACCGGCTCGCACCGTGGCTGCGAGATCGCGGACCTGGTCGCGGGTGAAGCCGTCCTCGGCCTCGGCGAACAGCGCCTCGACCTCCTCGCGTTCGAGCTTGACCGCGTCGGGCTGTTCGACGGCGTCGACGGTCCGTTCGCGGAGTTCGCGGATCGTCCCGAGTGCCAGCAGGTAGGGCAGCGCCGTCGCCTCCAGGAGACCGCCGTTGTCTCCCTCCGGGACCGTCGAGAGGTACCGCTGGGCACCGTGTGCGTAGTCGGCGGCCTGGTCGACGACCCGGCCGACGACGCGGGCGACCGCGGTCGAGTGCTCGGGCTCGGCGACGGCCTCGTGGTCGAGTTCTTCCTCGGCGAGCCACTCGCCGGGCAGGTAGACGTTGTGCTCTTCGTCCCAGTCGGCGCGAACGTCCTTGGCGATGTTGACGAGCTGGAGCAGGAGTGCGAACGCGCGGGCGTCTTCGGGGTCCGGCGTGGGGTCGTCGGGGTCGGCTCGGGCGGTCTGGAGCTTCATGAACAGCTGGCCGACGGTGCCGGCGACGTACCAGCAGTACTCTTCGAGCTCGTCGAGCGTCTCCAGACGGAGGCCGCCGCTGTCCTCGTGGCGGCGCAGGATGTCCGCCATGCCCGTCGCCATCTCGCGGGTGATCGAGCGCATCCCGTCCTGGACGGGGTCGGGAAACGACCGCCAGAGGCGGACGATCCGGTCGGTCTGACCGAGGACGGCCCAGTCGTCGCCCCCGTCGGCCGGCGTCTCCGGCTCGACGGCCGAGAGAAAGTCCTCGACGGTCGTCTCCGACTCTTCGGCCAGCATCGCGTCGAAGGTCTCTAAGAGCTCGGCGCGTCGGCCCATCGGGATCGTCGGTTCGTCCTCGATCGTGTCTGCGGTCCGGCAGAGGAGATAGCCGGTACAGACCCACTCCGTCATCGGCTCGTCCAGCAACTCGACACTCAGCGCGAACGTCCGGGAGACCGACTGGACGGCCTCGAACGCCCAGGTCCGATCGTCAGCCAGCGTCGCCTGCTGCGGCACTCCGGTCATTGTGAGTATACTCCGGCTCGGTGTACAAAAAAGGCCGCCCAACAGATGGGGCCAGCCCCGCGTTCGCCGTCGCCGACGCCGTGGTTCTGCCCGAACCATTGCGAAAGATCATGTAGGTTTCCGTTCGTCGACTCCCACGCGCTCGGCGTCACGCTCTCGCTGGCAGAACAGTGATGGTGCCACCCTCCCACCATCCGGGCACGACGATGTCGAACCGCTACAACCACGCCCGCGTCCAGGAGTACTGGCAACACGTCTGGGACCGCGAGGGCGTGTACGAACTCGACGACGCGGCGATCGACCGCGGCGAGGGGACCTACGTGCTGGGGATGTTCCCCTACACGTCGGGCTCGCTGCACATGGGCCACATCCGCAACTACGCGATCACCGACGCCGTCGCTCGCTACCGGCGGATGAACGGCGAGGACGTGCTCCACCCGATGGGGTGGGACGCCTTCGGGCTCCCGGCGGAGAACGCCGCCTACGAGCGCGACACCGACCCGGAGTCGTGGACTCGAACGTGCATCGAGCAGATGCGCGACGAACTCGAACGGATGGGGTTTGGCTACGACTGGTCTCGCGAGATCACGACCTGTGAGCCGGAGTACTACCGGTGGAACCAGTGGCTCTTTACCCGCTTCTACGAGAACGATCTCGTCGAGTACACCGGCGCGCAGGTCAACTGGTGCCCGGACTGCGAGACCGTCCTGGCCGACGCACAGGTCGACGAGGGCGACGGTCACGCCGACGTGCGCGACGACACGCCGGGACACGCCGACGGCGAGGGGGTCTGCTGGCGCTGTGGCACCGCGGTCGAGACCCGCGAACTCGACCAGTGGTTCTTCACGATCACCGACTACGCGGACGAACTCGCGGACGGCCTGGATGCCCTCGACGGGTGGCCCGAAAGCGTCCGCGAGATCCAGCGCAACTGGATCGGCCGCCGCGAGGGTGCCCAGATCACCTTCGAGATCGACGGCGATCCGATCGACGTGTTCACGACCCGGCCAGACACCGTCTTCGGGGCGACGTATCTGGCCCTCGCGCCGGGCCACGGGGTCGCCCGCGAACTCGCCCAGCGCACGTCCTCGGGAGCGAGCGAGGCGGTCGACGACTTCCACGACCGCGCCGCGGACGGCCGAGCCGAGGGAACGGCCGGCGTCGACACTGGCCTCACCGCGACGAACCCGGTCACCGGCGAGGAGATCCCCGTCTACGTCGCCAGCTACGTCCTCTCTGACGTGGGGACGGGCGCGGTGATGGGCGTGCCGGCCCACAACGAGCGCGACCACGCCTTCGCCACGGCACACGACCTCCCGGTCGAGCGAGTCGTCGCGCCCAACGACGGCGAACACGGAGAACGTAACGGCCAGCCCCTCCCGTACACCGACGAGGGGATGATCGTCGCCGACGGGGCCTACGAGGGGCTGGCGAGCGCGGCCGCCCGCGAGCGCTTGCTGGACCACGACGCCGTGACGGCGGCGACAACCTACCGGCTCCGGGACTGGCTCATCTCACGACAGCGCTACTGGGGGACGCCGATCCCGATGGTCCACTGCGAGGAGTGTGGCGCGGTGCCGGTGCCCGACGAGGACCTCCCCGTCGAACTTCCCGAGTTCGTCCAGACCACGGGGAACCCACTGGCCGCGAGCGACGAGTTCGTCCAGACGACCTGTCCCGACTGTGGCGGCCCCGCCGAACGCGAGACCGACACCATGGACACCTTCGTCGACTCCTCCTGGTACTTCCTGCGGTACCTGAACCCCGACCTCTCGACGGCTCCCTTCGAGAACGAGGTCGCCGACGACTGGCTCCCGGTCGACGTGTACGTCGGTGGCGACGAGCACGCGGTGCTTCACCTGCTGTACATCCGCTTTTTCACCCGCGCGCTGGCGGACCTGGGTCTGCTCGACCGGCGCGAGCCCGTCGACCGGCTGGTCAACCAGGGGACGGTGTTGCACGGCGGCGAGAAGATGTCCAAGTCGAAGGGCAACGACGTGGCTCCCCACGAGTACGGCGCGGAGACCACGCGGCTGTTCGTCCTCTCGGCGGCACACCCCGGCCAGGACTTCGAGTGGACGGCGACGGACGTGAGCAACGCCTACGAGTTCCAGCAGGACGTGTACCGGATGGTGCTGTCGTTCACCGACGGTGCCGGCGGTCGGACCGAGAGCAGACCGCACGACGCCTACCTCGAACGGGAGATCGATCGGACGATCGCCGCGGTCACCGACGAGTACGACCGCTTTCGCTTCCACCGGGTCGTCACCGAACTCCAGCAGTTCGCCCAGTTGCTGCGACGCTACCGCGAGTACGAGACCCCGTACCGCTTCGCGTACAGTCGGGGGCTGCGCGTGCTGACGAAACTGCTCGCGCCGCTCGCCCCCTATCTGGCCGAGGAGCTGTGGTCCGCGCTGGACGGCGAGGGGCTGATCGCCGGTGCCGACTGGCCCACGCCGCTGCACGACATCCCCGACTACCGCACCGAGCGCGAACTCGTCCGGACGACGCTCGCTGACGTGCGCGAGATCACCGACGTGGTCGAGATCACCGATCCAGACGAGATCGAGCTCGTCGTCGCGCCCGACTGGAGCTATCGCGCCTACGAGATCGCTCGCGAGGTGAACCAGGAGCCAGACTCGACCGCGAGCGAGGGGAGCCGTCGCTCTCGGGACGGCAGTACACCCGCGGGACAGCCGGCAGACGGGGCGGTCGTCGGTCGTATCATGGACGCCGACGCCGTGCCCGGCACCGAGGCGGCGGCCGACTACGCGGCCGAGCTGGCCGACCGTTCGGGCGGGTTCGAGCCAGTGCTGGCTCCCGAGCGGGAGCTGACGGTGCTGGAACAGGCGTCGTGGCTGTTCGCCGAGGAGTTCGACGCGGACGTGGTCGTCAGGCGAGCCGAGCCCGACGGCGAGCAGGCACACAGAGCCCGGCCGAACAAGCCCGCCATCCACATCACGTGATCGATCCACAGTGGGACTCGCTCCTGTTGGTGTATATATAAGACGCTGGCACTCCTCGGTTCTCGTATGGCATTCGACAACGTCACCCTGTTCGAGATCAACGTCGCGGACCCCCTGGGAGACGAGACCACCGACGCCGAACCCGCGAGCGAGCCGGACGAACCGGTCGCCGACTCGGCGACGGCGGACGCGGGCGGCAATTCAGCGCTGTGGCTCCTCGGGCTCGTCGCCGCTGTCGTGACGATCGGGCTGGCCGCACGCTGGCTCCGCCAGCGCCGGGGCGAGAGCGAGTCCGACTACGAGACCGAGGAGATCGAGCCCGGCGTCGAGCGCGTCGCGGTCTGACACTGCCGACCGTCGCCTCGCGGAGCGCTTCGCCGCTACGGGCGGCGAAGCTGTCGGCCAACACACAGTCGACAGCCGCGCCTTTTTCCCCGCTTCTCTCGAAGCGCCTCGCATGCCGACGCTGGCTTCGACCCATCTGACGAACCGCTACCGCGTCCAGCCCAACCACGCCAACAACTACGACACCGCACACGGTGGGATCGTGATGAAGTGGCTCGACGAGATCGGCGCGATGTCGGCGATGCGCTTTGCCGGCCACCCCTGCGTGACCGCCCGGATGGACGGACTGAACTTCCGTCGCCCGATCCCCGTCGGCGACACCGCGCTCACGGAGGCGTACGTCTACGACTCCGGACGGACGAGCGTCCGCGTCCGCGTGCGCGCCGAACGAGAGAATCCGACGACCGGCGAGACGGAGGTCACGACCGAAGGCCACTTCGTCTTCGTCGCGCTCGACGACGGCGAGCCGACCGGTGTCCCCGAACTCACGGCCGAGACCGACGCCGAACGCGAACTGCGGGACGCGGCGCTCGCCGACGCCGAGACCGACGGGAACAGTTCCTGATACTGCCGGCGTCACCGTTTCACGATATTCGCGACCACGGTCTGTACAGACGGACAGCCGGCAGTATGACCGGCCGACGCTACCGGTTCGCCCGGTGTGCTCGATCGACGGCGTCCAGAAGCGTCGTCCGGTCGGGGTGGAAGGCGAGGTGGGACTCACAGTCGCAGTCGGAGCTCCCGAACTCGCGGACGCGGCTGCCGGCGACGGCGTCGGCGACCGCACACTCGATGTCGACGCCCGCCGAGCAGACGACGTGATCGAGCTGGGTCCCGGGCGCGCCCAGCAGGTAGTCGACGTGCCAGTGGCGCACGTCGTGGTCGCCCGCCGCGACGCGTTCGTGACGGTCGACGCGGCTGAAGCCGCCGCTGCCCAGCGCGCTCCCGGTGTAGGCGTACCATCCCGACGGGAACGACAGCGAACCGAGCGCGCCCACTTCGAGTGTGCCGTCCTCGGTCCGCTCGATTAGGAGGGTGTAGGTGCCGCCCTCACTCATCGCAGGACGACGCTCACGCGCCGACCTCGGGGTCCGCCGCGAAGCTGTCGAACCCTTCGAGCCGGTACTCCCGGGAGTCGGTGCAGTCGTCGTTCGCGGCCGCGAGGTGGCCCACCAGCCAGTCGTAGGCGTGGACGAACGCCTCGTCGGGCGCGTCGGCGAACTGCTGCTCGACGGCGTCGGCGGTCAGTTCCTCGTCGTACTCCTCGCGGAAGGCCGCGAGCTTCTCGGCGGCTGTCGCCGCGGTCGCTTCGTCTGCCCCTGTCGATTCGAACACTGCCTGCACGTCGTCGGCGAACTCGCTCATGCCCGGACGATGGCCGCCCGGCCCCGTATGCGTTCTGCTTCCGGCCGGTACCGACACCGTTTGTACGGGGCCGGACGAAGCGAATCTATGACAGACAACGAGTGGGACGGTGGACGATACGACGACGCAGCCGGCTTCGTGACCGACTACGGCGACAGCGTCGTCGACCTGCTCGACCCGCGACCCGGCGAGCGCATCCTCGATCTGGGCTGTGGAACGGGTCACCTCACGGCGACCGTCGCCGACGCGGTCGGCAGTGCGGGCGACGTACTGGGGATCGACGCGTCGAGCGAGATGATCCGGCAGGCACGCGCGGCATACCCCGACCTGCGGTTCGACTGCGTCGACGCCACGGCGTTCGAGACGGACGAGCGATTCGACGCGGTGTTTTCGAACGCCGCGCTGCACTGGATCGACGACCAGGACGCCGTCTCCGAACGCGTCGCCGCGGCGCTGGCCCCCAACGGTCGCTACGTCGCGGAACTGGGCGCGAGCGGGAACGTCGCCGCCATCGTCGCGGCGGTCCGGACGGAACTCCGCGACCGGGGGTACGACGCCGCCGACCCCTGGTACTTCCCGACGATCGGCGAGCACGCGACGCTGCTGGAGCGCCACGGCTTCGCGGTGCGGTCGGCGACGGTGTTCGACCGGCCGACCGACCTCGACGGCCCGGACGGCCTGCGGGAGTGGCTGGCCGTGTTCGGCGATTCGCTGTTCGCACCGCTCTCGGACGCCGAGCGAGCCGCCGTCGTCGCGGCCGTCGAGGATCGGCTCCGTCCCGAGCAGTACGACCCCGACACCGAGACCTGGACCGCGGACTACCGACGACTCCGGTTCGTCGCGGTGCCAGGCGAGTCCGTCTCTCGCCAGACATAACCCACTACTCGCCCATCTATCGGTATGAGCGAGACGAACGTGCTGGGCGAGCCACTCGAACCGTGCAGCACCGACCCGGAGACTGGCTTCGAGCGGGACGGCTGCTGTGGCGAGCATCCGCAGGATCGCGGCCGCCACGAACTGTGTGCGGTGATGACCGACGAGTTCCTCCAGTTCAGCAAACGGCGGGGCAACGACCTGCTGACACCGCGACCGCAACTGGACTTTCCCGGTCTGGAACCCGGCGATCGCTGGTGTCTCTGTCTGGGGCGGTGGGTCGAGGCCCTCCGGGCGACGCGCCGCGAGCAACTCCCCGAGACGACGGTACCGCCGGTGGTGCTCGACGCGACCAACGAGGCCGTCCTGGACACCGTCGAGCTGGCGACGCTGGAAGCCCACGCGTACGATCGGTGAGCGCCGTGCGCTCGACCCAGAAGGTATCGACGAGGTTGTACGGGACCTGCAACAGCTGGGTGAAGACGATCGGTGCGGCCAGCGCCACCAGCGGCCCGAGCAGTGATCCCTCTGTGAGGTCCCGGTCTGCCGTCTCGCTCACGCGGTCCGTCCCTCCAGGGTCTCACCGTCCGCCAGAAGTCCCCGGAGAAGGTACTCCTCGATGCCCGCCAGCGCCGTCTCGGTCGGCGCGTCCGCGCCGAGGATCACGTCGTGTGACTGGGCTCCCTCGATCGCGGACCGGAACGCCGCGGCGAACCGCTCGGGATCCACGTCGTCGCGGAACTGGCCCTGCTCGATGCCGTCCCGGACGATGTCGGCGATCAGCTCGCGGATATGACAGTCGTTGCGGACCTGCTGGGCGCGCAGCGCCTCGTCGTAGGGTGCCTGTGCGCGCAGCCCCAGCAGCGCCATGTGCACGTCGTCGGGGCCCTCGCTGTCGTCTCCCTCGACGACGATCTCGGTCATGCGAAGCAGCTGGTCCATGGGCTCTGCGTCGCTGTCCTCGTCGAACTCCTCCAGAAAGTTCTCCAGGAGATGCTCCATGAACGAGACGATCAGGTCCTCTTTCGAGTCGTAGTGGTAGTGCAGCAGCGACTTGCTCTTCTCGAACTCGTCGGCGATCGACTGCATCGTCAGATCCGCATAGCCGTGCTTGCACAGAGCCGCAAACGTGGCCTCCATGATCTCGTCGTCAGTGGTCATTGTTGACTGACTATCCAGTCAGGGGGCAAGAAACTGTCGCTCCCGAACTCGCGTGAAATTAACCGTCGTCGTGGAGCGTACATGCGGTTCTACTCGAAGCTTACAGGATCGAGACTCAGACAAAATCCTACCTCTATTGAATATTCAGTCTGACAGATAGAACACAGTATAAATTGAAAGAAACAACCATATGATTGTCTATAATAAGTGCAATTTATAAATCTAAGATGTTAAAATGCAGATATGAAAGACGATACAAAACTCGGAATCGCGGTGAGTCTCTTTCTGGCGATTATAGCTAGTGGGATCCCAGGGAACGATTTTGCCGCGATTGGTATCGGACTAGCTGGTGGCTTCGTGCTGGCGCTGAGCATCTTCTACGAGGCCATGATGTAGGTGATACTGCCGGCTGTCCGTCTGTACAGAACATTGCGACCCCGCGGTCGCGACTATCGTGACACAGTGACAGCCGGCAGTATGACTTCTGTTCGAGTATCCTATCGTCGCGCTTGGAGCTCTGTCTCTGGCCCCTGCTGGAAAGATCACCTGCTTTCTTTTTTCGAGGATGTTGACTCTGATACGGACGGTTGTCGGACTGCCCCGGCGAGCGTCGCTACGGGGAAGACGCTCACCGGTAAGCAGCTACAACGCCCTGAATGAAAGCATATCTACATGCTACCAGCTTACGATGCGACTCCCGATTCCACTCGACGCGCCGAACGTGCGCTTAAATACGTCGAGACCGACCGGTCGAGTAATGGTAGGCTCGAACGCCAAAGGGGACCGCCGCGAGCGCGAACTCGTCAACGCCTTGGACGAGGCGGGCTTCGCGGTGATGCGCGCGCCGGCCAGTGGCTCGGCGACCGAACGGGAACTACCGGACGTGCTGGCCGGCGACGGCGAGCGGTTCTACGCCGTCGAAGCGAAGTCGAGCGCGGGCGACCCGATCTACCTCGACGGCGAGGAGGTCGAGGCGCTGCTCTTTTTCGCCCGGAACTTCGGCGCGAAGCCCCGGATCGGCGTGCGATTCGACCGCGAGGACTGGTTTTTCTTCCACCCCGGCGACCTCTACACCACCGACGGCGGCAACTACCGCGTCAAGAAGGAGACGGCGCTCGCGGAGGGCACCGACTTCGAGGAGTTCGTGGGCCACAGCGAGAAGGTCACGCTGGCCGAGATCGGCGGCGAAGACGGCCCCGACCAGGCGACACTCGACATCCTGGCCGCGCTCGACCGGGGCGACCTCGGCGTCGAAGAGGCCGCGGAGATGCTCTAGAGCCCGGAGAAGGTCGTCACCTCGATCCCGCGCTGGCGCGCGGCCTCGATGACGAACGCGACCCGCTCGGGCGGGACCGTCTCCCAGGCGGAGTGGCCCGCCAGGATGCCCAGTCCGCCCTGGGTCGCGACGCTGTCGAGGTACGTCTCGATCTCTGCTCGCCGGAGGTGACTCCGTTCGAGGTAGCACCGCTGGTAGCTCGTCGGTGCGGTGTCCGGCCGATTGGGCAGTGAGCGTACGGCGGCGTTGGGGAGCACGTCGTAGGTCTCGGCGGCCAGCGCCCACGCTCGCGGGTCGGCCGCGTCGTACGGGAAGACGAAGGCGTCGGGATCGTAGCCCAGTCGATCGAACGCCGAGCGAACGCCGGCGATCTCGTCTCTGAGCGTCGCTTCTGTCGGGCGCAGGACCGCCTCCTCGCCGTCGAACGCGGCGTCGATCTCGCGCTCGATGCCGAGGGTGACCGTCTCTTCGCCGACGGCGAGTGGCTCCCCCAGCGTCACTGTCGTCGTCCGGTCGCCGTCGGTCACCTCGTAGCGATCGCCAGCGAGCACGCCGTGTTCTTCCCCCGGAAACACGTGGCCGGCGGCGACGGTGACCCGCTCCTCGCCCGGGGTCACGTCGGCCGCGAGGTGGTGGGCCTGGAGGTAGCGGTGGCGGCTCCCGTGCGAGCAGATCTCACAGTCGGCCTCGGCCAGCGCAGCGAGCTGATCGACCGTGAGGTGGTCGTCGTCGCCCAGCCACTCGGGCACGACCGCCACCGCCGCGGGCGCGCCGTGAGCGCGCAACACGGGCAAGAGCTGTTCGTAGTCCGCCGCGTAGCCGTCGTCGAAGACGAGAACGAGATGGCCGTCGGGCATGTCCCTTCGTTTCGAACTGTCGGGGATAAGTGTTGCTCGCGAGCGGGAAGCGCCACACGTTTATGACCCGTGACGGGGCCAGGGGCGTCCGTGCACACCTTCCGTGACCTGGCGACGGCGGCGTACTGTCCGCGAAAGCTCTACTACCGACGGCGCGACGGCGAGCCCACGATCCCCGACGGCGTCGACGACGTGCGACGGCTGGCCTTCGAGTACGACACTCTCCGGTCGGTCGACGCGGCGCTGCTCGCCGCTCCCATCGAGGTCTCGCCCGGCACCTACCGCGAGCGGCTCGGGCGGCTCGCACGGCGGCTCGACTACTGGGACGCGCTCGTCGACCCGCCGCGACGCGACGCCCTCCTGACCGGCCGGGAGTGTCGCGGGATCGCTCACAAGGTGCTCGAAGCGCCGCTCGTCCCGTCGCTCGTCTTCGCCGGTGAGCCGCCCGACGAAGGCGTCTGGGAGCCCCAGACCGTCCGGCTCGTGGCCGCGGCCAAGGCCCTCGCCTGGGAGCACGAGACGACGGTCGAGCGGGCCGTCGCCGAGTATCCGGCCTACGGCGTCGTCCGCGAGATCGACCTGACGGTCAGGCGGAAAGCGGCCTACAGGAAGGCCGTCAGGACGGCCGAGACGATCGACGGCCCGCCCTCGCGTGTCGACAGCGACGCGAAGTGTGCCCCCTGCGAGTACCGCGAGACGTGTGGCACGACGACCCGCTCGCTTGCGAGCATGCTCTCGTAGGAGCCGGCGTCGGCAGACACGACGCCGGTCGAGCGGGACGCAACGGACGGCGCGCCACTCAGTGCTCGGCCAGCCACTCCCGGATCGCTTCGCAGTCGGCCCCTTCGCGGACGATCTCGTCGGCGGCCACGTCGACCACCGTCGACTCCGTGCCGGGCGTCCGGCCGCCGTCGAGGACCACTGCTGTGCCCTCTCTGACGGACTCGCCGATCTCGTCGACCGTCCGGGCGCTTTGCTCCCCGCTGACGTTGGCGCTGGTCGACGTGATCGGCGCGACTCGCTCCAGCAGCGCCAGCGCCAGCTCGTGGTCGGGCACGCGAATGCCCACGCGGTCACGCCCGGCGGTCAGCACGTCGGGCACCGACGGCCGCCGCCTGGCCAGCACCGTCACCGGGCCCGGGAGGAAGGCCCGCATGAACGCCAGTTCGCGCTCGCTGGGTTCGGTGTAGTCGGTCGCCGCGTCGACGCTTGGCACCGCGAGCGAGACCGGCTTCGAGCGGTCTCGGCCCTTCACGTCGAACACGCGCTGGACGGCATCGGGGTCGAGCGCGTCGCCGGCCAGCCCGTACACTGTCTCGGTGGGGTAGATCACCAGCTCACCGTCGTCGATCGCGTCGGCCGCGCGGTCGAGATCACTCATCACCCGAACGTGGGCCGGGCCGCGAAAAAGCGTGCTGGAACCGCTATCGGATGACCGCCTCGACCGCGTCGTAGTCCGGGAAGTCGGGCCACTCCGTGGCGACCCAGGCGTACTCGATCGTCCGGTCGCTATCGAGGACGAACACGGCCGGCCGGGGCTCGGCCACGCCGCTCATCCCGTCGAGATCGTTGACGATGCCGTACGCCTCGGCGACGCCGTTGGCGGGATCGGAGTACAGCCGGTAGTCGTCGCCCAGCTCTCGCTCGTCGAGCAGGCGCTTGTGGGCGTACGGCGTCGAGATCGACAGGCCGACGACGGTGGCGTCGGCGTGCCACTCGCGCTCGCGGATCTCGTTCCAGGCGTACGTCGCCGGGAAGGCCCCGTCCATGGAGTGACAGACCAGCACCGTCGGATCGTCGTCCTCGGCGACCAGCTCGGACAGGGACACGTCCGCCCAGTACTCGTCGGTGACCAGCGGACGGGTGAAGTCGGGGGCTCGCTCGCCTACCTCGGGGTGGTCTGCGGGACCGAGATCGACCACGTCGAAATCGAGCTCCATCAGTCGTCCCCTCCCTCGCCGTAGGTTCGATCGAGGTAGTCGACGATGTTCGCGCTCTCTGCCATCGTCACGCCCGTCTGCTCGTCGACGATCGCCGGGACGGTTCGCTTTCCACACAGGCGCTTGACGGCGTCGCGCTCGGAGTGCAGCGGTTCGACGAACCGTGACTCGTAGTCGAGGCCGTACTCCTGGAGCCGACGGACGACCCGCTCACAGAACGGGCAGGCCTGGAGCCGATAGAGTGTGATGGCGGTGTCGCTCATACACCCGCCCGTAGGAGCGAGCGACCGGTAATTCTGTCGGGTGTGTGCATTCCGTGTCGCGTCGGCGGGGTACCCCATGGCAACGTTTAATTCACACCCTCTGCAAACTCAGACGTTGATGGCTCTTGACCCCCCTGTCGGAGTCGATTCACTGGTAGCCTTGCCACTACAGGTCGACATCTACGGTCCCGTCCAACTGCCCGAGAACGTGTTTCTCGGGATCGGTGCGGGGATCATTCTCCTCTTGATCGGGCTGTCGGCGTTTTTCTCCTCGTCGGAGATCGCCATGTTCTCGCTGCCCAGCCACCGCGTCGAGGCCCTCGTCGAGGACGCCGTCCCCGGGTCGAAGACCCTCAAAGGGCTCAAAGAGGACCCACACCGGCTGCTGGTGACGATTCTGGTGGGGAACAACCTCGTCAACATCGCGATGTCCTCGATCGCGACGGGGCTGTTGACGTACTACCTCGGGAGCGGCCAGCAGGGCCTCGCGGTCGCGCTCTCGACGTTCGGGATCACCGCGATCGTCCTGCTGTTCGGCGAGAGCGCGCCCAAGAGCTACGCCGTCGAGAACACGGAGTCGTGGGCCCTGCGGATCGCCAAGCCGCTGAAGTTCTCCGAGAAGGTCCTGTTGCCCCTGATCGTCCTGTTCGACTATCTCACTCGAATCGTCAACAAGGTCACCGGCGGCCGCTCGGCCATCGAGACCTCGTACGTCACTCGCGAGGAGATCCAGGACATCATCGAGACCGGCGAGCGCGAGGGCGTCCTCGACGAGGAGGAACGCGAGATGCTCCAGCGGACGCTGCGGTTCAACAACACGATCGCCAAGGAAGTGATGACGCCGCGACTGGACATGGAGGCCATCTCGAAGGACGCCTCCGTCGAGGAGGCGATCCAGCAGTGCGTCCAGAGCGGCCACGCCCGCGTGCCGGTGTACGAGGGGAGTCTCGACAACGTCATCGGCATCGCACACCTGCGGGACCTGGTCCGGGATCGGGACTACAGCGACGCAGAGACCGCACTCGCGGACCTCATCGAACCGACGCTGCACGTTCCCGAGTCGAAAAACGTCGACGACCTCCTGACGGAGATGCGCCGCGAACGGCTCCACATGGTCATCGTCATCGACGAGTTCGGCACCACCGAGGGACTGGTGACGATGGAGGACCTCACCGAGGAGATCGTCGGCGAGATCCTCGAAGGCGAGGAAGAAGAGCCGATCGAGTTCGTCGGCGACGGCGAGGTCGTCGTCAAAGGCGAGGTCAACATCGAGGAGGTCAACGAGGCGATGGACCTCGAACTGCCCGAGGGCGAGGAGTTCGAGACCATCGCCGGCTTCATCTTCAACCGCGCGGGCCGCCTCGTCGAGGAGGGCGAACGCATCGAGTTCGACAGCGTCGAGATCGTCGTCGAGCGGGTCGAGAACACCCGCATCATGAAGGCGCGACTGTCGCGTATCGAGCCCGAAGACGGCGAGAACGGCGAGACCGAGAGCGATGGCGACACGTCCACACAAACGCCGACCGAGTGATACGCGACGGTGTCGACACTCACCAGATCGACTGTACGTCGCCGCTCGACTCTGGTCGTCCAGAAATCGCCGATTCGACCGGTGACGAGAGGCTCTCGAACACCCCCACACAGTGTGGTCGGCGTGCGGTCGACTGGAGCCGTCTACAACCGTCTCTGTGTCCCCGGACGCCCTCGGACCGACGCTTTCGGTACTGGTCGAGGTGCTGTCTCAGACCTGCGGTCGAAAAGATGTCATATCTGAGTTGCTGTGGTGTGTCTCTGGACGTGTTCTAGCAGAAATAAGGAATATGTTGCTATATGGCCGAAGAATCATATATACAGTCGACAACCGTTTGGTTGGTATGGCAATTCACTCCCCAGACCAGTGCGACGATACTGTCCCGATTGGCACGCGAACGCGAGCGGTAGACGACGATGTGAGCGACAGTGACTGTTCTTCCGACGGCTCGGCTGGCGCGACGGAACGCGATGCGACGCCGATCGTTCCGCACACCCGGGTACCGAGATAAGTTGGCGAGATCGGTCCGAGACCGCCGTTTCGCCGTCGACGTGGGCTACAGGATGGCTACGGCGCTGAAGACGCCGTAGCCGAGGCCGAGCGCCAGTCCCAGCGAGGCGACCCACGCCAGCACCGTCTTGCCCATCTTCTCGCCGCTGACCGACCCGCCGCCAGCGGCCGCGCCGCTCCCGATGATCGAGAAGACGATGATCTCGTTGAACGAGACTGGGAGCCCGAAGAACACGGCCGTCTGTGCGATCATGAACGAGGGGATCAGCGCCGCGATCGATCGGCGCGGCCCCAGCGAGGAGTAGTCCTGCGAGAGGGCCTTGATCATCCGGGGTGCGCCGGTCCAGGAGCCCGCGAGCAGGCCGATCCCGCCGCCAAGCAGCACCGCGACGATCGGGACGGTGAACGTATCGAGCAGCGGCAACAGCGGTCCGATCGCCAGCCCGACCTGACTGCCGCCGGCCGAGAAGGCGACGAGCCCGCCCATCACCAGCAGGAATCGCCGCTGTGCTCGCTCGCCGTGTTCGCGGATGTCGTACCACACCAGCGTGGCGACCAGGAGTCCGAGCACGAGCGAGACCAGCGCCCGGCCGCCGGTTCCGCCCTCGAACGTGCGTGCGAGTGCGACCGAGAGGGCACCCGGGCCGCCGTCGGGTCCGAGGCCCGTGAACTCGACGTTCGCCAGTAACACGCCGACCAGTCCGGCCAGCCCACCGATCGAGAGACGCTCGCGGACGTTCTCTGTGCGGAGCAAGCGGGCCGTGGCGTAGGCGACGCCGCTGCCGACGAACGGTGTGCCGACCCAGAGAGCGACGATCTGCTGGTACTTCGGCCACGCGGGCTGGCCCCCCATCGCCAGCCCGACGCCGACGACCGCACCCGTGACGGTAAATGCTGTCGCGATCGGATAGCCGGTGAAGACGCCGGTCGCGACCAGCACTGCCGCAGTCAGCAGCGCGATCGTCGCCGCGATCGCCGAGAGGCCGCCACCGTCGGGAAAGAGGACGAGCCCGCTCCCGACCGTCTCTGTGACGTTGGCCCCCTGTAACACCGCTCCGAGCAGACCCAGAATCCCGACGAAAAAGCCCGCGCGCATCACCGAGATGGCGTTGGCCCCGACCGCCGGTGCGAACGGCGTCGAGCCGGACGATCCCGCGCCGATCGCCCAGGCCATGAACAGACTCGCTGCGGCGGCGATCACGAGCGTTCCGAGCGTACTCCCAGCGACCATCTGTCACCGGATTTTGCCGGCCTCCCTATTAGGCTGTCGGCTGGCGGGAGACGGCTTCAGTTGCTCCCGCTCTCGACGGGGTAGAGGGCGTCGGAGTGGCCGTAGTCGCTGGTGTCTCGGTGCAGCGCCCACATGCTGACGTTTCCGATCCCCTGCTGTTTCGCGTAGTCGGCGACGTTCTGGGTGTCGCTGACCGACCACTCGGACTCGTTGACGTTGGGGAGGAACCCGAGCTTCGCGCGCCGCTGTGCCTCGCTCTTGTCGGGATAGACGTTGCTCATCCAGTCGACGGTGCCCTCGACGGCCGATTTGACCCGTTCGGGGGTCGTGTCCACGTCGGTCCAGTCCATCGTCATGATGTTGATGTACTCCAGCTCGACGCCCTTCTCCAGCGCGTCGGTGATCATGTCTTTCCCGGGACAGTGGTCGGCGTTGACGATCCCGGAGGGCCTGGCGGCCACCGTGTACGTGACTTTCACGTCCGGCCGCTCGGACTGGATCTGTGCGAGCGCCTCGTTGCGCATCTCGTAGTAGGTGCCGTCACGACCGGGCTCGTCGTAGTTCTCGTCGTCGATGTCGATGTGAGTCACGCCGAGCGTGTCGATGACGGTCTCGTAGGCGCTTTTGACCTCCGAGACGCTGCTCGCGTCCCTGGCGACGATCCGGCCGTCCCAGCCGCCCATGGCGACCCACACGTCGTAGCCCTCGTCTTGCAGCGTGCTGATCTTGTCGGCGTGGTCCGAGAGCGGCCGGTCGCCGTCCGCGGTGAGCCACGCGGGAGTGACCGTCCCGTCGTCGGTGCCGTCGCCGACGAACGAGAGGACGACGCGGTCGGTGCTCGCGTTCCGCGTGTCGCCGAGGATGTCGCCCCACGTGCCGAGATACGGGGAGAAGATGGCGTCACTGTTGCCGCCCGACGAGGAGCTGACAGAGATCCCCGTCGTCGCGCTGTCGGTGGCTCCGCCGTCGTCGGTGACGGTGAGCGTGACGGTGTAGTCCCCGGTCGAGTCGTAGCTGTGACTCGTCGTCGCCCCGGTCGCCGTCGTCCCGTCGCCCAACTCCCACTCGTAGCTGGCGATCGACCCGTCGGCGTCGGACGATCCCGATCCGTCGAGGTCGACGGTCGTTCCGGGCTCGACCGTGGTCGCGGACGCGCTGACCGACGCCGTCGGTCCCTCGTTGCCCGTCCCGCCGTCGCCGCCACAGGACCCTTCGAGCGTCCAGACGGCTTTACTCTCTTCGGGGGCGGAGCCCCGAGTCCACCACTCGGCGGTCCACAGGGACCCCTCGTAGGTCACCTGATCGCCGCCGTTGTAGGTCGCGTCCGGGTCCCACTCGGCAACGTTGCCACAGTCCGTCGCGGCCACGGTCGTGCCAGCGCCAGCCGCGAGGACGAACGTACTCGATACCGCACGAATGAACTCTCTGCGTGAATTGTCCATGGTTGTCACTCTCGGAGGCAGTCGTTTGGCCCCAACCCCACGCGTCCCATGCCAGTGGTGTGTCGGACGACCCCGGGCGCTCGACAGCCCGACGGTCGCCGCCGCGAACCGGGAAGGGCCGAACCTCCGTCGGAGACGTTGTGAGAATCCCACATAAGTCCTTCATAATTTTACACAGTCGTTCGGGAAGTACGGAACTGTTACCGAAGTGCCCGGCTTCGAATTAACGAAATTCATCTACTGATACAAAACGACTTACAGAAGACACTCAAGACCCTCGTGTTTTCATTATAGAGAAACGACTCCGTGAGTAATTCTGGGGTGTGCGATCCGGTACCGCGATTCTTCCAGAAATAGTGGTCGTAATCTGGGTCCGCAGTCGCTCTCTCTCTCCGGAAATTCTCCGCTACTTGGTCTCGTTTCTCACGGCGTCGGTTCGTCTCTCACCTCTCCGACGCCAAAACGAACTGAGCGAGGGAAGCCGAGCGAAATTTCGTTTTGGCGTCTCCCGGATACGAACCCGAAATTAAACGCTGACAGAGCAGCGTTTAGTTCGTCTTCGCATCCGTCTCCTCGTCGCCCGTCTCTTCCTCGCTCACCTCTACGCCCTCCGCCGTGGCGGCGGCCTCGACTTCCTTCTCGGTGTTGACGTGCCACCGGTCGACGTCGCTGTCGAAGTCCGCCAGGCGGTTGGAGACTCGTTCCTTGAGGTCGTCGTCGTTGACGTTGATCTCGAAGACGTACTCGGGGCGGTCGTCGCCGTTGACCCGCTGGAGGTTCGCGCTCACGAGCGCGTTGTCGAAGTAGTACGGTGCGATCTGGGTCATCACGTTCTTGTAGACGGTGTCTTCGACCGTCCGCAGGGCCTTGCGGCTGGCCGAGTCGGCGGCGCGGGCGACGTAGTCTAAGCTCTCGCCCCACGACTCGACGGCCTCGTCGGGCTCGTCGAGGTTCTCGTAGGAGTCTGCGAGTTTCTCGCCGGCCGTCCGGAGGTCGTCGTCGGGGTCTTTCCCCGCCTGTTCGCCTTTGCCCTCGTCGACGCGGGCCTGTTCGGCGGTCTTTTCGTTGACGTCCTCGTCGAGTCGCTCGTGGCTCTTCGGTCGCCACTCGTCGAACTCTTCGAGGGCGTCGCCGTCGACTGGCTGGTCGACGCGTTCGTCGGTCGCCAACTCTCGCAGCGCCTGTACGATCCGTTCGCCGTGTTCGACGACGTTGACCCAACCACCGCGGCGCTTGAAGCCTGAGACGCTCTCTTCTATGTCTTCCATGGTCGATTAGAACAGCTAGTGGACGTGGTGTCCATCCGTTGATGCTGGCGGATTTTGTCGCTACAGCACCATAAGCTTTCGTCGGACGCGTGGTACCGACCGGCACGGACGGCCCCGTTCCCGACGATCGCAGCGACCTCTCGCTCCAGCATAGGGCCGACTTACCGGCTGTTTCGGGTCTCATAACGAAATGTCGTCCGGTGGTACGGCCGGTCTATGGGCGATCACACCAGACGACGATTCATCCGCGCGACTGGACTCGTGAGCGTTACCGCACTCGCCGGCTGTGCCGGCGACGACGGCGGCGGCGGTGCGGAAGACTCACCGACGGAGACGGGGATGGACGGCGGCGACGAGACGGCCACCGACACCGAATCCTCTGACGGCGGCGACGGCCAGGCCGACACCCGCCTCTCGTGGCACGCCGGTGGGACCGGCGGCACATACTTCCCGCTCTCGAACGAGTTCAAGACGGTCGTCGAGGACAACACCGACTTCACGCTGAACGTCCAGTCGACGGGGGCCAGCGTCGAGAACGTCGGCAGCCTCGCCAACGGGAACGCCGACTTCGCGCTGATCCAAAACGACATCGCGTACTTCGCGAAGAACGGCACCGGCATCGACGCGTTCCAGGACAACGCCGTCGAGAACCTGCGCGGCGTCGCGACGCTGTACCCCGAGACGATCACGGTCGTGACCCTCTCCGACACCGGCATCTCGCAGCTGTCTGACCTCTCGGGAGCGACGATCAACACGGGCGATCTGGGCAGCGGCACGCAGGTCAACGCCAACCAGATCCTCGAAGCCGTCGGCATCACCGACTTCGAGGAGCAAAACGCCTCGTTCTCGCAGGCGGCCGACCAGCTCCGGAACGGCGACATCGACGCCGCCTTCGTCGTCGGGGGCTGGCCGGTCGGGGCGATCGAGGATCTGGCGACGACCAACGACGTCGCGATCGTCCCCATCGACGGCGACAACCGCACGGCGGTCAAGGACGCGGCGTCGTGGTTCGCGGACGACACCATCCCGGGCGGGACGTACTCGGGCGTCTCCGAAGACGTGGAGACGGTCGCCGTCCAGGCGATGATCGCGACCAACGCCGACGTGCCCGAAGCGACGGTCGAGACGGTGACGGCCGCGATCTTCGACAACGTCGACGCGCTGACGATCAAGACGGAGTTCATCGGCGTCGACTCGGCGCAGGACGGGATGTCGATCGAGCTCCATCCCGGCGCTGCGGCCTACTTCGACGCCTGATCCGATGGGGTGGCTCCGTCCCGGACTGGTCGCCGCAGTCCTCGTGACGGCGGCCGTCGGCGTCTCGCTGCCGGCCCAGCAGACGCTGGTCGTCTCGTCGGTCGATTCGGGCGACGTACTCCTCCGGACGCCGGTCGAGGAGGACACGCGCGTCGCGCTGGCGTACACCCACAGCGTCGAGCGCACGCGCGTCGTCGACACCTACCGGGTCCGTGACGGACAGTTAGAGATGACCCGGATGACCTTCGAATCGTACGGCTGGGGACTGCCGGCCGACGCCAACGTCACGCGGGCGAACGGTTCGTTCGTCTACGATCCGCCGGGGACGTTCGAGACGATCACGGTCAAGCCGGGCCGGATCGCCGGCCATCGGCTCCACGTCGGCGACCAGCGCTACGACCTGGTGAACCGTTCGAACGCACGCGCCGTCCGCATCACCGTCGAGCGCCGGCCGGCGCTGGCGGTGGCGATCGATCACGTCACATGACTCCTCGCATCACCGATACCGATGTCGCGGCCGACGACTTGCTCCAGGAGATCGAACGCAAACGCTCGCTGCGGCGGGTGGCCAGCGTCGTCGTCTCGATCGTCGGCATCCTCTTTTCGGCCTACCAGATGTGGTTCGCCGCCCGCGGGTTCGTCTTCGCCGTCGAGTTGCCCGTCCTCGGCGAGGTCGAACTCGCCTCCCTGCAGCTGTTGCAGATCAACGCCATTCACGTCGGTTTCGCGCTCGTGCTGACGTTCCTGCTGTACCCCGGGAGCACGGGCGACGGGCGATTCGCGCGGGCCTGCAGCGGACTCCGAGCGCGGACGGCCGCTCGGCTCGGCCCCGACAGCCCGCTCGTCTCGGCGATGGACGCGATCGGTGACGGACTGGCCTGGCTGTTCGTCGATCCCGACCTCGACCGCGTGACGCCGTCGGATCTCCTCCTGATCGCAGTCACGGTGCTGTCGAGCGCGTACTTCGTCACCGACTTCCGAGAGATCCAGCGCATGCGCGCGCTGGGGCTGCCCGCCGGTCGGCCGATCCAGGAGGTGTTCACGTTCCTCGACCCGGTTGCCGGCCTGCTCGGCCCGCTGACGAACGTGTCCTACGCGTTCGTCCTGGGCGTCGTCGGCGTCTTGCTCGTCCTGGAGGCGACGCGGCGAGCGATCAGTCTCTATCTCGTCTTCATCGTGGGTGCGTTCATCGTCTACGCCCGCTTCGGCGTGTTGATCCCACAGGACGCGGCCTACGTCGGCGTCCTCTCGATCCCGGAGCTGACCTGGCCCTCGATCGTCCAGAACCTCTGGTACAACACGGAGAACGGCGTCTTCGGTATTCCGGTGACGGTGTCGGTGCAGTTCATCTACATCTTCATCCTCTTTGGCGCGTTCCTGGAGATGTCCGGGGCGGGCCAGTGGTTCATCGATCTCGCGTACGCGGCGACGGGCACGCGCAAGGGCGGGCCAGCGAAGGCGTCGATCCTCGCGAGTGGTTTCATGGGGACGATCTCCGGCTCCTCGATCGCGAACACGGTCACGACCGGCGCGTTCACGATCCCGCTGATGAAACGGTCGGGCTACTCCCCGGAGTTCGCCGGTGGCGTGGAGTCTTCGGCCTCCTCGGGCGGTCAGATCCTCCCGCCGGTGATGGGTGCCGCGGCCTTCCTGATCGTCCAGTACACCGCGACGCCCTTCGCCGACGTGATCGTCGCCGCCGCGATCCCGGCCGTCGTCTTCTTTTTCGGCGTCTGGGTGATGGTCCACTTCGAGGCCTCGCGGCTGGGTATCGGGGGGCTCGATCCCGACTCGGTCGTCGACATCCGGCGACACCTCTGGACGGGCTGGTTCTACCTCGTCCCCATCTTCCTCCTGCTGTACTACCTCATCGGCGCTCGGCTCTCGGTCGCGCGCTCGGCGTGGTTCACGCTCGTGGCCATCGTCGCGCTGATCACGCTCGTCGCGGCCTACAGCGACGAAACGCGGGGGCGACTCGTCGCCCTCCTCCTGGCGCTCGGCCTGGGGCAGTTCCTCGCACAGTGGTCGACCGGCGCGCCCCTCGTCGCCGCACTGAGCGGCGGCGGTCCGGGCGGGCTATCGATCGGTGGGGCCGCCGCGGCGACGCTTGGCACCGTGGGCCGACTGGCGATCGCGGCGGGCGTCCTGACACTGCTCTCGAAGCCGCGCCTGACCGCGTCGTGGCTCGCGCTCGATCCCGCGGTCGACGAGGCCGCCGACGGGCTCTCGACGGCCGTCGGTCGCCCGGCGGCGGGCGACAACGGGCTCGTTCGGCTCGGTACCTTCGTGCTCAAGTCGATGGACAGCGGTGCCCGGACCGCGGTCCCGGTCGTCGTCGCGGTCGCGGCTGCGGGAATCATCCCCGGCGTGATCAGCGTCTCCGGGCTGGGGCCGAACCTAGTCGCGCTCATCCGCTCGCTGGCCGGGGGCTCGCTGGTCCTCCTGCTGGTCATCACCGCCATCGCGTCGATCATCCTCGGGATGGGGATGCCGACGACGGTCACCTACATCATCCTCGTGTCGATGCTGGGGCCCGCGCTCGTGACCTTCGGTATCCCCGAACTCGCCGCGCACCTGTTCATCCTCTATTTCGGCGTCATCGCCGACATCACGCCGCCGGTGGCCGTCGCCGCCTACGCGGCCTCGGGCATCGCGAAGTCGGACCCCTTCCAGACGGGCATCGAGGCGTTCTCGCTGTCGCTCAACAAGGCGATCGTCCCCTTCGCGTTCGTGCTGGTCCCCGGCATCGTCTTGCTCCGGGAGAAGGACGACGCGGCGGAGCTACCCCTGGGCGAGCAGTTTCGCGTCGCCACCCCGGCCGATCTGCTGGATCTGGGCTGGTCGCTCCCGGAGGTGTTCGTCCCCGTCGTCGGCGTCTTCCTCGGCGTCGTCGCGCTGGCCGGCACCGTGATCGGCTTCGTCTACGCGCCCCTCGACCGCTGGGAACGGGCCGGGCTGGCGGTCAGCTCGCTCCTGTTGATGGCTCCCGGGCTCCCGGTGTCGGCCGGCTACGACGTGACGGCGCTGCTGGGGCTCGGCGGCGGCTCGGTCTCTCTGACCGCCGACCTGCTGCTCCGGGCCGTCGGGCTCGCGATGCTGGTCGCGCTGCTGGCGAAGAACCGGCGGGCGGCCCCCCGCGGCGATTCCGGAGCGACCGCCGACGCCGCGTAGCCGGGCCCGGTAATACTACCGGCTATAAATCTGTGAACAATTTCGCCACCCCGGGGTGGCGAAGATCTTCACGAAGTTACAGCCGGCAGTATAAGTCGAGGGTAGAACTGCCTCTCGATCTGCCACCCGTCCTTACCGTCGGATAAGAGCGAACTGTTCCCGATTCGAGTCGCATAACGAAATGGGTCCCACCCCCAGGACCGGGTGCATGGACGACAGCACTCGACGACAGTTCGTCAGGGCGACA
The DNA here is from genome assembly GCF_000023965.1 of Halomicrobium mukohataei DSM 12286. Classification (NCBI taxonomy): domain Archaea; kingdom Methanobacteriati; phylum Methanobacteriota; class Halobacteria; order Halobacteriales; family Haloarculaceae; genus Halomicrobium; species Halomicrobium mukohataei. The sequence continues at coordinate 845,387 of NC_013202.1, read as the reverse complement.
GCACTCACGAGCATCGGCCTGCTGGCCGGCTGTAGCGACGGCGGCGGTGGCGGTGCCGTCGGTACCGACGAGGACGACGGCGCGGGCGACGACGCGGACGACGACGGGACGGACGACGACGAAGCCGAGACGGAGACGCCCGAGAGCGGACAGGAGGAGACGGAGGCCGACCTGTCGTTCTCGCCGCGGGCCGGCGACGCGTAGGTCGCTGCTCCGGCGCGATCGATCAACAGTTAAGCGCCGCCCGCTCGTGCCTTCGCGCATGGCTATCGAGGATCGTGGCGAGGCGAAGGTGATCACCCACGCACTGGCACGAGACGAACTGTCGCGGCTCCGTGACGTCGAGACCGAACAGGTCGAGTTCCGGAAGGGGCTGGTCCGCCTCGGTCGAATCTGTGGCTACGAGATCATCGACGGCCGCATGGAGACCGAGTACGTCGCCATCCAGACACCCCTGACGGATACGATGGGCGAGCGCGTCAAGGGGCTCGGCGACGTGGTGATCGTCAACGTTCTGCGGGCGGCCACGCCGTTCGTCGAGGGACTGCTCAAGGCCTTTCCGCGGGCCCGGCAGGGGGTCATCTCGGCCAGCCGGGACGAGAGCGCCGGGATGGCAGACGACGGCTCGTTCCCTATCTCGATCGACTACGTGAAGCTACCGGAGATCCGCGCGACCGACACCGTCATCGTCGCCGACCCGATGCTCGCGACGGGCTCGACCATGGCCGCGGTCCTCGAAGCGATCCGCTCGCAGGGGACCGACCCCGAGCAGCTCCTCGTGCTCTCTGCGGTGGCCGCGCCGCCGGGGCTGGTCCGTCTGAACGAGGCCGACCCCGGCGCGGAACTGCTGACGGTCGCGATCGACGACGAACTCGACGACGACGGCTACATCGTCCCCGGCCTGGGCGACGCCGGCGACAGGGCGTTCCGAACTGATTAAGTTCCCGGACGGTCGACGGATGGATATCACCGGTTCGTTCGACGATCCACGAACCCCTTCTCTTCGGGTGGAAATCCGCAACACGGCGGTCCAGTAGGAGTTCCAGTGGAACTTCGAACGGACGATCGAACCCGTTCTCGGCCCGGAAATCTAGTCGTCTGACGAACCGATCCGTGCCCGACCGCTGGTCGCGCTGGCGATGCGCTCACGGAGGGTGTCGGCCTCCGCGACCGGCACCCGCAGATCGAACGTCACCGTCGCCTCGTAGCTCGCGTCGAACTCGACGCCGGTGCTCTCGACGATGCCACGCACCGTTCCCGAGTCGTCGTAGTCAACCGTGACCGTCAGCCGCTCGTGGGGTCGCTCGGTCGTGATGCCGGCGTCGTCGACAGCGTCCTTGACGGCCCGCGAGTACGCTCTGGCGAGGCCGCCCACGCCGAGGTTCGTGCCGCCGTAGTAGCGGGTGACGACGGCGGCGACGTTCTCGATTTCGCGTTGCTGGAGGACGTTGAGCGCGGGCTTGCCGGCGCTGCCGGACGGCTCGCCGTCGTCGCTCGAATACTCGCGCAAGGGGTCGGCCCGCACCCGGTAGGCCGGGACGTTGTGGGTCGCGTCGGCGTACTCTCCGCTCACGGCGTCGACGAACGCCTCCGCCTCGTCGACGGTGTGGGCCGGACACACCCGGCCGATAAACTCGGAGCCCTGCACCTCGAAGGCCGCCTCCCCCCGGCCCGCGACGGTGTCGTACGCCTCGTCGGTCACAGCGGCCGTTGTGCCGGAGCGGGCATACAGCTTGTCCTTCGGACGGTCACTCTCGCCGGCCCCAGACGCGCTTCTCGGGAATCCGGACCGCCATTCCGTCGACGACCTCGATCTGGCAGGACAGTCGCGGGTAGCCGAAACGGTCGGCCAGCCGATCGTGCCAGTGGTCGGCCTCGGGAGGCGTTTCGAGTCGAACGCCACAGGTCGCACACAGTCCGCGCCCGCCGCAGTTGGCGACGGCCAGGCGGCTGTGGGGCGACAGGTCGTGTTCCACCAGCACGTCCCGCAGCACGCGCCCGGCCTCGCAGTCGATCTCTCGGACCGCGCCGTCGGGCGTCTCGACGGTGATGGTCGCCGTCGTCATCCCTCGTCCTTCCGGTGGCGTACCGTTCGCTCCCGGCGGCACACCGTTCGCTCCCGGGGTTTCATCGCTCGCCCTCCCAGCGCAGGACGAGCCGGCCCCGTGCCTCGTCGCCGCCCAGCAGGTCCGGGCGGTCGATCTGCTCAACGCCGTCCTCGTCGTCCAGCTCGCGCAGCGCCTGGACGATCCGTTCGCCGTGCTCGACGACGTTCACCCAGCCGCCACGACGCTTGAAGCCCGAGACGCTCTCTTCGATGTCTTTCATTGTTCTGTAGAATAGTCGCGCTATCGGGTGTCGCCGTTGAAATCACGGACTGGCGTTCCCATCAGTTCGTGGGTGATTTGTGATGTACGAGTATAAGTTTTCCACTCGTGGTGGGTCCAGCCGACAGTCCAGAAGACGGAGCAAGTGGACCCGTCGATACCCATCCTCTGTGTCCCGTCCGATCACAACGCCCTGTTCGAGACAGGACTCGTACGCATTGCTGTCTCCATTCCATCGGAATGTCGTGTCTCCGATCTTGCTTGCGACGTTCTCGGTCGTGTCGGTACCCGGAACTATCGTGATCGGTCCGTTCCGCTCGCACTCCGTTTCACAGAGTTATAAATCGGCTGTCATCGGATCCGTCTCGAACGATCTCCCGCTCGACAGACTGGGTCGTCGTCACTTGGTGATAACGAAGATAATAAATACCGGAGATACATCGGATAAATCACAGAGAAATGTCAAATGACGCACCAGACCTCGTGGTCGACGGTCTCACAAAGCGTTTCGACGACGGTGCGGTGACCGCGGTGGACGACCTGTCGTTCACCGTCGAACCCGGCTCGGTGGTGGGGCTGCTCGGTCCGAACGGGGCGGGGAAGACGACGACGATCAAATCCATACTCGGGCTGGTGATTCCGGATTCGGGATCTGTCGAGGTCGGTGGCGTCGACGTTCACGACCGTCCTCGACTCGCCCACCGACAGATCGATGCGATGCTCGAGGGGGCGAGGAACAACTATTGGCGACTGACCGTCGAGGAAAATCTGCGTTATTTTGCCGGAATTAGCGGTCTGGATCCAGATGCCGTTCTCGAAGAGTGTGACGAGATTCTCCAGCGGTTTGAAATCGATGAGAAGCGCGACGAGGTGGTCCGGAATCTCTCGCGCGGAATGAAACAGAAAGTTTCGCTGGCCAGCGTCCTCGTCACCGACGCATCGATCGTCTGTATCGACGAACCAACACTCGGTCTGGACGTTGAAAGCACCAGGCAACTCAAGAAAGAACTCCGAAACACGATCGACCAGCAGGACATGACGGTACTGCTTTCGAGTCACGATATGGACGTCATTGAGGACGTCTGTGATCGAGTTATTATCATGCACGCTCTTGCGAAGGAGATTGTTGATAGCGATGGCTGGAGCTGAAAGTCGAAGAGGGCAAGGGCACCGCGCTAGCGGTGCCCGATATGTTCCCAATAAGCCGGTTCGTGTCGGAATCGGCTGCAGCGGACCTGCTGGAACAGGTTCGCTGGCGTGATGGCGTCGAGTGCCCCCGCTGCCGTTCTGACCTGACGGTCAGAAACGGCAGCTACCGGGTGTATCAACGGTATCTGTGTAAGAATTGCGGTCGCACGTTCAACGACAAGACCGACACGATCTTCGCTCACTCGAAGCTGAAGCTCAAAGAATGGTACTTCACGATCTACGTGTTCTTACGGTTCAACACGAGTATTCGGCAAATCGAGGCAGAGCTTGATTGTTCCTACCGGACGGTGAGACGGCACGTCGAGCAGTTCGCCAGAACTCTCGACGCGCCTTCGATTACGCTGTCTGGACCGGTCGAAATCGACGAAGTGTACGTCTCTGCTGGTCTCAAAGGCCGCGAGCGTGACCAGGAGTCGCGCTCGCGTGGCCTGTCCACGCGTGGACGGGGATCGTACGACGGCGACAAACCGCCGGTGTTCACGCTCGTCGATCGTGGTTCGGACGAGCGGTACGTCGTGCCAGCGAAATCCGCTGACGAATCGACCGTTCGACTCCTGCTTGCTGACCACGAAGAGGAGTCACTGACCGTCTATACGGACGGATTTCGGGCCTACGACCCACTAGAAGACGACGACTCATTCACCCGCAAATACGTCGTCCACAGCGACGGTGAATACGCTGATGGCGAAGTACACGTCAACGGCTGCGAGAGCCACGCGTCGCTGACGCGACGGTGGCTCTCGCCCCATCGAGGCGTCTCGAAAGACAAGCTAACGCCGTATCTCAGAGCCTTCGAACTCCGCCGTGAACTCTACAGAAAACCAGGTGACGAAGCACTCAAACATGCTCTCAACGCCGCACTCTGAAAATCAACAACGTGCTTCACAAGAGCGTATCATGCAAGACGGGCGAATCGTCGCCGACGACACCGTTTCATCGCTCCTCGATATGTTCGGTACGAAAGAATACCGGATCGACCTCAGGAACTGCCCGACTTCCGTCCGGACTGCGATCAACGAGCGGTTCCCTCAGGCGACGATAGACGCCCGAGACGAACGCACGATCGTGCGACTCGCTGTCGACAGCGACGGACTGTACCACCTCATGAACCGATTTCAGGATGCAGGCGCACGGATCGTCGACATCGCGACCGACACCCCTGATATGAAAGAGGCCTTCGTTGAAGTGACGGGGGGTGAGTGACGTGGGGGCCCGATCCGCTGTGGGCGGCTGGGCGTCGTACGCCAACCTGATCCGCGTTGTTGCAAAGCGGGAACTTCTCGTCTATCTCAGATATCCGGTCGATACGGGCGGATTGTTACTCGCCTATGCCCTCATTTTCGGGGTGATCTTCCTCGGTGGCCGTGCCCTCGTCGGAGATGGGTTCGACAAGTCGCTTGACAGTATCGTTGTCGGATTTTTCCTCTGGACGCTTTCGACGATCGCGTTCATCGACGTGGGGAAAGCGATCTGGAAGGAATCCGAGTGGGGGACGATGGAGCGACACTTCCTCACGCCGCTGGGATTCAACGTCGTACTCCTGACGAAGGCACTCGCTACGCTCGTCTTCGCCGGGCTCGTTTCGACGTTGATGCTCCTGGGGATGCTCGTGATCACGGGCCAACAGCTCCAGGTGGATCTCCTCACGATCGTGCCGATCGTGCTACTGTCTGTCAGTTCGGTGTTCGGTATCGGCTTCGCGGTCGGTGGCATATCGGTCCTCTACAAGAAAGTCGACAGTTGGCTCGCCCTCTGTAATTTCGCGTTGGCTGGCCTCGTCGCTGTGCCCACGACTGGCGTCGACCTACTCCGACTGCTTCCGCTGGCTCAGGGCAGCGCCATGCTGCAAGCGGCTATGACCGATGGCTATCGCCTCTGGGACTTCGATCCCGTCTCGCTGCTGCTCTTGCTGGGGACCGGGCTGTTCTACCTTGTTGCGGGCTATGCCGTGTTCGTCTGGTGTCAGCGCCGGGCACGACGGCTCGCCGTCCTTGGCGACTACTGAGCGGTTCACTGCGACTGTCGATCGTACTCGCTACGCATGCTTCGATCCGAATACGGATTCACTGTTGAAACCGACGTATCGTGCCGTCGCCGACGAGAGCGACGAGACGACCGCCGACACCGATATTTCGGACCGCGGTCGACTCCCACTGCCTCGGTGCGAGCTGTCGGGATCGAACCGCGTTGCTGGACAGGGGGCAATCGATGACATCGACGATCGTCCTCACTGGTGGCACCAGCGGTATCGGCCGGGAGGCTGCGATCCGGTTAGCCGAGGGTGGCGCAGAGGTAGCCGTAGTGGGCCGTGATGCGGACCGCGGTCGCGAACTCGCCGACACCGAGTCTGCGGGCGAGATACGATTCTACGAGGCTGATCTCGGCACGCAGGCAGCTGTTCGTTCCTTAGCAGCTGCGTTGCGCAGTCAGTACGACAGTATCGATGTGCTCGCGCACAACGCCGGGACCTGTTCACCGACCCGCACTGAGACTGCTGACGGCGTCGAGTTGACGCTGGCTGTCAACCACGCCGCCCCGTATCTGCTAACCCACGAGTTGATCGGTCGACTCAGAGCGAACACTTCGAGCCGCATCGTCTTGACGATGTCTCATCTCCATCGCCTCGGCGAACTGGCGTTCGACGACCTACAGATGCGGTCTGCATACGACTGGGTCGACGCCTACGCTCGCGCCGAACTGGCGAACGTGGTCTTCATCGCGGAACTGGCCGAGCGACTCGACCCCAGCGACGTCACAGCGAACTGTTTTCATCCCGGCTTCGTCCCCGGGACCAACATCGTCCGGAACGTACCGTGGTGGCGGAAAGTGCTCGCTCGCGTCGCGGATATCCTACCCTTCTGGGGGGTCGACGTGGGAACCGCCGCGAACCGACTTGTCTCGCTGGCCACCGATCCGAGCTTCGAGACTCGGTCTGGCCGTTATTACCGAGATGACGCCCCAGCCGAGCTCCCGCCGGAGGCGCAGGATCCGGCTGTCCGCCAGCGGGTCTGGGAGACGACCGCATCGGTAGTCGGTGTCGATGCGGAGTGGCCATGAGTGCCTCGACGAGTGGCTGGCCGCGCTGCTCCGGCCCGATCGTGACGGTGATTTGGGTCGGCAACCGCTCCGTCCGGCGGGTCCTCACGTAGTCACTTCTGTCAGTGGACCTGCTCGGCAGGTCCATTACTCGTCAAACCACGAACGAGCACGTCGACGAGAGCGTCGAGAACCGCTTCGAAATATGCTCGATCCGATGTCTGTACGTCACTGTGGAGGCTCCGAAGCGGTCGGAGAAAGCCGAAGACGATGGCCGGATCCATCTCTGCTATCGGGCCGTCGCTGTGCTGTTGGACCTGTTCGATGAGTGGAAGTTGTTGTTCGAGTAGCGTCCGTTCGAACGCTCTGGCCCGCTCGGGAGTTTCGAGGGCGAGCCCGAAGGCGTCGTCGATCGACCGTGCGGCGTCCATGTACGGGTTCTCGGCGAAGAATGCGAGGTATCGTTCGAAGAACAATCGGATCGCCTCGCTGTCGTCGCCGATCTCACTCAGTTCTGCGCGAAGCTGCTCGGTAAACGATTCGACTTCCCGAGAGTATATCTCTAGTAGCAACTCGCCAGTGCTATCGAAGCACCGGTAAAAGCGGTCTTCGTCGACGCCGAGCTCAGCTGCGACATCGGCACCGTCGATGGCTTCTGGATCGCTGTCCAACACGAGGGAGCGACCTGCCTCGACGAAACCTTCTCGAAGCGTTGCATCGGTCGGTCTTTTCTTCCCAGACATAGTTTCGGGTATTAAATGTGAATAGATATATTATATTAGATAACTGTGAAATCAGTAACGTAAATTTAACCATCAATTATCGTCTTGTCGTCCTCTGAAAAATCGAGGGTCACCCGAAGGCACAGTGACCTCTCCGTCACGTCGATCGAGTTCGTCCGCTGTTCTCTGCCAGTGGACTCCAAATTATAGGGAATTGGTCATATTCTCGTGGGGTGCCGTTCTCGGTATCACGCTTTCTCACCCCACACCGGCAGTGGGTCGCGCAACGGTGCGCCTCCGTCCTGGGTTTGTATACTACCCACCGACAGGGCCGGGGCCTCTCCCAGACTCCGTGGTGTCCGAGGCTCTCGGCGGCACTCGAACAGTGTCCGGCGCTGGACTGATCGCCTCGCGGGCGTGGTCCGACGACTCAACGGGTGTGGATCGCCTCCGAGAGGGTCGGGTGGGTGTGGATCGTCGACCTCAGATCCTCGAGGGTCGCGCCCATCTCGATGGCCAGGCCGACCTCGGCGATCAGCTCCGAGGCTTCCGGCCCGACGATCTGGGCCCCCAGAACGAAGCCGGTCTCGACGGTGATGGTCGCCGTCGTCATCCCTCGTCCTCCCGGCGGCACACAGTTCGCTCCCAGCGAGTCACCGCTCGCCTTCCCAGCGCAGAACGAGCCGGCCCCGTGCCTCGTCGCCGCCCAGCAGGTCCGGGCGGTCGATCTGTTCGACGCTGCAGTCGCGCTCGTCCGCCGGCGGGAGGGTCACGCTGGTCTCGCCGGTCTGGACGGTCACCGGCTCCCCGGCGTCCAAGGCCCCACAGATCTCTTCGAGGGGCTCGGCAAATTCGACAGTCTCGACCAGTTCTTCCTCGCCCCAGCCGATGGCGGCCACGTCCTCGGAACGGCCGGCCAGGACCGCGTTCGTCGCCGCCGCGACCAGCAGGACGAGGCCGTTGAAGTAGAGCCACGTGACGATCAGGAGGATCGTCCCGACGACGCCGAAGGTCTCGGAGGTGCCGGTGAAGGCGACGTAGTAGCGAAACAGCGATTCGAGGGCGGTCCAGCCCCCGGCGGCGACGACGGTGCCGGGGACGACCTCGCGAACGGTCACGTCGGTGTCGGGAAAGACGTAGAACACGGGAAGAAATACCAGTGTCAGCGCCGCGACGGCGACGACTTTCGACAGCAGGGTCCCGACCGGGCCGTCGCCGAACGAGAGTTGCGTACTCGCCAGTCCGACGATCAGCAGGCCGACCACGAGCGCCACAAGGACCACGATCGCGTCGGCGAAGGTGTCCCCCAGCGTGTTCTCGTCGCCGGTCTCGTAGATGTCCGAGAACGCGGTGTCGAGACTGCGGAAGATCTTGAGCGCGCCCCAGAGTAGCGTCAGCACGCCGAGGATCGACAGGCTGGTCTCGCTGCGCGCCCCTTCGACGACGTTGGTCAGGAGCCCGCTCTCGTTCGGTGAGAAGTACGTCCCGATGGCCGCGACCAGTCGGCTCGCGGTCTCTGGATCGCCGAACTCCGTGACGAGCAGTAACAGGACGAGCAAGAACGGCAGCAGCGAGATGAACGCGTGGTAGGCGATACTCCCGGCCATGAACGTGATCCGTTCGGCGCGGACTTCCGTGTAGACCGCACGCAGGAACCGCCCCACGTTGCGATAGCGACTCATTGCCTGTCGTTGGGCGACCAGCGGGAAAAAGCTACAGCGCCGCCGCGCCGAAACGCTACTGCAACTCGATCCGGTGGACGAACGGCAGCGCCTTGATGTCGGTGATCAACTCGCCGGGGAAGGCCTCGTCGGTGATGACATAGAGGCGCGGGTCGTCGGTGAACTCCGGATCTTCGGAGATCACCTGCCGGATCGTGATGTCGTGGTCCGCGATGGCGTCGGTGACGGCCGCGACGATGCCGCTCTCCTCGGCGTTGCTGACGGCGACGGTCAGCACGGTCAGATCCAGCACCGGAGCCAGGTCCATCAGGCTCGGGATCGCCGAGATGTTCTGGAAGATGCGCGTGAGCTGTTCGTCTTCGAGGATCGCGCTCGTCGTGGCGTTGACGACACGGCGGTCCACGTCGACCTCGCGGGCGACCTCCGTGTTCGGAATCTCGATGCCGCCGGAGACGACTCGACCGTCGTCGTTGACGGAGAAGCCCCGTTCGAGCAGCAGGCGGATCACCTGCTGTTGGCCGGGCGAGTCGGAGAACTTCTCCATGATCGTGTCGAACGTCGCTCCACCGGTGTCGCTGCTCATAGCTCGCCTTTCGTGCTCGCCACGTCCGACCGGCGCTCGTCGATCCGGGTGGCGTCGTCCAGCGCCCGCGCCAGTCCCTTGAACAGCGCCTCGATCTCGTGGTGGGCGTTCTCGCCGTCGACCTCGACGTGCAGCGTCAGCCCGGCGTTGGTCGCGAGCGACCGACAGAAGTGCTTGGCCATGTGGCTGGTCAGCCCGCCGACCCGTCCCTGCGAGAACTCGCCGTCGAACGCGAAGTAGGGCCGACCGGACACGTCGACGACGACCCCGGCGACGGCCTCGTCCAGCGGGACCCGGCGGTCGGCGAAGCGCCGGATGCCGCGTTTCTCGCCCAGCGCTTCCGCGAGGGCCTCGCCCAGCGTGATCGCCACGTCCTCGACGGTGTGGTGGTCGTCGATCTCTAAGTCGCCGTCACAGTGGACGGTCAGGTCGAACAGGCCGTGGGTCGCAAACGAGTCCAGCATGTGATCGAAGAAGCCGACGCCGGTGTCGACCGTCGACTCGCCGTCGCCGTCGACGTCCAGCGTCACCTCGATGTCGGTCTCTGCCGTCTCGCGGGTGACGGCCGCGGTGCGGTCGGTCATACGCCAGTAGTGTCGGGCCGGCTATTTGGCGGTTGCGCCCCGCGATGGGTCGTGCTCAGAGAAGCCGCTGCATTTTCTGCGTTGCAGACACCGAAAGCCCTCGCCACGCTAGACGGATCTGTGCCGGATATTCTCCCGTCGGTCGAATAGTGCCGGCGCAGATCCGTCTACCGCGCCTCGCCCTTTCATCCACCAGGCACGTAGACGGCCCAAGTGGCCGACTTCTGGCGGATGAAAGAGCGAGTACAGCGTGGCGGCGTCGCCGCCACGTGATAGCCGGCCAGAGGGCTTTCTGTGTATCCGCTCTAGCAGTCCCTGCCTATCTGAACACCGCCCGTCGATGACTGACCACACCCACGGAACGGCGTCAGACGGCTGTCTGCCGGGTGCTTATGGGGATCTTCGACGAGTGTGACGTATGGACGACGCGAAAGTACAGGCTGGCGCGTCGGCGGTCATGCTGGCGGGCGCGCTCCTCTTTCACACGATGGCGACGGACATCGTCGGCGCGCTGCTGGTCGCAGGCGGGGCCTACGCGCTGATCCTCCCGAAGTTCGTCCAGTCCGAGGGGCCGGCGGCGCGGTCCTCGCGGTAGGACGGCGTCGTCCGCGCCCGGCAGCCCCAGCGGCAACGTTCATACTGCCGGCTGGAACTCCGTACGGCATGTCGCGACACCGTGGTCACGGAGGTCTTGCAACGGTGACAGCCGACGGTATCAGTCGGCCACGGAGAGGCCCGCCCGTTCGCGCCGTTGCTCGGCCACTCGCGCGAGGAGTACCACGGCGAGGGCGGCCACGAGGGGCACGAGCAGGAGTCGCATTGCCGCGCCGGGGTCCGAGCCGCTGATGACCCACCCCATCACGGCGGGCGCGATGCCGACGCCCAGCGACGAGGAGATGGCGGCGACGGCGGTCACGGGGCCGCTGTGGCGGGGGACGGCGTCGGTGGCGTAGGAGACGAGCATCGGGAAGATGCCGGAGATGAGCGCGCCGATGACGACGACGCCGGGGAGGAGCCACAGTCCCGTCGCGAGGACGAACGTCGCGTAGAACGTCGGGACCAGGAGCGCGAGGATCCCGATGAGGATCTTGAGGTAGCCCACTCGCTCCGAGAGGCGGCCATAGAGGAGGCGACCGGGGACGTAGCCGGCGATCATCACCGACAGCGACAGCGACGACAGCGCCGCCGCCGAGAGGCCGAGGCCGGCGACGCCGGTCGGCACGACGCTGTCCACGTAGGTCGGCAACCAGAGGAAGAGTCCGCCCTCGACGCCGGTCCCCAGAAACATCACCACGATCATCGCGGCGATCTCGGGCCTGCGAAGCAGCGCCAGCAGTTCCCGACGGTCGAACGGCTCCTCGGTTCCCGTCACCGCGGGAGCGTCGAGCCGCCAGACGACGACGGCGAGCAGTGCCATCCCGACGGCCAGCCCGTAGTAGGCCAGCCGCCAGTCGGCCACTGCGAGGACGGCGACGACGCCGATCGGTCCGACCATCGCACCGGCGGCCCAGGTCATGTCGTAGTAGCTGTACATCCGGCCGCGGCTCTCCGGGTAGAAGTGGCTGAGTATCGGCCGATTCAGTCCTCTGAGCACACCGTTCATCGTTCCGCGCACGAGCGTGCCGACGAGAAACACCGCCAGCAGCGGGGCCGCACCCATCGCCAGTAGCGAGAGCGCGCTGCCCAGCAGCCCGCCCACGATCAACCGGTGGGGCTTCAGGTGGCCGGCCCCGAAGCCGACGATCGAGACGACGACCAGGTAGCCGGCGGTGCCGGCGGTACTGATCAGACCGACCTGCCACGCGGGCGCGTCGAAGGCGGTTCGCAACTCCGGGATCACCGGCCCACGGATCATCAAGATCGCGCCGGTCAGCGCCATCGTCGCGAACAGGGCCGCCGTCCAGAGCCGGCGGTTCGACCCGGTCACGCTTCACCTGCCGTCCGGTGGTCCGGGGCCAGAGCGCCAGTGCGTGCGACACCTGCGGTCATAGCCGAAGCGTGGTGATCCGACGAGAAAAGTTTTTCTAATAGTATAAGAAAAGTCCTCGCATGGGTGAAAGCCAGATCAGGGAGACGCTGTCGGCCTTCGGACTCTCGACGAAGGAGGTCGACGCCTACCTGGTAATTCTACAGCGGGGGGAAGCGACGACCCGGGCCGTCTCGGAGGCCGCGGGCGTCTCACAGAGTTACGTCTACGAGATCGCGACCGCACTGGCCGAACGCGGACTGGTCATCGTCGACGAGAGCGCGACGCCGACGAAGCTCCGCGCCCGACCACCCCAGGAGGCCGTCGACGCGCTGACGATGCACCTCTCGGAGTTCGAGACCGCCGTCGAGAGCGTGTACGATCAGCCGGCCGAGACGGCCGCGGGGTTCGAGGTCGTCCACGCCAGCCAGACCGTCGAGCGCCGCCTCGAACGCCAACTGGCGCGTGCGGAGCGAGAGGTCTTCGCGATCGTCCCGTCGAACGCCTTTCCCACCGTCGCCGACGCGCTCGCCGACGCCCGGGAGCGGGGACTGACCGTCTACTGTCTGCTGGCCGGCGAGTCCGCGGAGTCGCACGTCGCCGAGATGGACGACCCCGGTCGGTACGCACACGTCGTCCGGAGCTGGGACGGCCGCCCGCCGCTGTTCGTCGTTCGGGACGCGCTGGGGGGCGTGCTGGCTTCGCACGGGATGCTCACCAGTCGCCACGGCCGGGGCTACGCGCTCGCGTTCAACCAGAACGAGGTCGCCTCTGGCTTTTTCGGCAACTACGTCAGCAACGTCTGGCCCATGGGCGAACAGCGCTTCGTCGCCGAACCACCGACGCTGCCGGCGACCTTCGAGCTGTTTCGCTCGGGCGTGACGACCGCGGCCCTCCACACGACGGCGGGCCACGACGTCGTCGCCGACCTCGACGTGGTCGCCACCACCGACGAGACGGCCCGCCAGTTCGAGGGCGTCCCGATCCGCGAGGTGCGCCAGAACCTCGTCGAACCGGTGAACAACGCCTTCCCCATCGAGAACTCGCTGGTCGTCGAGACCGACGACGGACTGGTCAGCGTCGGCGGCCAGGCCTGCGGTCTGGGACCGTACTACGAGGAGTACGCCGCCCGCGAAGTGACGATCAGGGACGCCTGACACTGCCGGCGGTACGGGCGATCGTCACTCGACCGCCGCCATCGCTTCTTCGAGCGTGAACGCGCCCTCGTAGAGCGCGCTGCCGACGACGACGGCGGCCGCACCCGCGTCCCGGAGCGCTCGCACGTCCTCGACGGTCGCGACGCCGCCGCTGGCGATCACGGGGATCTCGACGGCGTCGACGACGCGCCGGACCGGCTCCGTGCGGACCCCCTCCAGTTGCCCCTCGACGTCCACGTCGGTGAAGAGAATCCCGCCGGCACCGAGCTCCGCGTAGCGGCTCGCGGCCTCGGCCGGGTCCAGCCCGGTCCCCTCGGTCCACCCCGAGACGACCACTTCGCCGTCCTTGGCGTCGAGGCTCACGAGGACGCTCTCGGGATGTTCCTCGCTGATCTCGGCGACGATGTCGGGGTTCTCGACGGCCGCGGTGCCGAGAATGACCCGGTCGACGCCCCGGTCGAGCAGGTCGATCGCGTCCTCGGCCGTCCGAATGCCCCCGCCCAACTGCACGTCCGCGTCGACGGCGTCGAGGACGGCGTCGATCGCGTCGGCGTTCGCTCGCTCACCCTCGAAGGCACCGTCGAGGTCGACCAGGTGCAGCGTCGTCGCACCGGCCTCTATCCACCGTCGGGCGGCCGCGACAGGCTCGCCGTAGCGCTTGCCGGTCCCGCGTTCCCCACCGACCAGCTGGACCACCTGCCCGTCCTGCATGTCCACCGCCGGGATCACCGCAAACTCCGGAAACATACCCGTCAGTGTGCCGGCGATCCGTGAAAGGGTATCGGTGTCCCGGCCGTCGCGTTCCGAACCCTTATGCGCACGTCCACTCGATAGGGAGGCATGTCACGATCTTCCGGTCCCGGGCTGCTCGCTCGGTTTCAGGCAGCCGTCCTCGACGAGTCGTCGGCGTACCGACAGTTTGCCCGTGCGACCGGCGTCGCGACCGCCGGACTGGCCGGGGCCTATGCCCTGCTCGTCTTCGGGGTCGTCGACCTCGGTGCCGCCGTCGTCTCGACGTTCGAGATCGCCGTCGGGATCGCGGTCACGCTGTTCGTCCTGATGGGTATCGTCCAGTTCGTCGTCATCGCGCGGGCCTACGAGTACGGCACCGAGACGGTCGCCGAGACCGCAGAGCAACTCGAACAGGCCGCCGAGGAAGTCGAGACCGTCGCCGACGAACTCGACGAGACGGCCGCCACCGTCGAGGACGCCGCCACCGACGTCGAGACCGCGGCCAAGGAGGTCGACGAGGCCACGGAACAGGTCGACGAGGTCACCGACAAGGTCGCCGACGCGGACCCGGACACCGCCGACGACGCCGCCGAGCGGGTCGGTGAAGCGACCGAACGCGTCGACGAGGCCACGGCGAAAGCCGACGAAGCCACCGAGAAGGCCGACGAGGCCCGCGAGAAGACCGGGACGGCAAAGGAGGTCGCAGACGATGTCAAAGAGACCGTCGAGCGCGAACGCGAGGTCCTGCCGGAAAAAGAGCGGACGGAGGGCGACGACGGGGACGACAGCGATATGTGAGCGTGTGACACGTGAGTGCTGAACACCCGCAAAAGCGGGTGTCGGTACCCTTTAACGGCTCTGGGACGTGCCACGGATATGGTCGAAGTACTGTTTCTGGTCGGTATTCTCGTTGCGATCTTCGTCGGGTTCAACATCGGAGGGTCCTCGACGGGCGTCGCCTTCGGCCCAGCGGTCGGTGCTGGGACGCTCTCGAAGTTCGGGGCCGCCGCTCTGATGACGATTTTCGCCCTCGCAGGCGGCCACTTCGTCGGCCGGGAGGTCGTCAAGACGCTGGGCAGCGGGATCGTCTCCTCGGAGTTCACGATGCTCGTCAGCATCGTCGTGCTCTTTTTCATCGGGTTCGCGCTCTTCCTCTCGAACGTCGTCGGCGTCCCCGCCTCCACGTCGATGACGGCCGTCGGCGCGATGGCGGGGCTGGGGATCGCCCAGGGGACGCTCAACTGGGAGGCGATGGGAGAGATCGTCTCCTGGTGGCTGGTCTCGCCGGTGATCGCGTTCTGGGTCAGCGGCGTCATCGGCCGGTATTTCTACCCGGCGCTGGTCGAGCGCTTCGCGATCCCACAGACCGACGGCTCGCTGCTCGCCCTCGATCGGTCGGGGTCGGTCCCGCGGCCGGTGCTGGGCGAGAACACCACGCGCCGGGAACTGATCGGGACGCTCCTGGTCGTCGGGATCGGCTGTTACATGGCCTTCGCCGCGGGTGCCTCGAACATCGCCAACGCGGTCGCACCGCTGGTCGGAAACAACTCCCTGGAGATGACGCCGGCCATCCTGCTGGGCGGCGGCGCGATCGGTCTTGGCGCGTTCACGATCGCCCGGCGGACGATGGACACCGTCGGGAACGATCTCACCGATCTCCCGCTGCTGGCGGCGCTGCTGGTCGCGGCCGTCAGCTCCACCATCGTCACCTTCCTCTCGGCGCTGGGGGTGCCGGCGAGTTTCGTCATCATCGCCACGATGAGCATCGTCGGGCTCGGCTGGGGCCGCGCCACCCGGACGACGACGATCTCGGACACGGTCAAAGGCGAGACTCCGGAGGTGTCGGTCGGCGCACTCACCGCCGACGCGCCCGACGCGCCGACCGTCGGCGGTCAGGCCGGCACGCCGAGCGAAAAGCACAAACAGCCGATCGGCGAGCCCGAGGACATTCCGAAGGCGGCCGACCTGTTCGAGCCGGAGACGACCGCGAGAGTGATCCTCACACAAAACTTCGTTCCCGCGGTCGCGACGCTCGCCGCCTATCTGGTGTTCAAGTTCGTCCCGATTTTTTGACCGAATTCCGGCGGCCGCTCGGGCGGAACAGCAAAGTCTAACAGTGCGGGGGGCCAACCGAACAGGTGATGCCCACAGTTGAGTACCTCAACTACGAAGTAGTGGACGACAAAGGCTGGGACATGTACGACGACGGCGTCTTCGAAGACGCCGCCGACGCCGACCTCTCGGACGAGGACTACGGCACGCTCGAAGTCAACGAGGGCGAGTACATCCTCGAAGCCGCCGAAGCCCAGGGCTACGACTGGCCCTTCTCGTGTCGCGCCGGTGCCTGTGCCAACTGCGCAGCTATCGTCGTCGAAGGCGAGATCGACATGGACATGCAGCAGATCCTCTCCGACGAGGAAGTCGAAGAGAAGAACGTCCGTCTGACCTGCATCGGCAGCCCCGACGCCGACGAGGTCAAGATCGTGTACAACGCGAAGCACCTCGACTACCTGCAGAACCGCGTCATCTGAGGACCTGCTGTTCTCGGCCACGGATGGCCTGGGGGTAACGGCCCCGCTTTCTCCCCGCAAGTGATATCTTCGTGGGCCGATATCCACCGCTCGTGTTATCCTCGACGTTCGACAGTCTCGTTACCGTCCCCGGAATCGGGGTGGCGGCACCGGCCTCGGATCTCCTCCGACTCGTCGCGATCCCCGTCTTCGGGTGGGCGGCCTATCGCGACGTCAAGACCCGGCGGGTCCCGACCAGAGCCTGGCTCCCGCTGGCGGCGCTGGCGATCGCGTTGCTCGCCTGGGACGGGTACGGTGCCTACGTCGGCGGCGACCGACTGTTCTTCGTCCAGGCGGCGATCAGCCTCGGGTTCATCGTCCCGCTGGTGACGGCGTTCTGGTACATGGGTAGCTTCGGCGGAGCCGACACGAAGGCGTTCTACGTGCTGGCGCTGCTCTTTCCCGCGTACCCGATCTACTACCTGCCGACGACGACGGTTCCGACCTTCCAGCCCGCGATCGGCGTGTTCTCGCTGACGATCCTCTCGAACACGGTCGTCGCGGGGGCGCTGTATCCGGTCGGCGTCGCCGCCTCGAACCTCGCTCGCGGTCGCGTCGGGCTCCCGATGGTGATCGGCAAGCCCGTCGCGACGCCGGAGCTGACCGAGGAGTACGGGCTCTTGCTGGAGACGCCCGACGGGTTCACTCGCCGCGGGCTCGACCTCGACGCCCTCCGGATGTACCTGCGCTGGCGGGACTGTACGCTGGCCGAGCTGCGCGCCGATCCGGCGGCCCACCGGGACCCCGACAGCCTGCCGGCGGTCCCCGGCGAGGTCGGAGACGGGAACATTCGGACCGACGGCGGCACGACACCCGCGCCATCGCCCGCCGACTACGACGACCCCTGGGGGGCGGAGGCGTTCCTCGACGACATCGACGGAGCGTACGGCACCACGCCCGAGGGGCTGTGCGACGGTCTCGACGTGATCGCCGCCGAGGACGAGGTGTGGATCTCGCCGGGAATCCCGTTCCTCGTGCCGACGTTCGCCGGACTCGTCCTCTCGATTACCTACGGCGACGTGCTGGTGTCGCTGCTCAGGACGCTGGGGCTCGGCTAGCAGAAGACCTATGCGGCGGACACGCCTTCGCCCGCTCATGAGCGACGGCGAACTCGCCTTCGACGAACAGGACCTCCTGCCGGCGGTCGCACAGGACGCCGACACCGGCGAGGTCGTGATGCTCGCGTACGTCTCCGAGGCGGCTCTGGAACGCTCTCGCGAGACGGGCTACGCCCACTACTACTCGCGCAGCCGCGACGAGCTCTGGAAGAAAGGCGGGACCAGCGGCCACACGCAGGAAATCGAGGAGATCCGGATGGACTGTGACGGGGACGCGATCCTCTATCTGATCGACCAGGAGGGCGGTGCCTGTCACACCGGCTACCGCTCCTGTTTCCACCGCACGGTCGACGGCGAGGTCGTCGGCGAGCAGGTGTTCGATCCCGACGACGTCTACGAGTAGATGGCCGACGCTGACGCGGTCACGCGACTCCGGCAAGCCGACGCCGACCGGCGGGCGGCCCGCGAGCGCGTCGAGAGCGTCGGCGCCGAACGAAGTGAGGGGGCGACGGAAGAGCGCGCGGTGAACGAAGAGAGCCGCGCGCCGGCCGGCGAGGATTCGTTGCGGGCCCTCCGGACGGCCTGCGAGGAGCTTCGCGCGCTGCTGACGGAGTACGAGGGCCGGGCGACCGGCGACGGCGACTTCGCGGCCTTCATCGAGTTCCAGGACCGAATCGCCCACTTCACGAACGACCTCGACGAGGAACTGCCCGAGCGGACCGTCTTCGAGGAGATCGACGAGCGCCTCCAGCAGCGCCGGCTCACCGAGGACGACTTCGCGGCCGTCCGCGAGCGCATCGACGCCGCCGAGGAGACGGCCGACCCCCTCGTCGAGTGGGAGGACGCCCGCGAGCGCTACGGGGAGGCCAGACGCGCCGCACGGCGTCGCCTCGACACCGTCGCGGACCGGATCGACGACCGCGAGCGCCTGCTCGAACTGGGCGAGGCCGACCTCGACGCGCCGACGGAGCGGCTCCGCGACCCCATCGAGCGCTACGACGATGCCGTCGCCGACGCGTTCGACGCCTTCCGATCGAACGCGTCGGCCCGCGAGGTACTCGACTTCGTCGAGACGACGGCGCTGTACCCGCTGGTCCCGTTTCGCGAACCGCCCGAGGACCTGCTGGCGTACGTCCGGGGCCACGAGGCGGGCACCGAGCCGATCCCGCAGCTGCTCGCGTACGCGGAGTACTCGCGGTCGAAGCTGGACCACTACGTCGAGGACGCCGACGCCCTCAAGCGATCCGTCGCGACCAGCCAGACCTACCTCGAACGGCTCGACGCAGATCCCCTGACCGTCGGCTGGCCCCCGCCTGCGGCGGACACGCTGCGCTGGCAGTGCAACGAACGGATCTCGGTCGTCGCCCGGTTCGCCCCGGACGTGGTGAACGACTTGCGGGCCGTCCGGGCGCTCACTCGCCGGTCGGAGTACGATCGGCTGCGAGACAGCGCGGTCGCCCGCGAGCGTCTGACTGACGCGGAGCGAGAACGGCTCTGGACGGGCGCGGTCGCGGACGAACTCGCCGACCTGCGGGCCGAACGCGACGCGCTCCGTGACGCGCTCGACGAGCTGTCGGGGCTGGCGTGATCGCTCACCCGTCTTCGCGGACTCGATCGATCGGGTCCGCGAAGGTCGATAGCAGCTCGTCTGCCCGCTGCTGGGTGTGGGCCTCGGCGTAGATCCGGACGACGGGCTCGGTCCCCGACGGACGGGCCAGGACCCACCCGTCGCCGTAGTTCAGCCGGTAGCCATCGGTCGTATCGAGGTCCGCGACGGCCTCGGTGGCGGCCGCTTCGACGGCGTCGAGCATCGCCGCGCGCTCTGTCTCGTCTTCGTACTCGACGGCCGCGCGGACGTTGACGTAGTCGTCGAAGCGGGCGGCGATCTCGCTTGCGGGTTCCTCGGCGACGAGTTCGAGGAACTTCCCGGCGGTGTAGGCCCCGTCTCGGGCGATCCGGTAGCCCGGGAAGATGATGCCGCCGTTGCCCTCACCTGCGACGCTGACGGTCTCGCCGGCCGCCCGGAGCTGCTGGATCCGCGTGATGAGGTACGTCGAGCCGATCCGGGTCAGCGTCAGCTCGGCGTCGGCGGCCTCGACGACGTCGACGAGGCGCTGTGAGGCGTTGACCGCCGAGACGACGGTGTCGCCGGGTTCGACGGTCGCCTCGACGAGCGCCGCGAGTGCGGCGTCGCCGTTGATCGTCGTCCCGGTCTCGTCGACGAACACCGCACGGTCGGCGTCGCCGTCGTGTGCGATGCCGAGGTCGGCGTCGGTCGTGCGGACGTACTCTCGCAGGTCGGCGAGGTGCGGGTCGATCGGTTCCGGGTCGCGACCGGGGAAGTGGCCGTCGGGCTGGGCATTGACGGTGCGGACGGTACAGCCGAGCTCTCGCAGGAACGTCGGGCTGGTGTGACAGCCGGCTCCGTGGCCCGGGTCCACGACCACAGTCAGATCCGCCGCCGCGATCGCCGTCCGGTCGACGGTGTCGAGGACTTCAGTAATGTAGTCGTCGCCGGCTCCGTCGACCGCCCTCGTCCGGCCCAGCCCGTCCCACCGGACGGTGTCGAACTCCGTGGCTTCGAGGCGATCCTCGATGTCGTCGAGGACGGTCCTGTCGAGTTCGACCCCGTCCGCGCCGATCAGCTTGACGCCGTTGTACGCTGGCGGGTTGTGCGAGGCGGTGATCATCATGCCGGGGACGCCGTGACGGGCACAGTAGGCCTGTAACGTCGGCGTCGGCGCTTCGCCGAGCAAGTCGACGGAGTGGCCGGTGCTGGCCAGCCCGCTGGCCGCGGCGTCCGCGAGCATCTCCCCGCTGGTCCGCGTGTCTCGTGCCAGCGCGATTCGGGCGTCGTCCCACACCGAGCCGGTCGCCTGTGCGATCTGTAGGACGTACGCCGGTGTCACCTCCTCGTTTGCCACACCTCTGACGCCGCTGGACCCGAAGACGTGCATCTCGCTGTGCACTCGTGTGCCGACCGGCTTAGGGCTACCGCCTCCGTCGCTTTCGACACCCGCTGCCCGACACATGTGAACGACCACCATCCTTTTGCCCGCACGCGGTGTATACACGCTGATATGAACCGACCGGTCGATCGCGTGCTCCTCGACTACGCGCAGGACAAGATCGCGGTCGTCGACCGGGACGGGACCTACCAGTACCTCAATCGAGCGGCCAAGACGATCCTCGGGTACGATCCAGACGATCTGATCGGCGAGAACGCCTTCGAGTTCATGCATCCGTCCGATCGGGACTACGTTCGGACCCGCTTCGAGGAGACGATCGCCGTCGACGACGAGTTCCTCGACGTGACCGTCGAGTACCGCCACCGCCAGCGCGAGGGGGGATGGGTGTGGCTGGAGAGTCGGATGTCTAACCTGACGGACTCGGAGCTGGGCGGCTACGTCGTCAGCTCGCGCGATATCTCGGATCGGGTCACTGCCGAACGCGAGCGCGACGAAACCGAGACGCGACTCCGGGAGCTAGCGGCCAACACCGACGACGTGCTCTGGATGTTCAGCGGGGACTGGTCGGAGCTGCTCTTTCTCAACCCCGCCTACGAATCCGTCTACGGCGGCTCGGTCGACGCCATCGAGGCGGATACGGACGCGTTTATGGACTGTGTCTATCCCGACGACGTGCCCGCCGTCGAGCGCTCGATGGCGGCGCTCTCCCGTGGCGAATCGGTCGACATGGAGTACCGGGTCAACCCGGGCGAGAACTACAACCGCTGGGTGTGGGTCCAGGCGGAGCCGATCGTCGAGGACGGGGAAGTCGTTCGCATCGTCGGCTTCACCAGAGACGTGACCGATCGCAACCGCCGGGAGCGCCAGCTCGCAGTCGTCGACAACCTCCTGCGCCACAACATCCGCAACGACATGACGACCATCCTCGGGCAGGCGGAGCTGATCGCCGACGATCCCGAGGTCGACGCCCCGGAGCGGGCCGCAGTCATCCGGCGGGTCGGCGAGGCACTCCTCCAGACGACCGAAAAACAGCGCGAGACGATCCACCTCTTTCGGTCGCCCGCCTGCCCGACGACCGTCGATATGACCGAGGCCGTCGACGCCGCGCTCGCGAGCGTCCGCGTTCGCTACCCGGCAGCCACCGTCGAGACGACACTCTCTCCCGAGCTCGTCGCCAGTGCGCTGGCGGAAGTCGAAGTCGCGCTCTCGGAGCTGATCGAGAACGCCGTCAAACACGCCGAGAGCGACGCTCCGACCGTCCGGATCACCGGCACCGTTCGCGACGACGAGATCGTGATCGTGATCGACGACGACTGCCCGCCCCTGCCGGAGTTCGAGTACCGCGTGCTGACCGGCGACAAACCGATGAGCGACGTGTACCACAGCACCGGGCTGGGACTGTGGCTGGTCTACTGGATCGTCGATCTCTCGGACGGCCGGATCGAGTTTACCACCAACGACGAGACGGGCAACACGATCACCGTCGTCCTGCCGCGTGCGGCCGCTCCAGCGCCGGAGTGACACGTATCGAGCGGAAGCCTACCCGTTGCAATCGGCTTAAGGTCGCCCGCACACGCAGGTCGTGTATGAGCGATCTCCCCGAGGAGTTCTCGTGTACCATCACCAACTGGGAGTACATCTACGACCTGTGTCGCCGCGTCGCCAACGACGTGAAGGCCGCCGACTTCGAGCCCGACGTGGTCGTCGCGCTGGCCCGCGGGGGTTGGTTCGGCGGGCGCTGTCTCTGTGACTTCCTCGGACTGGACGACCTGACGAGTCTGAAGGTCGAACACTACGTCGGCACGGCCCAGTCCGGCCAGGAGGCAAAGATCAAGTACCCGATGCCGGACGACTCCGTCGCCGACAAGGACGTGCTGGTCGTCGACGACATCGCCGACACCGGCAAGTCGATCCAGACCGCCGCCGACTACGTCCGCGAGGCCGGCCCCGCGAGCGTCCGCACGGCCACGCTACAGCTGCTCGACACCAGCGAACACGAACCCGACTTCGTCGGCGAACGCCTCGAAGAGTGGACATGGGTCGTCTACCCCTGGAACTTCGTCGAGGACATGATCGAACTCCTCTCGGGACTGATGGCAAAGAGCGACCAGCGAGTCCACGACGAGGACGACCTCCGGCACCTGTTTCGGGAGTATCACGGCGTCGAACGCATCCAGATGGAGATCGCTCAGCCCGACCGTCTCGACGAGGTGCTCACAGAGATGGAACGACGCGACGTGATCGAGTGGGCCGACGGCGGCTGGCGACTCGTCGACTGATACGGTTTATTGTAGTTGCTTACCGGTGATCGTCGCCACGGAGTAGACGATCACCGGTAAATCGCTACAATAATCCGTATGATACCTCCCGGGTCACTCGCTGGTCCTCCCCCGGACGGTCGCACCGTTTCAACGCCTTTTACCGGCCACACTGCAGACTGCTGGTATGGCCAACGACGCACTCATCACCGCGCTGCGGGACGCTGACGCCGTCAAGTACGGCGAGTTCGAGCTCTCACACGGAGGGACCAGCGACTACTACGTCGACAAGTACGTCTTCGAGACGAACCCGGAGTGTCTGGCACTGATCGGCGAGGCCTTCGCCGAGACGCTCGCCGGGGCCGACTGGTACGCCGAGGGGACCACGCTCGCGGGCGTCGCACTGGGTGCGGTCCCGCTGGTGGCCGTCACAAGCGTCGAGACGGGCACGCCGTACGTCATCGCGCGCAAGCAACAGAAGGAGTACGGCACCGCCAACCTCATCGAGGGCGACCTCGCCGAGGGCGAAGAGGTCGTGATCCTCGAAGACATCGCGACGACCGGCCAGAGCGCCGTCGACGCCGCCGAGGCACTCCGTGAGGCGGGTGCGACGGTCTCGCGAGTGCTCGTCGTCGTCGACCGCGAAGAGGGTGCCCGCGAGAACCTCGCCGAGCACGACCTCGAACTGTCCTCGCTCGTGACGGCGTCGGATCTGCTGGCCGACCGGCCTGACGACGCTGCCGAGTGAGCGTCTAATTATCAAAACGCTAACCTGCCGCCGCCGTTCTCGTCACGTTTAACAGCGACAAGACTGAGTGACAGGTAGATGGGCGTATTCGAACGATTCTTCGGACTTGACGAACACGACACCGACGTTCGGACGGAGGTACTGGCCGGGATCACGACGTTCCTGACGATGAGTTACATCGTCGTCGTCAACCCCGCGATCCTCACGGCGTTCCCGGACGACGGTGTCCCGGGCGGGATCGCTATCGACGGGTTCACGCCGGGCGAAGTGTTCCAGATGCTCGCGGTCGTGACGATCGTCACCTCCGCGATCGCGATGTTCGTGATGGCGTTCTACGCGAACAGGCCCTTCGGCCTCGCGCCGGGACTCGGACTCAACGCCTTCTTCGCGATCACCGTCATCGGCGTTCTGGGCGTTCCCTGGGAGACTGCACTCGCCGCGATCGTCGTCGAGGGGGTCGTCTTCATCGTCCTCACGGCTATCGGCGCACGGGAGTACGTGATCAAACTGTTTCCCGAACCAGTCAAGTTCGCGGTCGGGACTGGTCTCGGACTCTTCCTCGCGATCATCGGCCTCCAGGCGATGGGGATCGTCGTCGACGACCCGGCGACGCTGGTAGCACTCGGCAGCATCGCCAGTAATCCCGTCGCGATCCTCTCGGTCGCCGGTCTGTTCCTGACGTTCGTCCTCTACGCGGCGCGGATCCGCGGTGCGATCGTCCTCGGGATCCTCACGACGACGCTCGTCGGCTGGGGACTGACCGCCGCCGGCGTCTTCTCCCGGGGCGTGCTCACACCCGAGTCGATCCCCCAGGCACAGTACAACATCGCGCCGCTGGCGGGGGCGTTCGTCGGCGGCTTCGGCGACGTAGAGGCCTTTTCCTTCGCGTTGATCGTGTTCACGTTCTTCTTCGTGGACTTCTTCGACACGGCCGGGACGCTCGTCGGCGTGGGCCAGGCCGGTGGCTTCCTCGACGAGAACGGTGACTTCCCCGACATCGACAAACCGCTGATGGCCGACGCCGTCGGGACGACGATCGGCGGGATGCTCGGCACCTCGACGGTGACGACGTACATCGAGTCCGCGACCGGTGTCGAGGAGGGCGGTCGGACCGGCCTGACGGCGCTCGTCATCGCCGTCCTCTTCCTCGCCTCGCTCGTCGTCGTGCCGCTGGCGGCGGCGATCCCGCAGTACGCCTCCCACATCGCCCTGGTCGTCGTCGCCGTGTTGCTGATGCGCAACGTCGTCGACATCCAGTGGGACGACTTCGCACACTCGGTGCCGGCCGCGCTCACCATCATCGTCATGCCCTTCACCTACTCGATCGCCTACGGGATCGCCGCCGGGATCGTCTCCTACCCGATCGTCAAGACCGGACAGGGAGAGTTTGACG
The DNA here is from genome assembly GCF_000023965.1 of Halomicrobium mukohataei DSM 12286. Lineage (NCBI taxonomy): Archaea > Methanobacteriati > Methanobacteriota > Halobacteria > Halobacteriales > Haloarculaceae > Halomicrobium > Halomicrobium mukohataei. The sequence goes on along the minus strand of NC_013202.1, from coordinate 820,393 downwards.
ACGTGCTGGTCGGTCAGTGGCTCCTCGCCGCCGCCTTCATCGTCTACTTCGTCGTCCGAACCAGCGGGATCCTCACGAGTCTCTGAGGTCGATCTGCTGGTGTGTCCGGACGCCACACACCACCGTGGTGCTGATATACCGCGAGCGTCTACTATCTCTCGATGACGAACCTCGAACTGTACGAGCTGGAAGGCTGCCCGTACTGCGCGAAAGTGATCGACAAGCTCGACGAACTCGATCTCGACTACCAGTCCCACATGGTCCCGCGCTCCCACGACGAGCGCACCGAAGTCGAGGAGGTCTCGGGCCAGACCGGCGTCCCGGTCCTCGTCGACCCCGACAACGGCGTCGAAGGAATGGCCGAGTCCGACGACATCGTCGAGTACCTCGACGAGACGTACGGAACCGTAGCGTAAGGGTTCTCTTCGTCCACGAGCGAAGCGAGTGGGCGGTCTTTTCGCCCACGTTTTGCGACGAGTGGTTCGGGAACGGAGTGACCGAACCCGAGGAGGAAAAGGTGGGTCTGACATCGTCGAGTACCTCGACGAGACGTACGGAACCGTAGCGTAAGGGTTCTCTTCGTCCACGAGCGAAGCGAGTGGGCGGTCTTTTCGCCCACGTTTTGCGACGAGTGGTTCGGGAACGGAGTGACCGAACCCGAGGAGGAAAAGGTGGGTCTGACATCGTCGAGTACCTCGACGAGACGTACGGAACCGTAGCGTAAGGGTTCTCTTCGTCCACGAGCGAAGCGAGTGGGCGGTCTTTTCGCCCACGTTTTGCGACGAGTGGTTCGGGAACGGAGTGACCGAACCCGAGGAGGAAAAGGTGGGTCTGACATCGTCGAGTACCTCGACGAGACGTACGGAACCGTAGCGTAAGGGTTCTCTTCGTCCACGAGCGAAGCGAGTGGGCGGTCTTTTCGCCCACGTTTTGCGACGAGTGGTTCGGGAACGGAGTGACCGAACCCGAGGAGGAAAAGGTGGGTCTGACATCGTCGAGTACCTCGACGAGACGTACGGAACCGTAGCGTAAGGGTTCTCTTCGTCCACGAGCGAAGCGAGTGGACGGTCTTTTCGCCCACGTTTTGCGACGAGTGGTTCGGGAACGGAGAGACCGAACCCGAGGAGGAAAAGGTGGGTCTGACATCGTCGAGTACCTCGACGAGACGTACGGGAGCGGCGCAGCGTAAGGATTCTCTTCGTCCACGAGCGAAGCGAGTGGACGGTCTTTTCGCCCACGTTTTGCGACGAGTGGTTCGGGAACGGAGAGACCGAACCCGAGGAGGAAACGGTGGGTCTGACATCGTCGAGTACCTCGACGAGACGTACGGCAGCGGCGCGCCCTAACTTCCGTCCTGCTCGGAGCAGTGACGAGCGGCCTTTGTCACGCAACTTCTTCGGGATCCTCGCCCCGTTCCATGATCAGGTCTCGCAGGTCGTCGGCGTCGTCGATGGCCTCCATCTCGCTTTGCTCGATGATGGCGGTGCCGTCGACGGACTCCCGTTTGAGTTCGTCGACCACGTAGATCGAGCGGGTCCGGGTGACCTCCCCGACCGAGGACATGATCCGGGCACGCTTCTCGGCGGTCTTGGTGAACTCCGAGCGGCCGGTCAGGACCTGTTGGCGCTCGTGCTCGTTCTCGGAGACGGTCTTGAACGGCGCTCGGTCCGTCGGGTGGACCTCGAAGCCGATCCGGGTAAAGACCGTCACGAGCGACTCGTCTTCGGGAGCCACCTCCGGATCTTCCGGCGTCTCCTCTTCGTCGCGAACTTCCTCGGCCCCGTCGAGGACGCTGACCGGCGACGTGAGCGGCGCGTCGAACAGTTCTTCGAGTTCTGCGGCCACGTCGACGGAGGCGTCCATCCCGTCCTCGTACTTCGAGACGGTCCGACGGGAGACGCCCAGTTCCTTTGCGAGTCGCCCCAGCGACCAGTCCCGATCCTCGCGAGCGTCCGCGAGGACCTCGCTGTCGATGTTGACGTACAGCCCGCCCGGCGCGGCGTAGATCAGCGGCGGGACCTCCTCGACGAACAGGTCCATCGCCGTGTCCGGCGACAGCACCGGGACGCCGTGTCTGAAGTAGACGACGCCGGGTTTGAGCTCTTCGTCGCGGGTCCGGAGCCCGACGACCATCGGCGTCGCGTTCAGGTAGGTGCCCAGGCGTCGCATCTCCGCGCCGGTCATGGCGTCGAACGCGTCGATGTTGCCCAGGATCTTCACCAGCAACACGTCCTCACCGCGCCGCGCCGCAACGTCGAAGCTCTTCGGCCGAATCGCACACCGGTCGCTGACGAGGAAGCCAGCGTCTCCCAGCATCGCCGTGACGTTCTCGACCAGTGCCGACCGTGACATAGTACTTCGTCCCTCTCTATAACACAAGATATTCGCTGCATATATGCGTTGCGCCGGGATAGGACGGCTGTATCTCCAATTCTCGTCTATTCGACGACAGGTACGCGCAGACGGTTCCCGCTGGGCAGCCCAGTCGAAACGCCGAAACCGTCCCGCAGCGTAGCCGACGGCGTGACGGTCATCGGCCTCGACGACACCGACTCCCGCACCGAGGGGATGTGTACGACGTTCGCAGCCACGCGGCTGGCCGAGCGCATCGAGGCCGCGGGCGGGTCGGTCCAGCGGACGCTCCTGGTCCGACTCGACCCCGCCGTCGAGCACAAGACTCGCGGCAACGCCGCGCTGGCGGTCCACTGTGACGTGTCCGCCGATCGCGCACTCGATCTCGGGGCCGACGCGCTCGCCATGGCGGCCGACGATCCCCGGACGAACCCCGGACTGGTCGTCGCGGACTGTGATCCGACGGCCGTCCCCGAGGCCGTCGCCGACCACTCCCGGGCCGCCGTCCGCGAGTTGCTCGACGTCGAGACGGCCCGCCGACGGATCGCCGACGCCGGCTTCGAGTCGACGACCGTCGGCAACGGTCGCGGCCTGATCGGCGCGCTCGCCGCGGTCGGTGCCTGGCGGGCCTTCGGGGACTGGACGTACGAGCACATCGCCTACCGCGAGCGCGACCGCTGGGGAACCGAGCGCTCCGTCGACACCGACTCCGTCTTCGCCGCCGCCGACCGCCACTACCCGACGGTCTGGGACACCGTCGATCACGCGTCGGGATATCCGGTCTGTGTCCCCCGGACGCCCTGTCCGATCCTCTACGGGATCCGCGGCGACGATCCCGAGGCCTGTCGCAGCGTCGCGGCGGCGATCGGCAGCGAGCCCGTCGATCGAACCCGGACCTTCGTCACGAATCAGGGGACCGACGCCCACCTCCAGTCGGCTCCCCTGGACGCACTGACCGACGGGAGTGCCTACCGGACCGACGGGACCGTCGTCGAGCCACCGGAAACGCGGGAAGGCGGCCACGTCTTCTTCACACTGGCCGACGGGGACGCGACGGTCGAGTGTGCCGCCTTCGAGCCGACCAAGCGCTTCCGGGACCGGGTCCGGGCGCTCCGTCCCGGCGACGTGCTGACGGTCTGTGGTGAGGTCGGTGACGGCACGCTCAAACTGGAGAAGTTCGCGCTGCGTGATCCCGTCCAGACGGAACTGGTCACGCCGGAGTGTCCGGCGTGCGGTCGGTCGATGAGCAGCGCCGGGCGCGATCAGGGCTACCGCTGTCGAGACTGTGACACCAACCGCGACGGCAAGGTCGAGCGCCCGCTGGCCCGAGAGATCGAGCCCGGCTGGTACGAGGTCCCGCCGGTGGCGCGGCGTCACGTCGCCAAGCCCCTCGTCCGCGGCGGCTTCGACGGCCCGTGCCACCCCGAGCGGTGAGTCGCCGACCACCACGGGCAGGTCGCGCGGCGTCACGACGTGGCGGCCGGCAGCGTGAGACACCGCCGACGCTGGTGTCGGATCGTCTCGATGCAGTCGGCGGCGTCGGCCAGCACCGGACACGTCGCCGTACACTCCGCGTAGAGGAACTGGACGAGGGTCTCACCGGAGATGCCGACCAGCTGTGCGGTCGAACGGCCGTGGAGAAGCTCCTGTCTGGTCTCGGCCACGCCCTCACAGACCGCTTCGAGCGACTGCAGCTGTTCGTCGATCCCACTGCGGTCCGGGCTGTCCGTCGTCGTGAGCCGTGTCCCGAGCTCGGCCGCGCGCGATTCGCAGTCGTCGAGCCGGTCGCGAGCCCGACACAGCGACTCCCGTTCGGTCCGGAGCGTCTCCAGGTACGTCGTCCGCTCCTCGATCGCCTGCTCGGTGGCCGCCAGCAGGGCGTCGTGGACCGGCGGCGTCACCCGCCCGGTCTCGAACACCTGGACGGCGACTTCGGTCCCCACCTCCGCCTCGAAGTTCTGCCGTAACGTCTCCCCGTACTCGGCCTCGAAGTGTGACACCGACAGGACCGTCTCGTCGTAGGCCTGCCGGACCGTGCGTGCCGCGGCGTCCGGCGGTGGGGCCGTTTCCAGAGCGACGACGCCACCGCCGCCCGCTTGGACGCCGGGATCTCTCGGACTCGTCGGATCGAGCGTCCGGACGCGGGACCGGAACCGCTCGAACGCGGACCGTTCGTCGCTCGCGTAGGTCACTTCCCGGTCGAGCAGTTCGAGCGCGTGCTCGATCCGGGACTGGCGTGTCTCTGGCATGTGTGGCGTCTCCGCTCGTAGCGGTGGCGACGGAACGGGGGATGTAGGCGGTTGCTATGTGTCCTATATACCGCTCCCTACGCTACAGCGAGCTGACCGCCAGGAACAGCCAGGCCGAGTGGGGAATCCACTGCTCGGCCCAGCGCCAGCGGTGCGCGTGGTCGTCGCCCCAGGGCTCGGGACAGTAGGCGATGTCGGCCTCGTTCTCGAAGCCGGCGGTGATACCGTTCTGGACGCCGCCGGGGACGTTGCGGAACTGGCGGTGGTAGGTCGGCTCCGGCGCGCCGACGCCGTGGACCATGCAGACGCCGAAGGGGTTCGACCCGAGGATCCAGTCGAGTTGGGCCTGGGCGAACCGATCGAGGCGCTCGCCCAGTTCCGCGTCGAGCTGTGCCCGCGACCGCGCGGCCGCGGTCGCAAGCGAGGCGATCCGGGCGTTCTCGCCCTGCCACCAGTAGCCGGTCTCGTTCTCGTGGGGCATGAAGAACGACGCGCGCGGTTCGTCCTCGTCGACCGGTCTGGCGTACTGGCGCGGGTAGTCGAAGGGGTTGGTGACCTCGTCGCCGACCGTCGTCTGGAAGCCCCAGAAGCGCTCGATCGCGTTCACGATGGCGTCGTCCAGCGGCCCGTCGGCGTCGACCGCCCGGTAGCGCAACAGCGCGACGATCGGCAGTCCCTCGTCGGACGCGTGATAGAAGGGGCGATCGTCGTCGTCGGCACGCCACCACCCGTCGTAGCGGTCGTCGCCGGTCTGGCGGTCCAGCAGCGACTGAGCGCGCTCTCTGGCGGCCGTCCGGAACCGCTCGTCGTCCGTGGCGGCGGCCAGTTCCGTGGCGGCGAGCAACGCGCAGTAGTCGTCGATGACGTTCTCGGTCCCGTCGTCGAGGTACTCCGTGTTGTGGGCCTGCAGGTGATCGAACCCCTCGACCGCGGCCTCGCGGTAGGTCTCACGGTCGAACGCGCCCGGTCCCTCGACCTGGCTGGCGCGAGCCAGCGCGGCGATGGCGACCCCTCCGCCCTGGCGGTATCCGGCCTCGTAGTCGATCGTCTTGTGTCCCTCTTCGGTCTCGTAGGCACAGATCTCTCGGCGGTCCACGTCCTTGGACCACTGGTCGAAGACGGTCATGTAGAAGTAGCCCGCGTCGTCCTGCATCCGGACGAGGAAGTCCGCGCCGTGGTGGATCTCCTCGCGCAGTCGCGCGTCGAGTTCCCCGCCCAGCCTGTGGTCGCCGTCGTGCAGTCTGTCACGGGCGTCGGCCAGTCCCCAGGCGACGATCGGAATCTGCTGTGGGTTGAAGTAGTTGGCGTAGCTGAGGTGGCTCAGATACTTGCTCATGTCGCCCGAGGCGTCGTACCAGCCGCCGCGTACGTCGACCGTCCCCTCGCGGTCGCCCACGAACGGCACCGATCGGTCGGCCCGGTCGTACTCGCCGCTGGCACGCTGGGTCTTGCAGTAGTACAGCAGATCGGAGAGGAGCGTCTCCTTGTGGAGGTCCTCGCCGATCTCGAAGCGCCGCGAGTGGGCCTCGCCGGCCCGGAGCGTGTACTCGCCGGGCTCGGTGAGCGAGGAGAACTCCAGCGTCCAGAAGACCCACTCTCCCCAGTCGGCGACGCCGCCGACGAACTCCGGCGTCCCCTCGAAGACGACGCTGTCCCCGTCGTGCAACACGAAGCCATCGAGGTCGTGGCGCTCTGTCGCGCGACAGACCGCTCGTTTCGGGCCATCGGTCTCGTAACCGAGTTGGTTGACCAGAATCTCCATCGTCCGCCTATTCGCGTCCGCCCGCTTAGCTTTAGGGTCTACTTACGGCCGCCCGGAGGCCCCCGACTGCCTGCGATTACCGTCTCCGACGTTCCGGTAGTCGCTCTGTAACAATACCGCTCGGGGACCAACAGTGGCGCTATGAGCCAGCCATCGTCGGGCGAGCCCGATCCGTCGATCGCCCCGGAACCGCTCCCCCAGGAGGAGTTCCCCAGCGAACAGCTGTCTGCCGTCGTCGAGGAGCGTGCGGACAACTCAGAGCGGTGTATCCTCTATCCCGAGAACATCGACCCCGTCGACGCCGAGACCCACTGGCTCGCGGTCGACGCCGAGTTCGCCGTCGACGTCGCCGACTGCCGCTAGTAATTCTGTCCGGACAGGACGACCACAACGTCCTCCTCGGCCGTGATCGTCCCCGCCGCTCGAAACCGCTCTAGCCCGGCCACCGCGGTCGCGCAGGTCGGCTCGACCTGATACCCGGCTCGCGCGAGGCGGTCGTGGGCTCGCTCGGTGGCTGCGGCGTCGACGGCGACGGCGGTGCCCTCGGTCGCGGCGAGGGCGTCGAGCAACTGATCGCCCCGCGCCGGTCTGTGGATCTGGATGCCGTCGGCGACCTCGTTGGCGTCGTCGGCCTCGCCGTCACTGGCCGGCCGGCCGGCGGCGATCGGCGCGTAGCCACTGGCCTGTGCGCCCAGCAGGCGTGGCACCCGCTCGGTCCAGCCGGCCGCTCGCAGCGCCCGGAAGCCGCGATAGGCTCCGAGCAGGAGCGTCCCGTGACCGACCGGGACGACGACCGCGTCCGGTACGTCCCAGCCGCGCTGTGCGGCCACCTCCAGCGCCCAGGTCATCGTCCCGGCGAAGAAGGCGGGCTGCCAGGCGTGGCTGGCGTACCAGGCGTCCCCGTCGAGCGCGTCGTGGCAGGCGTCGGTCACGTCCCCGCGAGTGCCCTCGATCCGGACCACGTCCGCGCCGGTCCGCTCGATCTTGCGGAGCTTCGTCGGCTTGGCGTCGGCCGGGACGTAGATCTCGGCGTCGATCCCCGCTCGCGCCGCGTAGCTCGCGATCGCCAGTCCGGCGTTGCCAGAAGAGTCTTCGACCACCCGCTCGACGCCCAGCGCGTCGGCCTGGGAGAGTGTCACCGTCGCCCCGCGGTCCTTGAAACTCCCCGTCGGAAAGACGGAGTCGAGCTTGAGCTGGGCGTCGAACGCCGCGTCGTCGACCAGCGGCGTCCACCCCTCGCCCAGCGAGACGCGACGCTCGACGGGGAGGAACGGTTCGAAGCTCCAGAGCCCGCGATCGCGGTCCAGCGTCGTCGGGTCCGGCGGGCTATCGGCGTCGGGCAGCGGTCGCCGAGCGTAGTCCAGGGCGTGGCCACAGGCACACCGCCAGGGGCCGTCGGGTCCGTACTCGCGGCCACAGGCTTCGCAGTGGTACATGGTCGTGGTGTCGGGTCGCCGGTACGGAAATCTGTCGCCCGGCTACACCGAGTCGATGTCGGTGCCCACCGAACAGACGTACTCGCCGGTCGCGACCTGAGGGAGGCGTCGAGCCCGCCAGAAGATCCCGCTGGAGCGGGCGGTGACCACGTCTTTCTGCTGGCCGAACACGTCGGTGATCGTGTACAGCGTGTCTCCGCGTGTGACACGGTCGCCGAGTTGCTTCTGGAAGTCGACGAGACCGCCCGCCGGGGAGCCGTACTGGTCGAACCCCCGAGCGCGGGTCTGGGCCTCGAAGCTGTGAGACTCCGCGAGGAACCCGTAGTACCGCAACACGTTGTACACGCCCTCGACGCCCAGCTGGATCGACTGCTCGTCCCAGCCGACACAGCCGCCCAGCTCGGGATCTATCGTCGGCACGCCCTCGTCCGGTGCGGCCCGCGCGAGCTGGCCGTCCGGGCCCTTCTGGTCGAGGATGTACCCACAGCCAAACACCTTCGCCAGTTCGAGACACTCGTCGTGGAGACGGTGGCGCGTGCCACAGCGGACGCGACACTCGTCGATCATCTGTGAGGTCGACCCCTGGTGGAGATCGACCACGAGATCCGCTCGCGTGGCGGCGTCGAACGTCGCCGCGGCGATCCGCTCCGAGGACGTGCCCTCGTCGTTGCCCGGGTACGCCCGGTTCATCTTCGTGTCGTCGATCGGGTTCCGGTGCTCTGCCACCTGGAAGGCGTGGTAGTTGACGATCCCGACGACCAGAATCGTTCCGGAGATCTCGGCGGGATCGAGCCGTGGGACGACCCGCTGGACGACGCCGACGCCGTTGAGTTCGTCGCCGTCGCTCGCGGCCTGGAGGTACAGCGTCTTGCCGTCGTCGGCCCCGTTGACGACGGCGACCGGCAGCCCGACCTCGCTTCCGTCCCGTGTTTCGCCGACTGCCAGCCGTCCCGTGTCCGTCTCGCCCGGCTGGGCCGTCGCCGTCCCGAGGGTAACCATTTGAACGACTTTGAGTGGCCGGGACTTTTACTGGTTCGGATTCGCGCCGTAGCGAACCCGCTCGCGGTCGCGGGCTGGGCTGAACCGACGGCTCCTTATTCGGGCCGTCCCAAGGGAGTGCCGTGTCAGAGAGTCAGCCCGACACCGGCCCCGGCGCGCTCGTGGCAGCGCTGAACGTCCCGACTCACGCCAAGCGCGGCTTCTTCCTGGCAGCGCTGCTCACAGCGGCGGTCTTCGCCTTCTTCGTCGTCATCCCCGGAGCCCAGCGGCCGGCGGTGCTGTACGCCGGGCTGGCGTTCGTCCTGTTCGTCTCGCTGGGCGGGCTCATCACTGCGGTGTTCGTCGCCGGCTCGGCGATCCGCCAGATCCGGTCGCTCTAGTCGCGCTGGCCGGCCAGCGCCCCGAACCGCTCGGCACCGCTGCGCGTCCCCTTCGCGATCAGTACGTCGCCGGCTTCGAGCGTCGTCTCCGGCCCCGGTGACACCTCCCAGTCGCCCCCCTCGCGTCCGGTCCGGTCGCTCGCGCCAGCGTGGCGAACGGCGATGATCCGCATTCCCGTCTCCGTCTTGACCTGCCGTCGTCCGATCGTGGTGCCGTCGAGGGCACTGTCGGCCGCGACCGGGACGCTGACGATCACCTCGTCGGACTCTCGGACCGCCTCGGCGACGACGGGATGTGTCGAGAGGCCCCGCAAGACGCCCTCGCTGATCTCCAGTGCGGCGTCGGAGATCACCTCCGTCGCCCGGGCCAGGTGGACGAGCCCGCGCAGCGAGATCGGGTCGTCGTGGCGACCGGCCGCCTGGAGCGTCCAGGCCTCGAACCGGGACTGGAGGGCGTCGACCTCGGCTTCGAGTTCGACGACCTCCTCGGCCAGATCCGTGTCGTCGAACAGCACCGCGCCGTAGGCCAGATCGACGGCCAGCTCGCCCATGTCCTTCATCAGCACGATCGAGTCGACGGCCCGCTCCAGGTCCTCGATGTCGCTCTCGGGCGGTGCCGGTGGCTCGTAGCCCTCGCCGGTCGCGTCCCGATACACCGCGCCGATTCCGTCGTCCGGGCCGCGAAAGAGCACCACGTCGCCGGCCGCGACGGTCGTCTCGGCGTCGGGGTTGAGGAGCCAGTCGCCGGCCCGCCGGACCGCGATGGCGCGGACGCCGGTCTCCGTTTCGAGGTTGAGGTCGCCCAGCGTCTCGTCGGCGAGTCGCGACCCCGGCGCGACGGTCGCACGGACGATCGTCTCGACGGCCTCCGGGAGGGTGGCCCGCATCGCCTCCGGCAGGCCGATGTCTTCGAGCACGACCTTGGCGATGTCGCCGGCCGCATCGGAGATCTTCTCCGCGGCTCCGACCATCCCCAGCACGGGAGCCAGCGCCTCGGCGTCTTCCGTGTTCCGGGCGGCCATGAGCAGACTCATCCGGGCGCGCAACTGCAACACGTCCATCCGCTCTTCGAGTTCGAGCACTTCCGCGGCGACCTCGTCGCTGCCCAGCAACACCGCCGAGTACGAGAGATCGATCAACAGCTCGGCGGTGTCTTTCATCTCGGCCAGCACCGCCTTGACGCTGACCGGCTCGTAGGCCACCTCGGTCGACATGTCTCCACCTGCGCGGGGGGCGGCCAAAAGCTATTCGCCGTGTCGGCCTCGCCGAGTCGGCCGCTCCGAATCACCGTTCTGTCGAACTCTGTCCGGTGGTCGGAACGATCGTCCACTGTCGACCCGATCGATGGCTAAACGTTCAAAAATCTCCCCCACAGACCGGGGCAAGCGACGCACAGAAAGACAATGTTTTTCCCGGCAGGTAAAAAACTCTCTGCGTATGTCCGACGACCTCAAGCAAGGTCTGGAGGGTGTCCTCGTTACCGAGTCGGAGCTCAGCAAGATCGACGGTGACGCGGGCAAACTCGTCTATCGTGGCTACACGATCGAGGACCTGGCGACCGGCGCAAGCTTCGAGGAGGTCCTGTATCTCCTCTGGCACGGTCACCTCCCGAACGCAGCGGAGCTCGACGAGTTCACCGACGCGATGGTCGAGGAGCGACACGTCGACGACGACGTCATGCAGACCGTCGAGCAGCTCGCCGACGCCGACGAGAATCCGATGGCCGCGCTCCGAACGGCGGTCTCGATGCTGTCCTCGCACGATCCCGACGCCGAAACCGACCCGACCGACCTCGACGCCAACCTCCGGAAAGGTCGCCGGATCACCGCCAAGATCCCGACCGTGCTGGCTGCCTTCGCCCGGTTCCGTGACGGACAGGACGCCGTCGAACCGCGGGAAGACCTCTCGCACGCCGCGAACTTCCTCTACATGCTCAACGGCGAGGCACCGGACGAGGTGCTCGCCGAGACGTTCGACATGGCGCTCGTGCTCCACGCCGACCACGGCATCAACGCCTCGACGTTCTCGGCCATGGTCACGGCCTCGACGCTGTCGGATCTCCACAGCGCGATCACCTCCGCGATCGGCACCCTGAAGGGATCGCTCCACGGCGGCGCGAACCAGGACGTCATGGAGATGCTCAAGGAGGTCGACGACGCCCAGCAGGACCCGATCGACTGGGTGAAGACGGCACTCGACGAGGGACGGCGCGTCTCCGGCTTCGGCCACCGCGTCTACAACGTCAAGGACCCCCGTGCGAAGATCCTCAGCCAGCGCTCGAAGGAACTGGGGGAGGCCGCCGGCTCGCTCAAGTGGTACGAGATGTCCACCGCCATCGAGGACTACCTCAAAGCGGAGAAGGGGCTGGCCCCGAACGTCGACTTCTACTCGGCCTCGACGTACTACCAGATGGGGATCCCCATCGACATCTACACTCCCATCTTCGCGATGTCCCGCGTCGGCGGCTGGACGGCCCACGTCCTCGAACAGTACGAGAACAACCGTCTGATCCGGCCCCGCGCTCGCTACGTCGGCCCGACGGATCAGACGTTCGTCCCCCTCGACGAGCGATAGACGGGCGTTCAGTTTTTTCGCCCACGTTTAGACAGTCACCGCTCGCGAGTTTGCTCGCGGCAGAATCACGCCAGGACTGGGATTTGAACCCAGAGGAAGACGGTCCGGGCATGCGGCCTCACTTCGCTCGGCCGTTCCGGGGCTGCGACTTCCAGGGGTTCAAATCCTCTCGATGGGAGAGTCGCCGCTCGCGAGTTTGCTCGCGGCAGAATCACGCCAGGACTGGGATTTGAACCCAGAATCCCGAAAGGGAACACGCTTTCCAGGCGTGCGCCTTACCGTTCGGCCATCCTGGCACGCATCGAAACGTCGGCGGGCGGGTGATTAAGGGCTTTCGTTCTCGGTTGGGCGACGCCGGGCGTCGAGGAGTCGATCGCGGGCGACGGTCGTCACTGCCGTGGTGGTGACGCCGACCATCAGGGCGACGCCGGCCTTGACGCCGACGGTCACCGTGGCGGCGGCGAGTAGCTCGTAGCCCTGGACGAGTACGAGAAAGGACAGCGTTCCGACGACCCCCCACAGCAGGCTCTCTCTGGTGCGATCGTCCATACCGACGCTGTGGGCCGGTCAGCCTTTACTTCGTCGCAATCGCCTCGATCTCGACGCCGACGCCCTTCGGGAGTTCGTCGACGCCGACGGCGCTGCGGGCCGGCGGCTCGCTCTCGAAGAAGCTCTCGTAGGCGTCGTCCATCGCCTCGAAGTCGTCGATGTCGTCGAGGTACACCGTCACCTTCAGGACGTTGTCGAGGCTCGTGCCCGACGACTCCAGGATGGCCTCGACGTTTTCGAGGGCCTGCTGGGCCTGTACGTCGATGGCGGCCTCGTCGAGCAGGTCGCCCTCGGGAGTCAGCGGGATCTGTCCGGCCGTAAAGACGAGGTCGTCGGTCGTCGTGGCCTGACTGTACGCTCCGACCGCGGCGGGGGCGGCGTCGGTACTGACAATCCGTTTCATACGTCAACGCGCGACCGGCGAGGGCATAAATGTGGGGCGCTACACCAGGACTTCGACCTCGAAGCCCGCGTCTTCGAGCCGATCGAGCAGCTCCGCGACGTGGTCCGGCCCCCGCGTCTCCAAGTCCAACTCGACCTCGGCGTCGTTCATGGCGATGTCCCGCGAGGTCCGGTCGTGCTCGATGCCGTAGACGTTGACCTGGGCCGCCGACAGCACCTCGACCAGTTCCTCCAGCGAGCCCGGCCGATCCTCCAGGACGGTCCTGATCTTGCAGTACCGCCCGGTCTCGACCAGCCCTCGCATGATGACGTTCGTCAGCGTGTTCAGGTCGATGTTGCCCCCACAGAGCGTCGGAACGATCGTCTCGTCGTCCTCGTAGTCGAACTTCCCTTCGAGCAGGGCCGCAAGCGGGACCGCGCCCGCTCCCTCGGCCAGCGTCTTCGACCGCTCCAGCAGCGTCGTCAGCGCGACGGCGATCTCCGGATCGGTGACGGTGACGACCTCGTCGACGCGCTCTTCGATCACCTCGAACGTCCGGTCGCCGATGGTCCGGGTCGCGATCCCGTCGGCGATCGTCTGGACCGAATCGCGTTCGATCCGGTGGCCCTTCTTCAGGGACTCGGCGACGCTGGACGCCCCGTCTGCCTGCACGCCGATCACGCGCACGTCGTCGTCCTGGCCCTTCAGCGCCGTCGCGATCCCGCTGATGAGGCCGCCGCCGCCGATGGGGACGACGACGGTGTCGACGCCGGGCAGGTCCTCGTAGATCTCCAGTCCGATCGTCCCCTGGCCGGCCATCACCATCTCGTCGTCGAAGGCGTGGACGTAGGTCCGGCCGGACTCGCGCTCGATCTCGTGGGCCTTCTGGGCGGCCGCGTCGTAGTCTCGCCCGTGGAGGACCACGTTCCCACCGTAACTTTCGGTGGCCTGGACCTTCGAGACGGGGGCGCGTTCGGGCATGACGATCGTCGAATCGACGCCGATACGGGTCGCCGCCAGCGCCACGCCCTGGGCGTGGTTGCCCGCGCTGGCGGTGACGACGCCCGCCTCGCGTTCTCCCTCCGACAGTGTCGCGATCCGGTTGGTCGCGCCGCGGATCTTGAACGAGCCGGTCCGCTGGAACAGTTCGAGCTTGAGGTGTACGTCTGCGCCCGTCATCGACGAGAAGGTGTGCGAGTAGTCGAGCGGGGTGTGTCGAGCCGTCTCGGCGACGCGATCGCGGGCGGCCAGCACGTCATCGAAAGCGAGCATACCGGCAGTTACACCCCGGTGCTTGTTACTGTTGGCGCGACAGCTGTCGCTGGGCGACGTTCGGGAAAGGGGAACGAAATGGATGGTGCCCACCACCGATGGAGGGTGCGCGAGTGATCCAAGGACACGAGATGGGTTAAAAGCGATGAAAGCGGAGTGAAAGTGTAACCGAAGGACGTGGGCCGGACCGAACGATCGTCTGACGCGTGGCTGCCGACACGCCGCTCGGAATGCAGCTGGCGTTTATCGCGACGGTCGTCTCCTGGGGAGTCCCAGTCCAGTAAACTCATGATCGGACACAAGAACGCTCTCCGAGTACTCGTGGCGCTGCTCGTCGTCGCAGTCCTGTACGAAGCAGCGGCCAAGGTCGGCACGACCGAACGAGGTGAGCGCGTCGCATGAGCGATCCCGAGCCCGGACGGAACAGACTAACGAACCAGAGCAGGACCCGAGTCGATCTCGCTGGTTCCGCGCGTTCCGCTGGCTGACCGAGAACCTGACGCTCCTGGCGTCGGGTCTCGGCCTCGGGCCGTTCGTTCTGGCGTCGGTCATCGGCTTCGAACCCCCGCGCAACCTCCAGATCATCGGCCTCACAGCTATCATCATCATCCCGATCGTCGGTCGACCGACCGGCAAGAAGGTCCGGTCACTGCTGTGGGAACCGACGTACGTCTGGCTCGTCGACGTCGACGCTCGCTACACGAAGGGCGGCATCTTCCGCATCCCCGGCCAGCGATTCAGCGAGTGGACGATCACCGAAGGGCAACTCGATCGAGTGAGTCCCGATCTCGCCTTCGGGAAGCAGGTCAATCTCGACGAACAGACTGTCGAAGGCACTTGGCGCGGTACGATGTCCGACCGCGAGCTGATGAAAACACTCCAAGCTGTCGAGGAGTGTCGCGGCCAGCTCGAGGAAGACGCCAAGCGTGGTTTCGCGATCGAAGCCCAGGCGTTCACGATCATCCGTAACGCCACCCGGAAGGCCGTGCTTCGGATCGTCTCGACGTTCGAACGCGGGACCCTTCCAGACGAAGGAGGGGGGTTGACCGACGAGATCGACAACGCGATCGAGCAGTTCGGCCTCGAGCGGAAGATTCGCGAGACTGAAGAGAACTCGCAGGAGTCCGAAACCCCCGGCGTTCGTATCGACTTCGACCAAGACCTTGCTGATCTCGCCGGAGCTGGGAACGGGGGTGCGCCCGCCGGTGACTGATGGCGTCGACGAGCACCTGCTCACTGCGGCG
Source organism: Halomicrobium mukohataei DSM 12286 (assembly GCF_000023965.1). Classification (NCBI taxonomy): domain Archaea; kingdom Methanobacteriati; phylum Methanobacteriota; class Halobacteria; order Halobacteriales; family Haloarculaceae; genus Halomicrobium; species Halomicrobium mukohataei. Next base: position 805,194 of record NC_013202.1, on the reverse strand, counting down.
AAGCTCCGCGAGCAGATTCGTGGCGGTCTCGAAACACATGAGCAATACTATCCCCACACCGGAATCGTCGACGACGCGCAGGATCGAGCAGCGCTGTCCTTCGTCGAAGACGCTGTCGCTCGTGGCGATCTCGACACGACATCGTTCGAAGAGTCGAAACTCGGCGAGACGCTGCTGGAGAAGTACCTCGCCGATCGGACGACCAAAGCCGTCACCAACGGAAACGGCTCGGTCATGTCGCACTTGGTCGGCGTCACCGAGCAGGATCTCGATAGCTCTACGCTTCGGCTCCCAATGATGCTCCTTGACGAGATCGAGAACAACGAGGCACCGGCGTTCATCCTCGGCGCGGGCAATCCCAACACAGGCAAGACCAATACCATGTCCCTAGTCGCTGAATTACGAAAAACCCAGCTCGACGAGTACATGATCATCTCGAACGTCCGGAGCTGGCCCCTGACCGACGAAGTCGTGACCTCCGCGCACGACCTCGCCGTCACCCTTCTGGAACACCGCGACGTTCCGAAGTTCGTCTTCATCGACGAGTCGTCGACGCACTTCGACGCTCGAACCTATCGTCGAGAGGTCGCGACCCAGTGGACACCACTCGCCAAGCGATTCGCCAAGATCGGCGTCGACGCCTGCGGCAACGTGATTCACACCGGGAAAGACGCTCACCCGGAGCTGAAGCGCATGGCGACGCTGGCGTACTACAAGACCGACAAGAAAGTCGTCGAGTTCTACGATCGCTGGCCTGCTGACGGTGACCATCCGACCGACCAACTCTTCGGTGGGTCGATTGAGGATCTCGAGCCGACTGGCCACGAACCAGATCCCAACGACGCCGCACCATGGTCGTGGAACCTCGAATCGGATCTGTTCTCACAAGATCTCTCCTGGTCGGATATACTCTCTAAACTCCAAAATTAGGTCCCCGAAAGACAATAGTAGCAATTGTAACATAGTTAGAGTGCCTAAATAATCTTTAACTGAGATTAGAACTAAGCGCTCTATGTGGGAAATAACAACCTCAGTAGGAGAGATGTACTGGCAGGAGTTGGAAGTACTGCAGTCATTGCTTCCTCACCGCTAGTCGTAAGTGCAAAAGAAAAATACCCCTCAATAGAAGACAGCAAGTACAGCGATGAATCCGTGAAGGACCTCGCGATTGAATTGCTGGGTTCTACCACACGATCAAAGCAGCCGAATCATGATCGTATGGCATTTTCAACGTCCGTTTTCACTGGGACAGTTGAACTGTTCATTGCGACTGGTGTAACAAAAGCAGAGCAAACCCCAGATGAGATCTATCAGGTTACCTCGGAAAGTCGGACGGGGGCACTAAACCTTGAGTGGATGAAAGGAAACCGGCTGAAGTTCTGGAGAGACGGTGCTGTCTATAAACTGAAAATTCCGCAATCAAACAAGGCATTTGAACCAACTGTGATTGAGAGCAGACCAGTTCCGAGTGATGTTCAGATGGAGGGTGAAGAATAATGGGCGTCAATATTGACTATTGTGAGGCTATTCCCGATGTCGTGGGAGGTGGAGAGTTCTGCTCAACCATGCAGGATACGGTGAGTCTTGGCCGTAAGGAATGTGCCTATGGGCGAACTCCCCAGATCTACTCGGTGTCCGGAGATCTCTCTCTGGATTCAGGGTTTGTTAAGTTCGACGTTGGTTTCTACGTTGGGATGGGGGTTGATGAGTCTGGAGACATATGCGCATATATCGGATCTGAGGACACCTCGCCACCAATCTGTGTTGAAACTTGTGTGGGAGAAAATAGTATCACCAGAAAGGATGCTGAGGACCTTGCGTGGGAATTCGCGCGAGAGCTAGCAGATAGGTATGATATTACCTTGGGTGATATCGTAGTTGCAGTTCTGGCAGCTGTTGTCGCCGTTGTAGTAATCGCAGCTCTTGCAGCCATATCAGTGTATCTGGCTGGCATTGGAATTCTTGCCACGGCTACAGGGGGAGCCGCCTTCGCTTAAATCCCCTATCTTGGATCGTCAGCCTTATTCGTTGAGGAGTTAAATAGCAACTATTAAATAAATATCATGGCTGAAGAACATAGGATTTTGGGAGGATCTATTAAGTTCGATAGCGAGTATATTTATATTAGTGAATCAATATGGAGAACTTTATACGAAGTAGTCCTGACCGATATAAAGGTGAAAATTTTGATAATATTTGCTGTTTGCTTGTCGATATTCGGATTAATATTGGGTGTTGACCCATCAACTATCGGGATGGTTGTGGTCAGCATCCTAGTATTTAGTATATTTTTATCTTATATTTTTAATAAAGCAATTAGTTATTTTGGATATATGAATAAAGCAGATAAAATAAAAATAGCAGATATAAAAGAGATCAAAGGGTTGGATTCATTCCAGGGACGAATAATACTAATTGTCTATCAAAAAGATGGTGAGTCAGTTACACGCCCCATAAGGCTGGGGAATCAGAAGTTCCGTGAACAAATTGATATTGATGGACTAAAGTCAGAATTTGAGAGCCATAATATCATAAAAGAAGAATAAGTGAGTATAGTATATAAAACTTATTTATATTAATATGCGGTGACAGTATATGATTGTAACTAAGGTTGGAGATAATCGGTTCTTCAACTCACTAACCCCCTACTGCATGTCCTATGACCCTTTTCGGGGTGCGAAACACCAGATAGCTATTATACTTTTCAAAATGGATTGTTCCCACTATAAATTACAGTCACCCCACATTATATGTGTGTTCAAAATACAACTTCAGTATCACTATTAGCTGGTCAAGAATTGCAATTCCTATTAAAATATTTCGTGAGTAGCTTGGTGGTTGAAATAAGGTCTCAATCAAGATACCCAATAAGCACAAGACACCAATCCGAAGGTATACATTTGAAATGATATATGCTGCTTTCTCATCAGGAGTGTTCCTGATAATTGTGTCAAATCCAATCATTCGTGGCGTTAGATACTGGTACCTTACGAGTACATACATTAATATCATGATAGCAAAAACAAATATATATTCTTGGATAGCTTCATTCATATATAAAGGAAGTCTTTCTAAGAATTTCAGCCTTTCGCTGAAGCACCCGGTAATAAAAACCACTATACCCGATTACAGATTCTGTTATGAAAATTTAAAAATTGAAAGATAATTAACCTATATATAGATTAAAAAATATTTTGGGTAAATATTATTCTAAACATATTTCGCAGCCGCTGTTTGGTGAATTTCAGTTTCACTTTCACTCCGGCGTTGGCCCTCACTTTTACTCACACATATCCTTGATCCATATCCGATGTCCCTGAACGAATGGCTATGTTGCCCCGCTGGGTGTGATGCGACGATCGAGGCGGTTACGCTCCCCGGCAGTCGGATCGGACTCCAGTGCGTGGCGTGTGGTCGGAAAATCGAAGAACCAGTGGAACAGGTCGAAGAGAATTATCGGACAATCGAGGTCTAATCCTCGCCGTGCTCCTCGAGCGTGGTGAACTCCAGTTCGTCAGGTGAGTATTGATACCGTTTCAGGTCTTCGTCGTCACAGTGATCAGAGAGGTTCGCCGGTGCAACTTCCTCTCCGGTCGGACCTTCGTAGACGACACTCACCTCGTCGCCGTCGATCCCGACGACCACGGCGAGGTTCGGGTCGTCGTGTGAGGACTTGACAACGTAATCACCGACTGTGTACGGATTCTCCGCGAACTTCAGGTTCTCGTGCTTGTACGTGTAGAGGCTAACGTCCTGATCGTCGCAGTACGAGGACAACAGTGCTGGCTCGATGTCTCGCCAGTCGCCTGGTCCCTCGTCGAGCGAGCTGGGGAACGCTACCCGGACGGCTTCGCCGTCCATTTCCTGCCCGAATAGTTCGATCTGCGTCTCCGGTGGCAGAACCTCGACGACGACCCCCACCGAGGCATCTTCGTCGTCTCGCTTCTCGACGCGATCACCCGGCTGAAACGGGTTCTCCGGTTTCTGGTTCATGTTCGCCGTGTTCGGTCCGAGGTCCTGGAGGTCGTTCATCGGCCGAGCGGCGAGGTGGTCGAGCTTCGCCGGAGTGTCCCCCGAGAACTGTTCCTCGGTCTCGACTTTCGACTCGAGCGTGGCGACGTGCTCCCAGCCGAGCAGAATCAGGCTGTCTTCGTTGTCCCGGTGCCAGACCATCACGATGATGTCGTCGGCTGAATCCATCTCGACCAGATTCTCCGGGAGAAACGCTGACACGTCGCGAGAGGTCTTCACGTCGACTTCGTAGCCGAACACCTCGAAGTCGTGTCCCGCGAAACTCTCCGGGTTACATCGTCTGATCGCATCCTCGTTCTGCCACTCCCACATCTCTGCTGGCAGATACTCTCGGCAGAACTGCTCGAACGCGATCTCCCCGAGGTTCCCAATCCGCTTCGCATCGATGTTCTCTGCATCCTGAATAACGGCCTGGTGATTGGCTCGACTGCTGTCGATTTCGTCAGGGGTAAACTGGTACACGCTATTTCCAGTTCGTCAAAACAATATGAGTGTTCGTATTCCAGAAACAATGTTCGAACCAGAACACACCCTCCGAGTGAGATCTCACCAGCGCGAGCGGGTGACCCGGGTCACGTGCCGTCGGCGTCTCGGTCTGTAAACGCCAGACGAGTCGTCTCCCCCGCTTCGCTGCACCAGCCGTGCAGCGTTCCGGTTCGCTACTGCTCGATTTCGTTGTCCTCGAACACGAACGTCCCGTCCTCCTGTACGCGCTCGCCGTCCACCTCGATGTACGAGTCCTCGCTCATGTCCACGATCATGTCGACGTGGACGGCGCTGTCGTTTTGCTCGTTGTCTTCGCCGACGGTGTCGTCGTACGCGCGGCCGACGGCCATGTGGACGGTGTCGCCCATCTTCTCGTCGAACAGCATGTTGTAGGTGAACTGGTCGATGTCGCGGTTCATCCCGATCCCGAGTTCGCCGAGTCGGCGCGCGCCCGCGTCGGTGTCGAGCACTTCCGTCAGCACGTCCTCGTTTTTCGACGCGCTGTGGTCGACGACCTCGCCGTCCTCGAACGTGAGGTATGCGTCCGTCACTTCTCGGCCCTGATGGTACAGGGGCTTGTCGAACAGGACCTCGCCCTCGACGCTGTCGGCGACGGGGGCGGTAAAGACCTCGCCGCCGGGGAGGTTGCGCTCGCCGTAGTCGTTGAGCGTCGGGTTGCCGGCGACGCTCATCGTCACGTCGGTGGTGTCGCCCGAGACGATCCGGACCTCGTCGGCGGGGTCGAGGATGTCGACCATCTGGGACTGGTGTTCGCGGACGGCGTCCCAGTCCTTGTTGACCGCGTCCCAGACGAAGTTCTCGTAGCCCTCCGTGCTGAGCTGGGCCAGCTGGGCGTTGGTCTGGGCGGGGTACTGGGTGAGACACCACCGCTTCGAGAGGCGTTCGTCGAGCAGCGGTTGCTGGGCCTGCTGGTAGGCCGCGGTCGTCTCGGGGTCGACGTCGCTGGTCTCGGTGGCGTTGCCGCCGCCGCGGATGGCGATGTACACGTCCATCTCGTCGTACAGCGCCTGGACGTGTGCCGGCGTCTCGAAGTCGCCGTCGTGGTTGCGCAGATACGCGCGTCGGAAGCGAGCACCGAGGCGGTCCTGGACGGTGAGTGGGTTCGCGCCGCGGTCGGCGATCACCTCGTGGAGCGCCGTCACGAGGTCCGCCGCGTCGGGATGGGCGTCGATGACGACGTCGTCACCGGCCTGCAGCTCGACGGAGTGGTCTGCGACGATCTCTGCGTGTTCGCGGACACGTGGGTCCATATCGACAGCCACCGAGTGCGTGAACTAACCAGTTTCGTCTACTTGCGCTGGCTCTCTTTGATCCCTTCTTTGAATCCCGTCACCGTTCGGCGAACCATCAGGTAGAGGAAAAAGACCAACAGGAGCAGGACCGCCAGTATCGCGTACACTTCCCAACCGGGCATGGCCGGCCGTTGTAGCCGGCCGAACAAAGTCGTTTCGGCACGTCCGGAAATCGGGCCGCTCGACCGGTTTTCGCGTCTGTAAAATAGCTCTTTGATGTATGGTAAAGACTCATACGGTCGTAGTACGTACCCAGAGTGCATGTCACTGCTCCCCTCGAAAGACCCCGCAGTCACCGACGCGGACCCTCGGGTGATCTCGGTCGACAGTGATGACGCCGACGACGTGCTCTCGGCGTTGTCGGCGGCGACCGCCCGGAAGTTACTCGCGGAGCTACACGAGGAGCCGGCCCCGCCCGGCGAGCTCGCCGATCGCGTCGACACCTCCCTCCAGAACGCCCAGTACCACCTGGAGAAGCTCGAAACGGCCGGTGCGGTGGAAGTCGCCGACACGGCCTACTCCGAGAAGGGACGAGAGATGGACGTGTACGCGCCCGCAGACCAGCCGCTGGTCATCTGTGCGGGCGACGAGCAGGAGACCTCGGGGCTGCGCAGCGCGGTGACGAGTCTGCTCGGCGGGGTCGCCGTCGTGGGGGTCCTCAGCCTGTTCGTCCAGGAACTGCTGGGTCGGTCGCTGCTGGGAAGCGGCGTCCAGGAGGGGAGTGCCGGCACGGGACAGCCGGGGAGCAGCTATCTGCCGTCCGGTTCTGCCGGGAGCGTGACAGAGAGCGCGGGACAGGTCGCGGCCGACGGCGGCACCGTCGCACAGAGTGGTGCGCAAGCGGCTGTAAACGCCGTTCCACCGGGCGCAGCGTTTTTCGCGGGCGGCTGTGTCGTCCTCCTCGGAGTGTTCGCAGCCTGGCACTTCGGTCGGTGAAACTATCGCTTGACCCACCTTCGGAGGTCTGTCAAACGGCTCTTTGTCTTACCGTCGCCTCTTTTTACCTCAGGTGTGTACTACTGATTGCGTCGGCCCACCGCAGTACGGGCCGTGACCAGACTGACACACGATCCGTCGACGCTGGTGAGTCCAGATTCACTGGCACACCTCCGTTATCGTCGTTCCGTCGGGCTCGTACAGCGTTACTCGCAACTCGCTTCCAGTGTCCACCACTTCTGCGTGTGCAGGGCGATACCGCCGTGGATCGGCGTAGCTCCCCGGGTTGATCAGCAACGGACCGAGCGAGGTCGACAGTTCCGGCCGGTGTGAGTGGCCGACGATCACCACGTCTGCGGCCTCTTGACGAGCCAGCAGTGACAGCGCCGTCTCGGTGTGCTCGTGGCCGTGGGCGAGGACGAACCGCCGGTCGTGCCACTCGACGGTCGCGGTCGTGGGGAGTCGCCGCCCCAGAGCCGGTTCCTCGTTGTTCCCCTGAACCGCGACGAGTTCGTCGGTCTCGGCCGCGATGGCCTCGTAGACGCGTTCGGTCGTGAAGTCACCGGCGTGGACGACGATCTCGGCCTCGCGAACGGCGTCGAGCGTCCGACCGGTGAGTCGATGGTCGTCGGTACCGTGCGTGTCCGAGATGATCGCGAGCATATCGCTGTTCCGTTCCAGAAACACTTAGTTGGGGCCGCCAGAGCGCGTAGACAATGGCTGGAAGCAAGTCGGTCGTCCTCGCCGCGTTGGTCGCGAACGGTGCGATCGCGATCCTGAAGTTCGTCGGCTTTCTCCTGACCGGGAGTGCGGCGATGCTATCGGAAACGTACCACAGCATCTCTGATACCGGGAACCAGGTGTTCCTGTTGATCGGCATCCGCTTCAGCGACCGAAGCGCCGACCAGCAACACCCCTTCGGCTACGGGAAGTCTCAGTTCTTCTATAGCTTCCTCGTCTCGGTGTTCCTCTTTGGCATCGCCGGCTGGGAGAGCGCCAAACACGGCTACAGTCAGCTCACCGGCGGCGGGCACGGCGGCGGGCAGCACGCGGGTGAAACGGTCGATTTCCTCTTTCTGAGCTACGCGCCGCCAGGGTGGCTGGATCCAGTCTGGGTCAACTACACCGTCCTGATCGGAGCCTTCGTCTTCGAAGCGTGGGCACTGTACAAGGCCCGCGCCGAGATGAAACGCCAGATGGGAGATCACGACTGGACCAGCTACCGGGAGGCGTTCCGCAAGACCAGCGACGTGACGACGCTGACTGCTCTCACCGAGGACACCATCGCGCTGCTGGGGATCGTGATCGCGCTGACGGGCATCACGCTCGAACAGCTCACCGGCAACGCCGTCTTCGACCAGCTCTCCGCGCTGCTGATCGGGCTCATGCTGATGGGGTTCGCGCTGGCGCTGGCCTGGGAGAACAAGCGGCTCATCCTCGGCGAGAGCCTCCAGCCCGACGTGGAGGCGGAACTGCGCGACATCGTCCGATCCCATCCGGGCGTCACGTCGATCATCGGTTTCCGGACGGTGTACTTCGGTCCCGAGGAGGTGCTGGTGACCGCAGACGTACAGTTCGAGGACGGACTGGAGACAGACGAGATCGACGAGCGAATCACCGCGATCGAAGCACAGCTCAAAGCGACGGGTGCCGGCATCCAGAAGGTGTACATCGAACCGGAGAGCTGAGGGAAGAGTGCACTGTTTGGAGGCGCGGCTTCATTCCTCGGTGAGAAGGCCTCGAAAGTGGATTGCTCGGCCTCCTATCTGAACAGCACTTTGTCTATTGCCGCAGGATTGATGTACGTGAGCGGTCATATAAACCATATGGATATTCGGAAAATAGAACCGCTAGACGTGATTGGAGCAGGAATAGCTGCAATCGTCTTTGGATACCTTCTAATCATACAGGGAAGCCTCATACTAGGCTTCGTACTTGCAGCCTGGATCCTCTCAATGTCGGTTTCGCTTCGGAGCAGTAACTATGAGCATACTGTTGTTTTGTTGGTACTCGGCTCACTCATTACCGGTGCAATGATGAGTGGACAGTTCACCTACCTGCTCCTTTCCGTCGTTGTTGCGGGATTTGGCTATACTCTGTGGACGATCAAACGATCATCCAGAGACACTGCTGTATTGTAGCGACTATCGAAGATGGGCGAGCGGTAAATACTTTCAATCACCAAATGCTAATCTGTCACGGCCTTCGCCAGCGAGCACACTGCGTCGAACGAAGCACGATCCGTTACTAGGGCCGAACCCTTTTGCCCGATAGCGGCCAAGAGAGTGACGTGGCGACGACCGACGACGACTATCTGCGTTTCTTCCCCTACGAGGAGCCCTACGACCACCAGCGCGAGGCGATGGGCGGCATCTACGACGCGCTGACCGACGGTCGTGACGTGCTCTTCGAGGGGGCCTGCGGGACCGGCAAGACGCTGGCCTCGCTCGTGCCGGCACTGGAGTACGCCCGGCAGGCAGACAAGACCGTCGTCATCACGACCAACGTCCACCAGCAGATGCGTCAGTTCGTCGAGGACGCCCGAGCGATCACCGCTCAGGAGTCGATCCGTGCGGTCGTCTTCCGTGGCAAGGGGTCGATGTGTCACATCGACGTCGACTACGAGGAGTGTCAGGCGCTCCGCGATACCACCCGTGACCTGGTGGACAAAGAACGCGAACGGGCCGAGCTGGAACGCCAGGAGAGCGAGCTGCTCGACCAGGCCACCGAAGGCCCCAGCGACGGCGAGAACCAGGAGAACGCGCTAGAGGCCCGCAACGCCGTCATGGACGAACTCCAGGCGGTCGAAGAAGACCTCGAAGAGCTACAGACGGACGCGACGATCTGCGATCACTACTACCGGAACCTCACCGTGGACACGACCGAGTTCTACGCCTGGCTGTACGAGGACGTTCGCACGCCCGACGACGTGTACGAGTACGCCCACGACCGCGGGCTCTGTGGCTACGAACTGCTCAAGGAGGGCGTCGAGGGCGTCGATCTGGTCGTCTGTAACTACCACCACCTGCTCGATCCGATGATCCGCGAACAGTTCTTTCGGTGGCTCGGCCGGGACCCGGAGGACGTGGTCGCCGTCTTCGACGAGGCCCACAACGTCGAGAACGCCGCCCGCGACCACGCTCGTCGGACCCTCACCGAGACGACCGTCGAGAGCGCCATCGACGAACTGGCCGAGAGCGAGGAGACGGCGGCCGGTTCGGGCGGCGAAGGCGCGAGAAGCGAGGCCGCTCACAACGTGCTCGCGACCTTCCTTCGGGCACTGCGGACGACCTACGACGAGGCGTTCGGCTTCGGCGAGCGCGAGCAGGTCGAGGACCACTGGTACGACCTCTCGATCGCCAACGACGACCGCCGAGACGAACTGACACTCGCTTTCCTCCAGGAGTACAGCGGCCCCGGCTTCCACGAGGAACTCGACCAGGCGCTGGAACTGGGCCGAGAGCTGGACCAGCAGTACGAGGAGGCGTTCAAGGAGGGCGACCTCGATACGCGCAAGGAGTGTCAGACCCTGCAGGCGGCCCAGTTCCTCTCGGCGTGGCTCGAAGAGAGCGACGACCTCGGACAGTACCCCGTGGTGAGTGTCCGACGCCGGGAAGAGAGTGGCGACATCTACGGTCGGGCGGAGCTGTACACCTGCATCCCCTCGAACGTGACCGGGGACCTCTTCTCGGATCTGCACGCGTCGGTGCTGATGAGCGCGACGCTGCGACCCTTCGACGTGACCCAGGACGTGCTCGGACTGACCGACGCCGAGGCGATGGCCTACGGCGAGCAGTTCCCCGAAGAACGCAGACGGACCTACGCCGTCGACGGCCCCGCGCTGTTTTCCAGCGAACGCGACGATCCGTCGACCCAGGACGCCGTCGCTGGCGTGCTGGAAGACGCCGCCCAGATGACGCCCGGGAACACGCTCGCCTTCTTCCCGAGCTACGCCGAGGCCGAACGATACCACGAGCGAGTCGACGTAGACGGGAAGCAGTACCTCGACGAGCCCGGAACGCAGGCCCGCGACCTCAGAGACTCGTTCGTCGACCGGGACGACGCGCTCCTGTGTACGTCGCTGTGGGGCACGCTCGGCGAGGGCGTGAGCTACGACGGCGACGACGCCCGGACCGTCGTCGTGGTCGGCGTCCCCTACCCCCACCTCGACGACCGGATGGACGCCGTCCAGAACGCCTACGCGATGAGTTTCGGCGACGACGAGGAGGCGGGCTGGCACTACGCCGTCGAGATCCCGACGATCCGCAAGACCCGGCAAGCGCTTGGCCGCGTGGTCCGCTCGCCCGAGGACTTCGGCGTCCGCATCCTGCTGGATCGGCGCTACACCGAGGCCGCCGAGATGGAGATGCACGACTACGCGGTGCGGGGAACCTTCCCGCCGGAGGAGCGCGCGGAGATGATCGACATCGACCCAGAGAAGCTCAAGTTCGCGATGCTGAACTTCTACCAGGACGTGGACGGCTACGACGGGCCGCCGCCGACGCCGTAGGATCGACGGATGCAAAGTGCTGTTCTGGCTTGTGACATTATTCAATCGCCACCAATATTATGTATATCACAACAGTACCCACCTATAAATTTATGTGTTTTATATTATGTTGTGGTTTTTTAACGATATGAGATAGACAAAGTGATATTATTTTATTGTCTGTATACGGTTGGATTTCAACTCATAGATATGAATATCCGAAAAGCCACGCACATATCCAAATATAGACAATGAAGTCATTCATTTCTAGCACTGCCGACATGGTACTCTTATTCTTTCTCATTAAAGTTAGTTCTCAGTAATGTCTAAATTGCTCCAGACAAAAAGAAGAAATGTATGCTTGGTTAATGCGTCTATGATGTCACGAAAAATTGGCAGGCGGAAGTTTGCCCAACTTGTAGCAACTAGCACGGTCGGGACAATTGGAGTAGCGGGCAGCGTTCAGGGAGATACAGCAGAGGATGACGATGAGGCCAATACGCTGACTAGTGATGGAGTGATCCTATCTGGTCTCCCTCCAAATTCACAGAAGAACCCTCCGACAATTGAGCCTGGAGATACGCTGAAAAAGACAGAATCCGACAGTTTTGAGGCCGACCGGGTGACAAATCAGGGTTTTGATAATCTGGATGTTGAATCTGGTCCAACTGGTAATGTCAGTGGACAGACCCAACGGACAGCCGCTGGTCCCAAGGACACTTTCGGTGTCGTGATGGGGACTCCGTTTGAGGCCAAGTCAGACAAATTAGACATCTTCATCGACGTAGAACTCGAATATGAGCTTAATCCAGGCTACACTGAATACGTTGACCCACAGACTAGCGAGCGATCAAACAAAACAGGGAGAAAAAGTCGTGCTAATAAGAAGCGTTTGAAAGATGTGAAAAAGCAGGTCACATCAAAAGTTACGCCCGAGTCAGTGCCACCAGCCTATATCCCGATAGCACTAGGAACTGCAAATTTCTTGCTCGGGATGTCTGATAAAGTCGATGGCTATGAGAACCACACTGGGATTTCGGTGGGGTATTTTGTTCAGAATTTATCAAAGGAGACAACAATTACGAGAAATTTCAGTAGTGAGAGCAACTTCGACATCACTACGGCAAGTGAAACTGGCAGGAATTACGATAGTGGCACAGCAAGGAGTACAGAATCAGCGACTTGGGAAGGGTTTAGAGAGGGAAACGAATATCGGATCGGTGTAGCATTTGGCGGCAGCCTGAGTTGCGGGTTGTGGACTACAGGATCAAAGATGAACTTTGACGCTACTGTTGAAACGCTTAGGATTGACGGAGTGAAAAGATAGGCCAATATATATTTGACATTTGTTTTTATTTCACGGGTCAAGTCTGATCTTGCATAGACAGTGGTTTCACTGTATAGTTTTGGTCACCATATATGTTTGTTATATTTTTATTTAGCCAGTCGTGATAGGCTGTTGTGCAGTCTGAGGTGGAAAACCACTGTTTTTGAGCCCACAAATTGCATAATTTCTCTGATTAACGTACTCTGAGTTCCCGATTTCCTCAATCTAGTAGTATCTCATCCGCTGAACGATAGATGCTACCTGCAAGTCCAGCCAAGGCAAATACCATTGATGCAACCACAATGATTGTGGAACCACCTGGTGTCATTTCAGCTTGAATTGACCAGATCATCAAGACGATGCTGAATAGCAAGATATCTCTTGACAGCGACATATCTCCTCGGAAGTTGGCAAGCCACTTAGTTTTATTTATTGATTTATACTATATTTTTATACTATAATAAATAATTTAATTCTATATTATTTTATAAATATATTAGGTACAACTCGATAGACGAAAGATGAGATTATAACGGTACTCTGTATCTCTTGAAGGGGACTAGCTTGAAGCGTTTATACGGATCAGATTTGTGTACTGAAAATATATTTATCCCAACTGGCCAGTAATCGTCCGTTCCTGAGCAAAGGGATACGATCGATATAGACGGCTACGACGGGCCACCGCCGACGCCGTAGCCCGTCGCGACCGAACCCGTCGATCCGCGACCACTCCACTCGAAACCGGACCCTTTGAAACCCTCCGCGAGAAACCGCCTGACAATGCTAGTCGCCTTCGACTTCGACGGGACCCTCTCAGATTCGGAGATGACCGTCCTGCTGGGCAATCAGAACGACACGGCCGAGGACATGGCCGAGATCACCGAGCGGGCGATGAACGACGAGATCGAGTACGCGGAGAGCCTCTATCAGCGGTGTGCGCTGCTGGAGGGAATGGACGACGAGACGGCACAGGCGGCGTTCGATCGGGTCGAGCTTCGCCCCGGCGCGGCCGACGTGATCGAGGCCCTGCGCGAAGCGGGCGTCTACGTCTGTATCCTCACCGGCGGCTTCGAACGCGGCGTCGAGGCTGCACTCGAAGCCGAGGGGGTAGAGGTCGACGCGATCGTCGCCAACCGCCTGCCCGTCGCCGACGGGAAGCTCACCGGCGCGGTCGAGGGGCCGCTCATCGAGGGCACCAAGGACGACGCCTTAGACATCGTGACGACGGTCGTCGGCGAGGACCGCGACGACACGATCGCCGTCGGCGACGGAGCAAACGACCTCCCGATGCTGGAAGTGGCGGGACTGGCCGTCGGCTTCGACCCGAAGCCCGCGGTCGCCCCCTCGTGTGACACCATCGTCGAGACGATGGCCGAGCTGTCCGAGCTGCTCGAAGGCGAGAGCGTGCTGTAGTCGTTTGGTATCGCTTCAAAGTCGGTGGCGACCCCATCCACTGGTATGACGATTCTCTCGTCGGTCTCACCGGGAGTGGCGCTACTGATTACCTTCGGCATCGTCGCCGGGATGCTCGCGACCCGCGGGATGGACGTGGTGATGGCTCGCCTGCCAGAGGGTGAGACGCCGCCGTTCGTCGCGTCGGGCGTCCTGACCGAGCAGAACCCCGACAGCGCACCGAAGCGCCTCGCCGCCGTCGTCCACCACGCCGCGGGCTGGCTCACCGGGCCGCTGTACGTGACGCTACTGTTGCTCGTCGGGAACGTCCTCGGCGACGGCGTGGTGACGTACCTGCTGACCGCGGTCGTCCTGCTCGTCCTAATGGTCGGGTTCTTCGCCGTCGTCGTCCTCCCGCGCCCGGGCTTGGCCCGCCAGCGGGTGCGGACGATCACCCGTGACTGGGCCGTCTCGGCGGCGGCGTATCTGCTCGTGTTGGTGCCGCTGGTGGCCGGCGCGGCGGGCGTGCTGAGTGGCCTCTAGCTCGTCGCCCGCTCGATCGCCTGGTCGAGGTCTGCGATGATGTCGTCGGCCGACTCCAGACCCACGGAGAGCCGAACGAGGTCGTTCGTGACGCCGGCGGCCTGCTTCTCCTCGTCGGTGAGTTGCTGGTGAGTCGTCGATGCGGGGTGGATGATCAGCGTCTTCGCGTCGCCGACGTTTGCCAGCAGCGAGGCGATCTCTGTGGATTCGACGGTGCCCCGTGCGGCGTCGTAGCCGTCTTCCAGTCCGAACGTGATCATCCCGCCGTAGCCACCGTCTAAGTACTCGCTGGCGTTGTCGTGGGTCTCGTGGTCGTCGAGTCCGGGGTAGGTGACCCACGAGACCTCGGGGTGGTCGGCCAGGTGCTCGGCGACGGCCATCGCGTTCTCGCAGTGGCGTTCCATCCGAACCGGGAGGGTTTCGAGGCCCTGGATCGTGTTCCAGGCGTCGAAGGGGGACTGCTGGTTGCCCATGTCACGGAGGCCGCGCGCGATGGCGGCGTAAGTGAGCCCCGCAGGCCCGAACGTCTCGTCGAAGTTGATCCCGTGGTAGGCGGGGTTGTCCTGGGCGATCTCTGGGTACTTCTCGGCGTGCTCGTTCCACGGGAAGCTTCCGCCGTCGACGAGGACGCCGCCGACGGTCGTGCCGTGGCCGTGGATCCACTTGGTCGTGGAGTTCCAGACGATGTCGGCCCCGTGCTCGATCGGGTTCGAGAGGTACGGCGTCGCGAAGGTGTTGTCGACAAAGAGTGGGACGCCGTTGTCGTGGGCGATCTCGGCCAGTCGCTCGAAGTCCGGGGTCACCAGCGACGGATTGCCGATCGTCTCACAGTGGACGTAGGCCGTGTCCTCGTCGATGGCCTCCTCGTAGGCCTCGTAGTCCAGCGTATCGACGAAGCGGGCCTCGACGCCGTTGCGCGGCGCGGTGTGAGTGAAGTACGTGTACGTGCCGCCGTACAGCGAGGACGCCGTGACGATGTTGTCCCCGGCGTCGGCCAGCAGGAAGGTCGCGAGATTCAGCGCCGCCATCCCCGAAGAGGTCGCGACCGCACCGACCCCGCCTTCGAGTGCAGCGATACGTTCCTGTAACATGCCCGTGGTCGGGTTCATCAGCCGCGAGTAGATGTGGCCCGGCTTCTCCAGGGCGAACTGTGCCGCCGCGTCCTCGGCATCCTCGAAGACGTAGGAGGTCGTCTGGTAGATCGGTGGGGCGCGAGCGTTCGCGTGAGATTCTGGCGTCTCCTGTCCCACGTGCAGTGCGTCGGTCTCGAATCCGCGGTCGTCGCTCATACGTTCGAACGTCTGTCCGGTCCGTCTTAAGTCCCGCCGACACCGGTCGATACCGCTCGCTGTCCGGGATAGCGGCGGTATTTCGGGTGGAACACGAACGGGTTCGTCTCGGAAAAGGAGGCTACCTGCCTACCGAACCATTTCGAATCCCGGCTGTCGCACGAGTCCAGCGTAGACGACCGGAGACACTGCTAGCAGGACCGCACCACCAGCGGCGAGGGTGAAACCGACTCCCTTTCTCGCAGGTCCCCCCATTCGATACCACGAGATGCCGAGGTACAGTAACGCGACCCCGATCGCGGGCACCAGATACGGGAAGTACGCAGATACGAGGACGGCCATCACGAGTACGGCGATCAGCTTTACCGCTCTGTGTTCCCGAAGGGCCGTCAGTTCGAACATACACTCAGTTCGTGTGACAACAAAATAATTGGCACGGTCGAACAGTGTGATCGTCACACGAATTTCCGGACGGTCATGTCCAGCGTGTCGAGATCCAGAATCGGCGCGAACCCGGCGTCGGGATCGATGTTGACGCTCTTCTGGAAGTCGGTCTGGGCCTGCCAGCACCCGGAGTTGATCGCCAGCACGTTGTGGTACTTCCCCCACCCGAGCTTGTGGACGTGGCCGGTGTGGAACACGTCCGGCACTTCCTCCATGACGAGGTAGTCCCGGTCTTCCGGAGCCAGACGCGTGTGACCGCCGTACTGGGGCGCGACGTGGCGCTTTTTCAGGAGCTGGTACATCGCCTTGTGTGGCTCGTCGTAGCTGGCCTTCTCGTCGGGCAACTCGGCGATGACCTCGTCCAGCGAAACGCCGTGGTACATGAGGACCGTGACGCCCTCGATCGTCACGAGAGCGGGGTTCGAGTGGACCTGGGCGTCGTGGGCCGTCATGATGTCCCGAAGCTCCTCGTCGAAGGCCGGCTGGGGCTCGGCGAGGCGGACGGCGTCGTGGTTGCCGGGAATCATCCGGATCTCGATGTCGCCGGGGATCTCCTTGAGGTACTCGCTGAAGCGCTCGTACTGCTCGTAGATGTCGACCACGTCGAGTTCATCGTCCTGGTCGGGATAGACGCCGACCCCCTCGACCATGTCGCCGGCCAACAGCAGGTACTCGACGTTGGCGGCTTCTTCGGTGTGGAGCCAGTCTGCAAAGCGGTGCCAGGCGTCGGCCATGAACTCCTGGCTGCCGACGTGGACGTCTGAGATCAGCGCCGCCTGAACCGGCCGGTCGGCCGTCGAGGGGTCGTGAGTCCGAGGGATATCGGGGAAGTGCAGCGAGTCGACGAAGAGAATCCCGCCGTCGTCGGCCAGCGTCCCGTCGACGGCGATCACCTCGTCGTACAGCAGTTCCTGCACGAGGTCGGCGATGGCGCGGTCTTTCATCACCAGACACGGGAACGTGCCGTTGGTGTCTTCGAGTTCGATCAGCCAGTGACCGCTGGCCGTCGAGCGGATATCCGAGACCATCCCGACGATGGCTGCTTCCTCGCCGCCGCTCATCCGTTCGAGCGCGTTCGTGGGACGGTGGTTCACGCGCCCGCGTAGTTGCTTCGAGAGCTTCTCGTAGCGGTCCCGGAAGACGGAGACGAAATCCGAGTACTCGCCCGTTCCGGTCGACTGACCGGTCATGTCGTTGTGGACCTCGATCGATCGCTGGTCGGGATCGGACGAGCGGACCGAGCGAGCCGTCGAAGACCCCTCCGTTTCGACTGGAGTCGACCCGCCGGAATCGGTCGACGAGGTGGGGCCAGTTCCAGTCGAAACAGAGGGGTCCGTGTCTGCCGGGTTCGTCGTGTCGGCCGGACGCGTCTCGTTCCCGGATCGGCCACCGTCGGCGTCGTGCTCGCTCTCCAGGGCCGTTCGAACGTGATCGGCCGAGAGGACGAGCGTGTCCTCGGGAATCGTTTCCAGTGCACGGTCGAGGGCGACATTCGGATCGGAGGCGTCGGCGAGCAGCGTCACCGCCTCGCGTTCGGCGTTGTAGCCACGGCTGGCGAGTTCGCTCACGAGTCGGGCCGGCGTCTCCAGGGGCACACAGATAGCTAGACACCAGTCGAGAAAAGGCTAGCGAACTCCGAGACAGAAGGTTGATACGTCGTTTCCACGCACTCTACGACGATGAGCGAGCCACGCGGTCCGAACCCGCCCGACGACGACCAACCGGGCGGGCTCGTCTACCTGTTCGATCTCGTCAGCAGTGCCGGCGCAGTCGTCGCAGTCGGACTGTTGCTGTTCGCGATCAGCGGCGTGTGGCCGCCGCTGGTCGCGATCGAGTCCGGTAGCATGGAACCACACATCGACACCGGCGACCTCGTCTTCGTCATGGACGAAGACCGCTTCGCCGGTGAGGGAGCCTACGCCGACACCGGCGTCGTGCCCGCAAATCGCGGCGCTGACACCGGCTACAGGTCGTTCCAGAACGACGGCGACGTGATCGTCTTCCAGCCCGACGGCGACGGAGCGTCCACACCAGTGATCCACCGAGCGATGTTCTGGGTCAACGAGAGCGAAAACTGGTACGACAAGGCGGATCCCGCCTACATCAACGCCGACAGCTGCGAGGAACTGCGCAACTGCCCGGCCGACTCGGCCGGCTTCGTGACGAAAGGTGACAACAACGCCGGCTACGACCAGGTCAACGGGCTGCCGAGCTGTGGCCCCGGTGCCTGCGATCCGGTCCGAAAGTCCTGGGTCGTCGGGACCGCCGAGACGAGAGTGCCACTACTGGGCAACATCCGGCTCCAACTCCAGCGAGCGCTGGCCTGATCGTCGGGAGACGAGCGAGTCGGCGGTGTTCTCGCGCCTGTAGAGAGAGAGGGGCGAACGAGCGTGTCGAGCGGCACGATATCCCTTCGTTTCGAGTCGAGCGAGCCTGCCGATCGGTCAGTTGTCGAACCGGGCCTGAACGAACGGTTGCACGTCCTCGATGTCACCGAGCCGGGAGTCCGACAGCAGGACGGCCTCGGTCTCGTCGATGGGGACCGAGAGGCTGATCTCTTTGGTCCGGCCGTAGCGCCCTTTCGAGACGACGACGGCGTTGACGATCCCCAGCATGTCGAGTTCGCTGATGAGATCGGTGACGCGACGTTGAGTCAACACGTCGGCGTCGATCTCCTCGCAGAGCCGTTTGTAGATGTTGAACACTTCCCCGGTGTTGATGTTGTGGACGCCGTTTTTCTCCAGGAGGATGATCGCGAAGAGGACGATCTTGCTCTGGGTCGGCAGCGTCCGCACCACCTCGACGACCCGGTCGAGTTCGATCTTCTCCTGGGCCTGTCGGACGTGGTCTTCCTCGACGCAGTCGGTCTGGTCCCGTTCCGCGAGTTCGCCGGCCGTCCGGAGCAGGTCGAGCGCTCGCCGAGCGTCGCCGTGTTCCTGGGCCGCGAAGGCGGCACAGAGCGGAATCACGTCGTCAGTCAGTGCGTCGGACTTGAACGCCACGTCGGAGCGGTGATCGAGGATATCCCGGAGCTGCGTGGCGTCGTAGGGCGGGAAGACGATCTCTTCCTCGCCGAGGCTGGACTTGACGCGGGGATCGAGGAAGTCGGTGAACTTCAGGTCGTTCGAGATGCCCATGATCGACACCCGCGAGCGTTCGAGCTCGGAGTTCATCCGCGAGAGGTTGTACAGCGTGTCGTCGCCCGACTTCTCGACGAGCTTGTCGATTTCGTCGAGCATGATGACGACGACGCGTTCGTGGTAGTCGACGGCGTCGAAAAACGAGCTGTACACCCGATCGGTCGGCCACCCGGTCATCGGCACTTCCTCGAACTCCGCGCGATCGGCTTCGAGCCGTTCGATTTCGGCGTCGATCTCGTCGACGGTCGCGAAGTCGGTCTCGGCGAGTAGGTCCCCGTCCGGGTTCGAGGTCGCGCGTTCGCGAAGCGTATCGAGTTCCTCGATGCGATCGCCGATGTACGTCCGGTTCTGCTCGATGAACTTGTTGGCGAGCTGTGCGAGGACGCGATACTGCGTGTCGGTCACCTCGCAGTTGATGTACTCGACCATACAGGGGACTTCGTACTTCTGTGAGGTCGTCTCCAGTTCCTCGCTGACGAACTTGGCACTGGCAGTCTTTCCGGTCCCCGTCTTCCCGTAAATGAGGATGTTCGAGGGCGTGTCTCCACGGAGAGCGGAGACGAGGATCGTCGCGATGTTGTTGATCTGCTCTTCCCGGTGTGGGAGCTTGTGTGGTGTGTACGAGGGACGGAGAACTTCCTTGTTCTCGAAGATCGGCTCGCCGCTGAGAAGGTCGTCGAAGAGGCCACGGGACGCCTCGTCAGTGGCCCCGTCCTCACCCGTGTCGATGTCGTCCAGCACCACGTCGTCGAGATCCGTCCCGAAGTTGTCGCGGTCGGGCTGGTCGTCGTCGGTCTCCTCTGAGGACTCTCGATCCGGCGTGTTCGGGTCGGCGTCGTTTCCTGTCTCGTCCATAGTCGTGGTGACAACCCCCTCGTTTCAGGTGGAAAGACCGGTGCGCAGTGTGGAATCGCGACTGAGACCGCTCGGAAAGACGTTGTACGCGAATTTCACCGAACGGCGCGAGTCCAGTTGAACCACAAGAACCCGTGGGTGACTCGATATTAAACATTTCGGTCGGAACGGAGACTCCTGTCGATCCAGCCCTACGTCGGGTCCCCGATTCGTGTCTCTGTCGTTACTGACCGCAGCTTCACCGTACCTTCGAGATGTGGATAGCTGTCCGGTCCTGCAGGCATTCCCCCGAGACGGAGACGTTCGTGACGAATTCACACTCGACAGTGAGGAGAGTGTCGACAGTGAGAACGGTCGGCGGGCGGGAGCGGGCGGACCAGAAACGGACGGGGGTCTGTACTGTCGGGTGTATTCGAGAGTCGACGTGAGAGAGGTGCTAGCAGGAGACGAACAGCTTCGAGTGGGATTTCGGAAGGGAGTTCACGAACCCCCCCACCCCTTCGTTTCGGGTGGAACGCGTTGAAGAGGGTGGTGGGGGGTACGGCAGTCTGTCGAGGTCTCACTAGATGAGGGAAGACTTATGTATGATACGTGAAAACCAAAGCCGCACTAGAAGCAGAGACAAGTAATTAGTCGTATCTAGTATTCTAGACGCTGTTCTACACGTTCTCACGTCTCTCTAGTAGCGTTCCAGACGAAACCTCCCGCGCGAACCACCCGTAGGTTTCCCGCGCGAGTCCCGTCTCTCCCGCTGGTCCCCACGAGGGGTTATGGCGTTCCAGTCGAAACGAAGGGGTGGGGGTGTTGTGCTCCCCCTCGAAGTCCCTCCCAGATTGTTACCGTTCTCCACTCCTCCCTCGGGTTGGCTTACCGTCCCGCCAGGCTGACTTATCGTCCCGCAACTTTCCTATCTCGTCCCCGTCGCGTTTTCTCGACAGGTTTCCGCGCTGTATCTTTCGACGTACTATCAATTCGGGTATGGTTGTCTGACGTAGCCTTAAGTGAATTCGCCTTTCTACTACGCTCAAGCCCCCGAATACGGACGTTCGGGCGGGAGGAACGAGGATGGGACTGCTCACAGATCTCAAAGACAGTATTTCACGCGCGGCATCGACGCTGTTCTCGGAAGAGAACCCCAAGCGTATCGGTATCTACGGCCCACCGAACGCTGGGAAGACGACCCTGGCCAACCGAATCGCCCGTGACTGGACCGGTGACGCCGTCGGCCCCGAGAGTCACATTCCACACGAAACGAGGCGCGCGCGCCGGAAAGAGGACATCGAGATCGAGCGCAACGGCGCGACGGTCAACATCGACATCGTCGACACGCCGGGCGTGACGACGAAGGTCGACTACGAGGAGTTCCTCGATCACGACATGGAGAAAGACGACGCCGTGCGTCGCTCGCGGGAGGCCACCGAGGGGGTCGCGGAGGCGATGCACTGGCTCCGCGAGGACGTAGACGGCGTCATCTACGTGCTCGACTCCTCGACGGATCCGTTCACGCAGGTCAACACCATGCTGATCGGGATCATCGAGAGTCAGGACCTGCCGGTTCTGATTCTGGCGAACAAGACGGACCTCGAAGAGTCGTCGGTCCAGCGGATCCGCAACGCGTTCCCACAACACGAGACGATTCCGCTGTCGGCCCTGGAAGGAGACAACATGGACGAAGTGTACGACAAGATCGCGGAGTACTTCGGGTGATCGTGGATGGCTGAAGCAAAACCACAGGACGGCGTGCAGATCGACCTGATCAGCGGCGAACAGATGGACGGACTGACCTCCATGGAGAAGATCAGGAACATCCTCGACGGCGTCCGCGACGGCAAGATCGTCGTCCTCGAAGAGGGGCTGTCCCCGGACGAGGAATCGCGGTTGATCGAAGTGACGATGACCGAGATCAGTCCCGACGAGTTCAACGGCATCGAGATCGAGACCTATCCGCGCTCGGAGACGTCCGACACGAGCTTCCTCGACCGACTCATGGGCACCCAGTCGACGAAGAAACTCACCGTGATCGGGCCGGCCAACCAGATCGAGACGCTTCACAAGGACGAAAACGTCATCAGTGCCCTCGTCACCCGGAAATAATGCCACACCAGTGTACGAACTGCGACCGCACGTTCTCGGACGGCTCCAAGGAGATGCTGTCGGGCTGTCCGGACTGTGGCGGCAACAAGTTCCAGTTCAAACCCGCCGGTGCCGACTCTGTCGACACCGCGGCGGAACCGCCAGATCCACCGGAACCGTCCGGCGGATCGTCGGTCGCCCAGACCGTCGGCAAGACCGCTGCGACCGTCAAGGACCTGATGGGGAGTGCCACCGCCGGGGAGTCGCCGACCCGAAGCGACGGTCCCGACACGACGGGTCCCGACCGTGGGGACCCTCGCCCCAGTCCCGAAGACACCGCCCAGGCCAGCGCCCGCACGGACGTGGTCTCCGTCGACGAACTCCCTGCGGAACCGTCAGACGACGGTGAGCATCACTTTCAGCCGGTCCAGACCGACGATCCCGCGTCGGCTCGCCCCGCCCAGACGGAGCGCTCCGAGTCAGCCCCGGCCGATCGTGTCTCGGCCGACGCCGCCGAGGACGACGCCGAGCCAACTGCCGACCGGAAACCCCGCGCGGACCGACCGGGGCTGGAAGAACTCCGCGAGGAGCTCAACGACCAGTTCGAGAGCATCAAAGTGCTCGAACCCGGTCAGTACGAGCTGAACCTGATGGAGCTGTACGACCGCGAGGAGTACATCGTCGCACTCCAAGAGGACGGCCGCTACAGCATCCAGGTTCCCGAGAACTTTCGGGACTGACTCGGACGGCGTCTTTCGCTGGCCGGCGCTTCGGTTAACGATATCGTCAAAAACGGTTTCAGACACTTTCTGCCATTTCTGCCGACTCTCCCGGTCTCAATTCCAGATCTTCGTTATCTTTTATATCAACCTCTACATTGCCTACAAACCACTTCGTTGAAAATCAAATAGAGATAATAGGTTTTTTTTTGACTGTGCTCTAAACCAAAATCTGCTTGCAATGACGAAACGAAGAAAATTCCTCAAGGGCATCGCCTCCACATCGCTACTCGGTGCGGTACAGAGCGCAACCGCCGACCGTTCGTCGGACAGTACAGTGCAACCGCTCGGTACCGGGGGGCCAGGTAACGACGAACAGTTACCCGTGTACGCGGACGGGAGACTCGTCTCTCACTATCGTCCTGATCCGAGTCACGAAGACCGCTACATTCTGGAACGGAAGTTCGAGAGCGTGGATCTGGCCGAGCGGTACGGGGATCCGATCTTCAGATACATGGATCAGGTCCTCTCGAAGGAGCGTGTTCCCGAGGCGGTACGAGAGCGACGGAAGACGACCTACACCTTCCAGACCAAGAAAGTCATCGGAACAGAGGCAGAAAACCGGCACGCGGAGGAACGCATCAGAGAACAACAGAGCGAAGAGATCGAACTGCAGGACCAGGCAGAAATTGACGGAAACGTCCCGCTGTATCACTACGATCCCGACGCCGATAGCGACCAGCAGAGTCGCAGTTCACCGTTGAACCTTGCCTGGGAAGCGGAGGATTCTCAAAGTATTAAGCAAAATATGGAAAATGCAAGCGTTGGAAGAGCCTGGCTACCCGGGCCGGTCACGATGCTCCCGTGGATGCGTGTCCCGAAGACGGTCAACCTTCCCAACGGTGGGACTAAAGAAACTGACAAGCACATTATGAAGTGGATCTCCGATATTTTCTGTGATGCCGAAACGAAGCAGTGGCACATTAGACTGTATGACGTTCCTGCAGATGGTATCACTGCGGTTGGACAGTCGCATCAAGACCCCTGTACACATGGTCACCTGCGAGATAACGAGAACATCAACTGGAAAATAGACGCTGCGAGAGATAAGGTATCTGATTTCTGGTCTCAGGAATCGGGGATTAATTCGGAAACTATCTCGGTTGGTAATACCGCCACATCGGAACGATTCGGATCGCACAACGGAAATTGGAAATATTTTGACGATGATTGATTTACAGTGTGAGAGTATATTTCGAACGGGTGAATACGACCCGATTGTATCGCACTATTAATAATCAAATAAATATTAAAACTAATGTATGAGTGAGAAAATGGGTGGGGTTTTTGAAGAAACACTGCAGGTGAACAAGTACACAATTGTCGGTGGATTCCTCGGTGCGGTTAACGTCGCGTTCCTCCTCTACGCACACTGGAACATCGACCCGCAGATGTTCTCTGATGGAGGCGTCGTCCTCGTCCTCACGGCACCGATCGTGTTTCTCGGCCCGTTCCTCCTGGGCGCAGTGCCCGGGTACCTGCTGGTGCGCTATCGGATTGTGTCACCGTTACCGATCAGCGGGTTCCTGACGTGGTACGCGTTCGTCGACCGCGGAAGTATGGAACCGTTCATCGTACTGTACTCGAACCCGATCGTCCACGCGTACAGCCTCGGCGTGCTCGTCGTCGTCGGCTTCGCGGAATATCTCGTCCGCGATCAGGTCCCGTACGTCTCTCACGACCCGATACTGTAGGACAAACGATCAGAGTATGAGAGATACATTCCACATCGATTCGTACGTCATCTTGAGCGCGGTGTTCGGGATCGCAAACGTCGCCTTTCTCCTCTTCGCGAGATGGCAGATCGATCCACTCGAACTCGCCGATCTGGGGCTGTTCACGCCGATCGTGAGGCTGGGACACTTTGCATTGGGTGCCGTTCCAGCATATCTGTTGGTTCGCTATCGGATCGTGCTACCGGTGGTGATCAGTGGATTTCTGACCTGGGCCGCATACGTCGACAGGGGGGGTATGGAGTCATTTATTGCTCTGTACTCTCTTCCGATCCTCCACGGCCACGTTCTCGCTGTCCTCGCCGCCTTTGGTTTGGGTGAGTACTTCATCCGTGATAAGATCCCGTTCCTCTCACACGACCCGATACTGTAGGACGGACGACCAGATTATGAGAGATCCATTCCACATCGATTCGTACGTCATCTTGAGCATGGTATTCGGCATCGCCAACGTCGTTTTCCTTCTCTACGCACGATGGCAAATCGATCCGCTGGAGTTCTCAAATGGAGGATTATTACTCCATATCGAGACAGCGGTGGTGTTGTTCGGTCACTTTCTCTTGGGCGCAGTTCCCGGGTACCTGCTGCTTCGCTATCGAGTCGTGTCGCCGCTCGTAATCAGTGGCTACCTCTCTTGGTTCGCGTACGTCGACCAGCGGAGCATGGAACCGTTCATCGGACTGTACTCGAGTCCGTTCATTCACGCGTTCGCCATCTGCGTGCTCGGGGGCGTCGGCTTCTGGGAGTACTTCGCCCGCGAACGGATCCCGTTCGTCTCTCACGATCCGCTACTGTAGGGAGGACGATCTGATACGATGAATGGTGTATATCTCGACAAGTATACTCTCCCGGGCATTGTCTTCGGCTTCGCCAACGTCGCGTTCCTCCTTTACGCACACTGGAACATCGACCCGCAGATGTTCTCTGATGGAGGCGTCGTCCTCGTCCTCACGGCACCGATCGTGTTTCTCGGTCCGTTTCTCCTGGGCGCAGTGCCCGGGTACCTGCTGGTGCGCTATCGGATCGTGTCACCGTTACCGATCAGCGGGTTCCTGACGTGGTACGCGTTCGTCGACCGCGGGAGTATGGAACCGTTCATCGTCCTGTACTCGAACCCGATCGTCCACGCGTACGCCCTCGGCGTGCTCGTCGTCGTCGGCTTCGGGGAATATCTCGTCCGCGATCAGGTCCCGTACGTCTCTCACGATCCGCTTCTGTAGGTCGAACCGGCCGTACTACGGAGGTGTGTCGTCGCGCTCCGAGGGCCGCCGCCGACGCACGTTACCGGAGACCGTCGTGACACTGCCGGCTGTCCGTCTGTACAGAATACTGCGACCCCGTGGTCGCGAGTATCTTCAAACAGTGGCAGCCGGCAGTATGAGTCACCGCGCCGACGGCTTCCCAGTTCTCGGCGACCGGCACAATCATTATATATTCCGACAGAGTTGTACCCGCTGAGACCATGCTCCAACCTGATCGCTCACACCTCGAGGAGTGGGCGTCGCTCCTCGGCGAGGATGTTTCGGAAGAACTGCTCGATGACGAATCGGGTACGTGGCTCCCGTCGGAGTCGGAGTACCGCGGTGATCACGCGGAGTGATCCTCACTGGCGCTTCCCATGTGGCTCCTCTCCCTGCCGGTCGGTACCAACATTTGAACGGACAACAAATACTGTCTGGCTCGATTCTACATTCTCAGAGATATATTTTTGACTTACAAGGCGAAATACTTCCGTCGTGACCGTCTCTCTCTCCAGGCTGGATTCCAGTCATACGAGATCGGCACTCCGTTTCGGCCTCCCGTACGGGACTGTCGGGGGCATCGTGATGACGGCCCAGGCGACGCGAGACCCGGTTGCGACGTTCGTCGCCTCACCGCTCGGAATGAGTGTACTGTCGCTGCTACATATCCTCCTCCTCGTCGAAATTGCGGCTCTCGTCGGCTATCTGTGGACGAAGTATTCCCTCGTGGCACCTGTCGTCGTCATCGTGATTCTCTCGTTCAGCATCGTCCAACCTGACCGGCTGTCTCCCGGGGTCTCGTACGTGCGGAATCTGTTCAGTCTGTTGGCCGCACTCGGATTGATGACCGCTCTCGGTGTCGCCGAATACGTGCTCCGGTCTGTGACTGGGTCACCCATGGCCGGCCAGTGACGTATCACCATCGCGGTCGATCACCTGGTCGACGCCGACTACTCGGCAACTGTTCACAGAACGGGATACCGCCGAGACGACCGGACGACGCTGTTATCCGATCTTGTCGTACTGTTCGGCCAGTTTCTCGCTCGCCTCGGCCATCAGATCCTGCTCGTAGTCGTCCAGGTCCCACTCGACGACCTCCTCGACGCCGTCGGAGCCGAGTTTGACCGGGACGCCGAAAGCGGTGCCCTCGTGGCCGAACTCGCCGTCGAGGACGACCGAACCGGGGAGTACTTCACCCGTGTCGCGCAGGACGGCCTCGACCATGTGGGCCACGCCGGTCGCCGGCCCCCACTCGGTCGCGCCTTTGCGCTCGATGACGTCCATGGCGCTCTCCTGGAGTTCGCCGAGGATCGCCTCTTTCTCGTCGGCGGAAAAGTCGGGGTCCGCACCGTCGATGCGGACCTTCGAGAAGACCGGCACCTGTGCGTCCCCGTGCTCGCCGAGGATCGTCGCCTCGACGTTCTGAACCTCCGTGTCGAAGCGTTCGGCGAGCACGTAGCGAAAGCGCGCGGAGTCGAGGCGACCGCCGAAGCCGATCACCTTCTCGCGGGCGCGATCGCCCGTCTCGTAGAGGTGACGGTTGAGCAGGTCCACCGGATTCGAGGTGGTGATCGTCACGAAGTCGTCGTTGTGCTCGGCCAGCGACGAGCCGATGTCGTCCATGATCGGCGCGTTGTCCCCGGCGAGATCGATCCGGGTCTGACCGGGCTGGCGAGGGATCCCCGCCGTGATGACGACCACGTCGGAGCCGGCGGTGTCCTCGTAGGTGCCCTGTCGAATCGTCGTGTTCGAGTCGTAGGCGACCCCGTGGTTGGTGTCGGCGGCCTGCCCGATCGTCACGTCTTCTTGATCCGGAATGTCGACGTAGACGAGTTCGTCCGCGATGTCGCGCAACGCGATGTTGTACCCTGCTGCGGCACCGACTGTTCCGGCTGCGCCGACCACGCTTACCTTTGTCATGACACCTAGTACCACCGGATGGCTGGACGAAAAGCGTGTCGGACACGCGTCGACCATTTATCGCCGTGGTCGACCGGTCGCGCCGAGTGGCTCCCACAAGCCCTTTTCTCCTCGGTGGCCTCCCTACGGGTATGAGCGACTTCGACAAAGAGACCGAACGCGAGAAGCTCCGCGAGAAGTACGGCGACGCAGAGTCCGATCGCGAGGCCACCGAGCAGATGAGCGACCTCCTGTTGAAGGGCGCGACGATGACCAACGCCCACTGCAACAACTGCGGCGACCCCATCTTCCGGTACGACGGACAGGAGTTCTGTCCCACCTGCCAGCAGCCGGTCGACCGCGGCGACGACGCGGGCGACGACACCGGCGACAACATCGAGGTGACGACGCCGAGCGACGACGCGACAGTCCAGTTCGGCGACGCCGACGACCAGCAGCCAGCGTCGGAGGCGGGCAGCCAGCAGCCACCACGTGCCTCCGAAGCGGACAGTCGACAACCGACTGGCGGTAGACCGTCGAGTGCCGGAGCTGGCCAGAACCAGCGCGACACAGCCACCGTCGACGGTCGACACGATGCCACCGGGCCGGCACCCGAAGAGTCCGCCGACCCGCGGAGCGCACCGTCGGTCGATCCGGCCGCGACGAGCACGCAGCCGGCTGGCCGCTCCGGCGGAGCCGCCGACGACCCTCGTTCGGGGGCTCCCGACTCGGTCGACGAACAACTGCAGAACGCACGCGGGCTCCTCGTCCAGACCGTCGAACAGTACGCTCGGCGCGCTCGCGACGCCGACAGCCCGCGACAGGCCCGCGAGTACCTCGAAGCCGCTCGCGAGGCGGCCGAGACGCTCGACGCGACTCGGTACTGAGTACCGGACTCACACGTCGACGACGCCGTCGGCGTGTCAGTGACGACCGCAGGTGCGTCAGTGACGGCCGTAGGTGTCCGCTCGCGGCCCGGCCCGCTGCCTAGTCTCGCCCCGGTCGTGTGACTCGATCTCGCTCAGTAGCTCCTCGATCGACGGGAACGACTGTCGACCGTCGTTGCCGACGGTCTCGATCAGCCTGAGTTCGTCGCCGTCGGTCCGGAACAGCGCACCGCCGGGGAGCGACTGGAGATAGCGGGCGTAGGGCTCGAACGTTCCGAACGACGGCGAACTCGAAGCCGTTTCGTCGTCTCCCGACTCCGACTCGCCGGGATCGGCCAGGACGGAAAACGGCAACTCGTAGCGTCGCTGCCACACCGCTCCCCGCTCGACGCTGTCGGGCAACACCGCCACGACGGCCGTCGACCGAGACGCGAACGACCCGTACTCGTCCCGGAGTGACTGGACGATCTCGCGACTCAGTGGACAGTAGTGACTTCGCAACAGGACGACGAGGACCCGCTCGTGTTCGCGTGCCAACGTCTCGGAACGGCGCTTCTCTCCGCCGACGCTCGCATCGGGTAGTGTAAACGCGATCGATTCGTCTCGTCCGACACGACGCTTGTTCACGCTCTCGTGACCCCCGCGTCCAACTCCAGACCAAACGACAATAAGCCTAACTTACGTATAGCTCAGCCGAAATGTCACGGTGCTCCGAGCCCTCTGTTCGTCGTGTTGCGCGTACACGAACGCGGTCGCTGGGCGAATCAGTCCTCTCTCGCAGTGATCCGCTGCTCGCGCACGAACGCGCTCGCTGGGCGAATCACTGCTCGAACTCGCTGCCGACCACGTCCCGAAACCGCTCGGCCGTCACCTCGCCGACGCCGTCGACGTCCATCAGCTCGTCTTCGTCGGCGGTCATAACGGCCTCGACGCTCCCGAAGTGTTCGAGTAGCGCCCGCGCCGTGACGGGGCCGACCTCCGCCACCGACGCGACGACGTACTCCTGCTGTTCCCCGAGTGTCTTGGCCTGCTTCTCGCCGTGGACGCTGACTTCGCGGTCGGACTCCTCCTGTTCGCGCCGGGCGATCGTCTCCAGCAGGTCCGCGGTCTCCTCTTCGTCGGCCGTCTGGAGGACGCTCGCGCCGAAGTCGACCGAGAGTGAGGCCAGTGCGCCCTGAATCGCCTTGTGGTGGACGTTGCGTTCGCCGTAGAGGTCGCCGCCTTCGATCACGACGACGGGGCGGGCGTAGTGACGGGTGGCGTCGCCGACCTGCTCGAACATCGAGCGGTCGCCGCCGGTCAGCGTATCGAGGAAGTCGCTGACGGTCTTGCGCTCGACCACGACCCGATCCGAGAGCACGTAGTCCCCGACCGCCAGCGTCTCCAGTTCCGTCTGGACGCCCTCGCGGGTCGAGAGATCGCGTGCGATCGTCGAGTCGAGTTCTCGCTGATCGGCGACGATCGCGACGGTTTCGTCGCCGTCGGCGTGTGGCTCCGGCGTCGACCCCTTCGTTTCGTCTGGAACGCCGGCTGTCTCATCTTCGTCCGCTCCCGTCGCGCCGTCGTCGGCGAAGGCGTCGAGACCGGCCTGTCCGTCACCGTCGGCCGTCTGGCCGTCGGCTTCGGATCGTTCGCCCGTGTTCGACGCTTCCGAGGGCTGGCGCTCGGCGTCGGACGGACCGCCGCCGTTTCCACTCGAAGTGGTACCTTCGTCCCCGTCGAGACCGTCTCCTCCGGGTTCTTCGCCGCGCTCTCGGTCGGTCTGGCCGTCGTCGTACTCGTCGACGCCAGTCTGCTCACCCCCCAGTTTCGACTCTAGCTGGCCGGCGACGCCCTTCAGCGTGCGGAGTTCGTCCTCCATGCGCTGCTCGTCCTGTCGGGACTTCCAGAAGTACGCCTCGTCGCGGGTGTCCTCGGCCAGCAGGACGACGACGCGACCCTCGGTCTGGCGGCCGGTCCGTCCTTTGCGCTGGATCGAGCGGATCGCCGTCGGGACGGGCTCGTAGAACAACACGAGGTCCACTTCGGGCACGTCCAGTCCCTCCTCGGCGACGCTGGTCGAGACCAGCACCTCGAACTCTCCGGCTCGGAACCGGTCGAGTGTCTCCTGTTGCTGGGTCTGTGTCATCCCCTCGCTGCCCTCTGTGTCGCTCTGGCCGACGAACTTCTCGGTCTCGAAGTGATCGGAGAGGAAGTCGGTCAGCGTCTCGGCGGTGTCTCTGGACTCGGTGAAGACGATGACGCGCTCGCCGTTCTCGATGCCCAGCGTCTCGGCCAGCAACATCCGGGTCCGGCGGAACTTCGGGTGGAGGTCGGTGAAGTTCTCGGCTTTCCGCATGGCCTCCATCACCGTCGGGTCCGAGACGAGTCGCTGGTCGGCCTTGGAGGCTCCCGACGAGCGGGCGGCCTCCTTCTGGCGCTCGAAGTACCGACGCAGCGCCTCGACGCTCTGGGTCTCGGCGTAGGTGACGGCCGTGCGGAGCTTTCGGACCTCGGCGAGCAGGCTCATCCCGCTGTACCCCTCGCTCTGGTCGTTGTCCATCAGCTCGGACAGCTTCCCCTGGATCTTCTGGATCTCGCGCTCGGACACGTCGGGCTGGGTGGTCGAGGTGACGCCCAGCTCTTTGAGCTGTGCGAGCCGGTCGCTGACGACCTCGTTGATCGCGTCCCGTATCTCGATGACGGTCTCGGGCAACTCGATGCGCTTCCACTCGAGTTCGGTGTCGTGGGTGTGTTCGGCCACGTCGGCGTCGTCCTCGGTCATCACCGCCACCTCACGCAGGCCGAGGTTCTCACACACCGTCAGGATCTCCTCCTCGTCGCCGCCCGGCGAGGCCGACATCGCCGTCACGAGCGGATCCGATGCGTCCTCGTGGTAGCGCTCGGCGATGTAGTTGTAGGCGTAGTCGCCGGTCGCGCGGTGACACTCGTCGAAGGTACAGTGGGTCACGTTCGCCAGGGAGATCCGGTTGCCCACGAGGTCGTTCTCGACGACCTGCGGCGTCGCGATGACGACGCGGGCGTCTTCCCAGAGGTCCGACCGCTTGGCTGGCCGGACCTCGCCGGTGAACACGACGATCTCGTCGTCGGGCACCTGCAGGGCCTCCCGGTAGAACTCGGCGTGTTGCTGGACGAGCGGCTTCGTCGGCGCGAGCAGGAGGGACTTCCACTGCGCGTCCTGTATCCGTTCGGCGGTCACGAGCAAGGAGACCGTCGTCTTGCCCAGGCCGGTCGGGAGACAGACCAGCGTGTGGTCGGCCAGCGCCGTATCGGCCAGCTCGCGCTGGTAGCGCCGCTGTTCGAGTAGTCCCGGCGTCACCAGCGGGTGATCGACGTGGCCGTCGGTGCTCCCCGGATCGGCGTCGGACTGGGCCATCTGTCCGGGTTTTGGCCGGGAATCTGTTTAAGCGTTCGCGTACCGCGGTGAAAGTGGAGCGTCCTGCAGCATTAAGCACCCCACGACCCAACCACCGCTATGACGATCTACGAGACCGAGGTGCCCGGTGTCGGACACAAGTTCGAGCTCGAAATCGACGGCGAGGAGCGCCTCGTCGTCATCATCCACCACGACGGTAAGCGGGACGTGTACCGTCGGCCCGATCCGGACGCCGACAGCGAGCGGCTGTTCTCGCTGTCGGACAAGCAGGCCCGGCAGTTCGGCTCGATCCTCGAAGGGGCACACTTCCAGCCGGTCGATCTCGACGAGGTCCAGGTCCCGCTGGGTGATTCGCTGATCGAGTGGTACGATATCGCCGATCTCGACGAGGGGCCTCCGATCGTGGGCGAGACGCTCGCTGAGTCGAACCTCCGAGAGGCGATCGGTGTCTCGGTCGTGGCGATCCAGCGCGGGGAGGAGACGATCGCGAACCCCGAAGCGACCGAGACGGTGCGTGCGGGCGACACGCTCGTCGTGCTCGGCACCCGCGAGCAACAGCACGAGTTCGAGGAACTGCTGGACGCATAGATGGCGGCACTGCTCGTCGAACTCGGCGTCGCACTCGTCGCACTCGCGCTTGCCGGTATCGCTGCCAACCGACTTTCGCTGTCGGTGATCCCCGCGTACATCCTCGTCGGCATTCTCGTCGGTCCGAACCCGCCGACAGAGGTGGCTGGGCTCTCGCTCCAGATCGTCGGCTACGGAGAGTTCGTCGAACTGGCCGCCGAGCTTGGGATCGTCGTGCTGCTCTTTTTCCTCGGGCTGGAGTTCAGCGTCGGTCAGTTGCTGGACGACCGCCGCCGGATCGCCAGTGCCGGAGCCGTCGATTTCCTGCTGAACTTCGGGATCGGTGTCGCCATCGGGCTGGCGTTCGGTCGGACGCTACTGGAGACGGTCCTGCTCGCTGGAATCGTCTACATCTCTTCGAGTGCGATCGTCACCAAGACCCTGATCGAGCAGGGGTGGATCGCGAACCCCGAAGCCGATCCGGTGCTGGGGACGCTCGTCTTCGAAGACATCCTGATCGCGGTGTATCTGGCGGTCGTCGCTGCGCTCGTCACCGGGACCGGCGGGCTCTCCGGGGCCGTCGTCGACGTGGGCGTCGCCTTCGCCTTCCTGGGGGGGCTCGCTCTCGTGGCGTGGTACGCGACCCGATTCGTCGAGGCGACGTTCGATCTCCCCTCCGACGAGCTGTTCCTCCTGTCGGTGGTGGGGACCGCGACGCTGATCGCCGGTGTAGCGCTCTCGATCGGCGTGAGCGAGGCCGTCGCCGCCTTCTTCGTCGGGACAGCGTTCAGTCAGACGAGCCATACCGAGCGCATCGAACACGTGATCGCACCCACTCGGGACCTCTTTGCGGCGTTTTTCTTCTTCTCGATCGGGTTACAGACGGACGTGACGCTGCTTGCTGGCGTCGCGGGACTGCTGGCCGTCGCCGTGGTCGCGACGACGGTGACGAAACTCACAAGCGGCGCGATCTCGGGTCGGATCTACGGGCTCTCGCCGACCCGGTCGCTGCGGACCGGGCTGGCGCTGATCTCTCGCGGCGAGTTCTCGCTGATCATCGCCGCGCTGGTGGTCAGCGCGGCCGGTTCGGGGAACGACTCCCTCGCCGATTTCGCACCGGTCGTCACGGCCTTCGCCGTGGGCTACGTGCTCGTCATGAGCGTCCTCGGGACGGTCTTGGTCCAGTACGCCGACGCCATCACCGGCCGGCTCGTTCCGTTGCTGGATCGGTAGGCCGACTACAGCGAGAGGGTCGCCATCAGCTCCATCCCGGCGACCATCGCGACGGCCGCCGCCGGTGGAATCGTCAGATTGTCGTCCAGTACGTACCCCCAAATCACGGGCTTGAGGCCGTCGGCCGCGGTCGCGGCCAGGCCGCCGAGCACCGCGGGCACCCAGTGGACGAAAAACGAGGCGATCCCGGTACAGACGCCGAACATCGCCAGCAGGACGTAGGTCTCTTTGGTCAGGCTCCCCGAGCTCAGCAGTCCGCTGATCGGATCGCCGATCGTCAGCATCAGGATCGCCGGGATCGCGACGTGTTCTGGTGCGAGCAGACCGACGGCGGCGGCGCTGACGAGATAGAGCGCGTAGCCGGCGAGGTTGTCCTGCTCGTACTCGCGGGTGAGCCGGTCGTAGATGGCCCAGTCGAGGCCGACCACCAGGCGGATCACCTCCAGTGCGAGCCCGACCGCCGCGCCCACCACCAGCAGGTACTGGACGGTCCGCCAGTCCGTCAGTTCCAGCAGGTGCAGTGCCGGCAGCCCGGTCCCGCTCGCGTGGACGAGTCGCCTGGCGATCTCGTCGGCCATCTACAGGTCGTCGAAGGTGCGCTCGCCGTCCCGGAGCGCCGTCAGCGTCTCGGGGAGATCGGCGACCGGAACGCGTTTCTGTGCCGTCGTATCTCGCTCGCGGACCGTGACGGTGTCTGGCGCTGCCGGTTCGCCCTCGTCGTCGCGGGCCTCCCCGAGCGTCGCGTAGTCGACGGTGACACAGAACGGCGTGCCGACCTCGTCCTGGCGGCGGTAGCGTCGGCCGATCGCGCCCGAATCGTCGTAGGTCACGGCCAGGCCGGCCGCGCGCAGCTTCTCGACGAGGTCGCGAGCGTACTCGCCCATGCCGTCTCGGTCCATCAGCGGGAAGACGCCGACGGTCGTCGGCGCGACTTCCTGTGGCAGTGCCAGATAGGTGCGTTCCTCGCCGTCGACCTCGTCCTCGCGATAGGAGTGATCCAGCGCCGTGTACAGCGCCCGGTCGATACCCAGCGAGGGCTCGACGACGTGGGGCGTGATGTGTTCGCCCGACTCGATGACTTCCTCGACGCCGAAGTTGGTCTTCTCGACGGGGACCGCGTGTGACTCGCCGTCGACCTCGACGACGACCTCCGATTCGTCGAAGGCGTCGGGATCGCGCTCGGCGAGTGCTTCGAGGGCGTCGGCGACCGCGCCGGCCGAGCCGCCAAACTCCGGTCCGAGGTAGCTCATGTCCGGGTCGACCGTCGCTCGCTCGACGGTGACCGGCTCGTCGTACTGCTTGAAGACCGTGAACTCCTCGTCGGAGTAGCTGTCGTGTTTCGAGAGGTCGTAGTCGGATCGGTAGGCGAAGCCGCCCAGTTCGATCCAGTCGCCGTCGACCTCCGCTTCGGCGTCCCAGCAGTCCGCGGCGTAGTGGGCTCGCTCGCCCGAGAGGTGCTGGCGGAAGCGAAAGCGGTCCATGTCGACGCCGATCGACTCGTACCACTGCTTGGCGACGCCGAGGTAGTAGGCGATCCATGGCTTGCCGACGACGCCGTCGTCGACGACCTCGCGGATCGTGGCCTCGTAGGGCTGGCCGTCCGCGGCCTCCTGATCGGCGGCGGGGTAGAACGGAGCGGTCACGTCCGCGACCGCTTCGAGTGCCGGCTCGTCTTCCTCGGGATCGACGAACAGCTCGAGCTCGGCCTGGGTGAACTCCCGGACTCGCAGCAGGGACTTGCGCGGGCTGATCTCGTTGCGGTAGGCCCGGCCGATCTGTGTGACGCCGAAGGGAAGCTGGTTGCGGGCGTACTCCGCGAGCTGTGGGAATTCGATGAAGATGCCCTGGGCGGTCTCGGGGCGCAGATAGCCCGGATCGGCGGAGCCGGGGCCGATGTTCGTCTCGAACATGAGGTTGAAGTCCTCGATGGCCTGGCCGGCCAGCCCGGTGCCACAGGTCGGACAGACGAGTTCGTACTCGGCGATCAGCTCCTCGACCTCGGCGACCGGGATCGACTCGGCCTCCTCGATGTCGGTGTTGTCCTCGACGATGTGGTCGGCCCGGTGGCTCTCGCCACACTCCGGGCACTCCACGAGCATGTCGTCGAAGCCATCGAGGTGGCCCGAGGCCTCGAAGACGGGCTCTGGCATCACGGTCGGGGCGTCGACCTCCATGTTGCCCTCCTGGATCGCAAAGCGGTTGCGCCAGGTATCCTCGATGTTCTGTTTGAGCGCGGCCCCGGAGGGACCGAAGGTGTAGAACCCCGAGACGCCGCCGTACGCCCCGGCCGACTGCAGGAAAAAGCCCCTGCGCTTGGCCAACTCGACGAGGTCGCCGCCGTCGCTCATAGGCCCTCCAGCAGATCCATGTCCCGGACGATGCCCACGAGGTCGTCGCCCGAGACCAGCGGGATCTGCTCGATCTCGGCGTCGATCATCAGCTGTGCGGCGTCTCTGGCCGTCTCGCGCTTGCTGACCGTCAGCACGTCTTCGGTCATGAACGCTCGGACGGGCTCGTGTGGGATCTCGACGTTGCGGGTGGGCATGTAGCGGCTCCCGACGGCCTTGACGCTCTCCCACTTCCAGTCGTCGTCGTCACTGGCCATGTTCTCGCCCGTCTCGGCCTCGCCTTCGACCACGCGGGCCACGTCGATGATGTCGACCTCGGTGAGCATGCCACACATCTCTCCCTCGTCGCCCAGCACGACGCCGTAGGGGACCTCCGCGTAGTCGAGTTCGCGTTCGGCGACCGTCAGCGGCGTCCCGGCGTAGACGCAGTTCACGTCTCGGCGGGCCAGCTCGTCGACGCTGGTCGCACCGTCGACGTCGCCGGTGGCGATGGCCCGGATCACGTCCGTGACGGTGATGATCCCTTCGAGGCGACCGTCGACGACGGGGATCCGGCGGGCTCGCTCCTCGACCATCAGGGCCGCGACCGCCTGGATACTGGTGTCGGCGGTGACGGTGGGAACCTCCTCGGTCAGGAGCGCGAGCTGGTCCTCGTCGGGGTGGTTGATCAGGGCGTCACGCGAGACGATGCCACGGAACTCCTCGCCGTCGTCGGTCTGCTTGATGACCGGTACGGAGGAGAAAGAGCGTTCCTGGAGGTACTCGAGTACGTCGTCACGAGTGCCCGGAATCTCGACGGTGACGACGTCCGAGCGCGGCGTCATGGCGTCTGCGACGTTCATACTATCCCTTGTCCCGTCCCACGTACTAAGTCCTGCCCTTCGGCTTCTCCGGGACGGCGACTCCCACCGACCCCCGGCACGCACACGCGGAGAACAAAATATGACCACTCACTACGGCCTTCGACGCCTCCCAGGTCTAGAAGAGGACACTATCGCCGCTTTTGTTGTTCGCTTACTAACCATATTCCCGGCTTCGTCCGTCGGTTTCGGCACGTTTATATGTGGTTGTTACATATTGTCATGCATGGAGCCGGACACGGTCGCCAAAGCGGAGGTGGCAGCGGACGCAGAAGTCATGGGTTCCGTCGAACACGGCCAGACGGATACGTACATCATCGCGGACGTAACGACCGACGACGCCTACCTCACGCTCGATCTCGAAGACGCCGCCTCGCTGCCTGCCTGGCGGTAGACGACGCAGTTCGCGGTACCGACGGCTTTTCGATCACTTCGCTCACTAGTACCTCTTTCCGTGTGAGTAGTCCGCGAGCGCAGCGAGCGAATTCGAGGGGGAGACGGTGGTGTGTCTATTGTGTCATCTGCGTCGCGGTGAGAAAACAAACGTTATCCCCGACGGCGCGAATCGAGAGGGTATGAAGGTACTCGTGACAGACCCCATCGCAGACGCGGGTCTCGAACGGCTCCGCGAAGCGGGCCACGAAGTCGAGACGGCGTACGACATCGAGGGTGACGCGCTGTTAGAGGCCGTCGCCGACGCCAACGCACTGATCGTCCGCTCCGGCACCGAGGTGACCGACGAGGTGCTGTCGGCGGCACCGGACCTGGTCATCGTCGGCCGGGCCGGTATCGGCGTCGACAACATCGATATCGACGCCGCGACCGAACACGGCGTCATCGTCGCCAACGCCCCGGAAGGCAACGTCCGGGCCGCGGCCGAACACTCCGTGGCGATGGCCTTCGCGACGGCGCGTTCGATTCCGCAGGCCCACGAACGGCTCACCGGCGGGGAGTGGGCGAAAGGCGACTACCTCGGCACCGAGGTCAACCACAAGACGCTGGGCGTCGTCGGCTTCGGCCGCGTCGGCCAGGAGGTCGCCAAGCGACTGGGCAGTCTCGGGATGGACATCGTCACCTTCGATCCCTACATCAGCCAGGAGCGAGCGGACCAGTTCGGCGCGGAACTCGTCGACGAGCTGGACGAGTGTCTCGCCGCCGCCGACTTCCTCACGATCCACACGCCGCTGACCCCCGAGACCGAGAACATGATCGGCGAGGAGGAGCTCGCACAGCTCGAAGACGGCTACGTCGTCAACTGCGCCCGCGGTGGGATTATCGACGAGCTAGCGCTCGCCGAGGCCGTCGAGGACGGCATCCTCAAAGGCGCTGCCGTCGACGTGTTCGCGGAGGAGCCGCTACCAGACGACAGCCCGCTGCTGGATGTCGAAGACATCATCGTCACGCCCCACCTCGGGGCCTCCACCGAGGCCGCACAGGAGAACGTCGCCACCTCGACGGCCGACCAGATCGTCGCCGCGTTCAACGACGAGCCGGTGATCAATGCGCTGAACGCGCCGTCGATCGACGAGAGCATCTTCCCGCAGATCCGCCCCTACATCGAACTGGCCGACACGGCCGGCAAGATCGCCGTCCAGCTGTTCGACGGACAGATGGGCAGCGTCGAAGTCACCTACGCGGGCGACATCGCGGACCAGGACGTGGAACTGGTCACCGCCAGCGCGCTGAAAGGCGTGTTCGCACCGTCGGAGCTGCAGGTCAACGCGGTCAACGCCCCCCAGATCGCGGAGAACCGCGGTATCGACGTGACCGAGTCCAAGACTCGCCAGTCCGAGGACTTCCAGAGCCTCGTGACGGTGACCGTCGGCGACGGCGAAGACAGCGTCAGCGTCTGTGGGACCCAGTTTGCCGGCGAAGACCCGCGGATCGTCCGGATCGACGACCACCGCGTCGACGCCGTCCCCCACGGTCACATGCTCGTCGCTCGCAACCGCGACGAACCGGGGACGATCGGCTTCATCGGGACCGTGCTGGGCGAGTCCGACATCAACATCGCCGGGATGTTCAACGGCCGCGAGGTCATCGGCGGCGAAGCCCTGTCGGTGTACAACCTCGACGAGCCCCCGACGAGCGACGTGCTCGACCGACTCAACGGCGACGACCGGATCATCGAGACGAAGTACATCTCGCTGGACAACGGCGAATAGCGCCCCTCACAACAGCTTCTCGAACAGCCCCTCGCCGCTCTCGCCTTCCGCTCTCGTCCGTTCCTCGTCCAGTAGCCGCTCGTACTGCTCGACGATCTGCTGGCGCTGTCGCCGTTCACGCGACAGCTTCGCCTCCAGGTGTTCGATCCGCTCACGGAGCAGCCGCCGTTCGAGCTGGTGGACCG
Source organism: Halomicrobium mukohataei DSM 12286 (assembly GCF_000023965.1). Lineage (NCBI taxonomy): Archaea > Methanobacteriati > Methanobacteriota > Halobacteria > Halobacteriales > Haloarculaceae > Halomicrobium > Halomicrobium mukohataei. The sequence goes on along the minus strand of NC_013202.1, from coordinate 765,602 downwards.
TTCCGACGGCGTCCGACCGTTCGAGTCCGACTGCCGGGGTGTCGCTCCCGGTTGGGGGACCGTTCGATGACATGTGTGTGTGTGTGTGTATGTGGGTAGTTCCCACGGCAAAAAGCCCCGTCGGACGGGCGTCAGTCACGCTGCAGTCCGGTGATGGGGTGTTTCGCGAATCTCTGTCGCGATCTCACTGTCTGGCATCGGCGTGGTTCCGTGAGGGTGGGGTGGCCGTTCAGGCAGGCGTCGAGGCTTGCGAACCGGAGACTGGTCGCGGTACGGTGCCGAGCAATGTCGGGGCTTCGCACTCGCTATCGGCTCTGGCCAGCCCTCAATCTGGTGATGACACTCCTCAACAGCGTCCACGTCCAGACGACGTTGATTTCACCGATCAGGGCGACCTCAACGGTCCTCACGCTGATCTGGGTCCGATTGGTGCCGACCGACGGTATCTCCAGGAACACTGATCTGCGCAGGCTATGGGTTCCGCGAACAATCCTCGCGTGACGTACTCATCCGGCGTCGATACCGGTTTGCCGCCTCAGTTCGGTCTCCAGACTGTCGTTCGGCCGTATACAGTTCGATCCTGTCCGAGAAGCCGACAGCACCAGAATTCACGGACTACCGTCCGGAACCCTCCGATCGGAAATCAAATATTTCGGATGAAAGCGGCCGTTGGGCCGCGACTCGCGCTACCAGTTTAGAAGCAGGCGATCGAACAGGTGCAGGATTCCGTGAAGCACTTCTTGTCGTGTGCTTTGATCGTCGGGCTATCGATATCAAAGAGCTGATCCAGCTCAGTCTTCAGGTCGTTGCTCGCACTGTACGCCATCTTGGATGATGTCTGATAACCTGACATCACTTGACATCATGGAAGTAAGTTACTTAAATTTATGGATTAAGGTATATTTATCTTAGTTTATAACTATCATTTTACTAATTAAAAATAATGGTCTGTCGTCAGATCTGGGTGAAATCACAGGATATGATGTCTTTAATCGGCTTTTTGCACTCATTCATAGTGTATTACATCTGTCAATAGCGCCCGATACAGTGGGTCTTGCTACTCACTGTTCGGAGGGGGACTCCACTCTCAATGTTGCTCAACGACCCGACACCACCGACGATGAGAGGACCACCTCGACTGAAACCATCGTCAACTGTGTCGTTATTCTTCGAAGTGATCCGGCAGTCAGTCAGCCGACTACGCTGCTCGCATTGTAGCATGAAACGGTCGGATCGAGTGCTGCCGAGCACCTGATGGTCATCAGTTTCGGGACGATACAAGCGCACGCGGATTCGAGTGGTGGCCCTCTTCGAACCCTCCCGGTCGGATTCTCTGCCTCTCAGACCGTTTTCGCTGCCGTTCCCAGCCGTCGACGGTCGACCAGCAGACAGTGTACGAGGGCCCACTGGACGACTCCCACCGCTCGGGATCTCCTGTCGGTTCGCTTTCTTGTACCGCCACTCCGTGTCGGGTCGCAAGCGTACCGTTGTCCCCTGTGAACGTCTCCGGCAGTGGATCTCCGTCAGTAGTGCCCCATGACGCCTCGGCGTTTCGCAACCCGCATACAGACGAGAAAGACGACGTACCCGGCCAGAAGGTAGCCGAAGGCAGTGCCGACGAGCAACGCGAACGCGACCGGTGGGAACTCGGTGAGCTCGACACCCTGGCGCATGGTCGCTTGGAGCATGGAAGACCCCTGCACGAGGGGGAGCAGTCTCGTCGCGGGGATCTCGACGACCGGAGCTGCAATTAGTCCGATGAGGGCGAACTGGAGGAGGCTCGTGACCTTCTCGATTCGTTTGTACACGAGCGCCAGGCCGGCAAAGACGAACCCGACCCCGATGATCGAGAGGATCGACAAGATACTGATCGGAACGACCGCAACTGCGTCGATCACGAGCGATCTCCCGGTCGTAAGCAGCATCAACGCGAGGATAAGCAGCCCCCAGCCGGCACTCTCGACGACGTTCCAAACGGTCTTCACGGCGACGACGGTGCCGAATCCGTACGGAGTCATGTGGAGTTGCTCTAGCGTGCCCCACTGAGACTCCCTGATGATGTTCGACGCAAGTCCGAAGTACGCCGCCTGCGCCATCGTCAGAAGAAACCACCCGACGATGACGCCGTCGAGTGTCGAAGACAGGGCTCCAGTTCCGTCCGCGACTCTGCTGGACGCCTCTCGTCCGCCGAAGAAGACGACGGCGAAGAAGAGATACAGCGTGACCACCTGTGAGAACGTGTTCACCGGATACTGGACGAGCAGGTGGATTCGCTTGGCTGCGACGGCCTTGAACAGCGTCGTCAGTCCCGCATTCGCGTCGGACTGCCTCGTGTGTCCGATCGTGTCGGTCATCGGGTCGGCACCTCCGCTGGACGCGTCGCGTGTCTTGCATTCGTGACCTCGAGAAACACTTCCTCAAGATCCGGACGAACTGTCTCGATCGTATCCACCGTCACACCGGCAGACTGCAGCGATTGCATCAGGTTGTAGATGCCGTCGTCCGCGACCCGGGCCCGAAACCGGGTCGATTCGTACTGTCCGTCGAACTCTTCGACCTCGTACTCGGTACGCAATCGACGACGAGTCGCTTCTTGGAGGTCACCATCAACTGTTATCTCGTAGCATTGCTGGTTAAATACCCCCAAGAGATTCGAGACGCTATCGTCGGCGACGATCTCGCCGTCCTCCATTATTATCACTCTGTCACAGAGGTCTTCGATCACGTCCATGTCGTGACTCGAGAGTATCACCGTCGTTCCGTACTCGTCGACGATACGGTTCAGTTCCTGACGCAGATTGAGACCACTCTCGACGTCGAGCCCCAGCGTCGGTTCGTCGAGAACGACGACGTCCGTCTCCCGGGCGAACGTACACGCGAGGCTGACCTTCTGTTTCTGACCGCGGGAGAGTTCCCTGACTGCGGTGTCGGCTTTCTCCGTGAGATCGAAGAGGTCGAGTAACTCGGTGTGATAGCTCGCCCTGTCGTTCGGATCGATGCCCGACAGAGAGGCGAAAAACCGGACGTTCTGCTTGACCGTCAGCCTCCAGTAGACGTTCCTGGCACCTTCTAGCACGGCGCTGATACTGTTGTAACCCTGCGATAGGTTTTCGTGGACATCGATACCGGCTACCTCGACGCTCCCCGCTGTCGGGATGATGAGCCCGAGGAGCATCTTGATGGTCGTCGTTTTCCCCGCCCCGTTGGGTCCTAACAGCCCAACGACGGTGCCGGGCTCGACGTCGAATGTGAGATCGGTGACTGCCTCAACGGCGTCGTCGCCCCTCCCGTAACGTTTCTCCAGGTTTCTGACGGAGAGAACGGATTCGTCGTCGGTGGTCGGATCAGTTGCTGCCGTCTCGCGGTCGGTTTCCTCGTCGTGTAGAGAACCAGAATCAGCAGTCATGAGGGTGAATTCATCCCTTGAATCCATAGTATTTGCCACTCTAGAAGCGTAACCGAAAAACAGTAGGTGGACGAACCGTGCATTCAGTCGAGGTCGGCACGAGCGAACCATCGATAGCAGATCAGCGGCGGCAACGCGGTCCAACACAGGAGGACGGCCGTTGCCATCGTGCTCGAGAGAAACCACGCGTCAACGGTAATCGGGTCGAGAAAGTTCCGCGGGAGAATCGGATCCATGGCGTGGACGTACGCGCCCGCGGGACTCGTGATCCACAACCCTGCTCGCGCGGTTTCCGAGACGGTGATGCCCACCGCTTCGAGCACCCTCGTCAACGCCATGACCGTCGAAAATCCGTCGGGGAACACCCACATGAAGTCGAAGAGGAAAAAGTACGCGGCCATGACACCGAGCGTCCGTCCGGTGCTGCGCGTTGCGGCGGAGACGCCGACAGCGACGCCGGCATGAGCCGTGACGAACAGCGCAGTGAGAGCGACGAACCGCACGTAGCTGGGAAGCGCCGACAAGGGGGCGTCGGACGCGAGCGGCAGGACGACACCGACGAGCGTGTACGCGGTCACGACGACGACGACTGCGATCCCGACCCGTGACAGGCACTTGCCGAGCAGCACCTCCAGACGGTCGTTCGGCAGCGAGAGGAGATACTGGACGTTCCCACTTTGGCATTCACCGGCGACCGAACGATACGCCAGGCCGATACCTAATAGAGGGAACAGGATCGCGCCGAAATACATCTGGACGAGATACCCGCCCGGCATGCCAGCGCCGAGGAACACGAAGCTCGCAAACAGCGCCAGTACGATTGCGGCTATTCGCACGACTTTGGTCCGTCTGGCACGACGAAGGTCGACCCGCGCTATCTCGCGCACTGTCATCGGCTTGCCTCCGCGATTGCCTCGTTCGAGTCCGCCGTCGATATGTCTTGGAACACCGACTGGAGCGAAGCCGTGTGGATGTCCACGTCGACGACCCATTCGAGTTCGAGCATCCGTCGAAGTACCTCGATTTTGGCCGCTTTCGAGGCGACGTCGACCGTCACTCGTTGCCCCTCGATTGCGACAGAGCGGGCGCCATCGACGTCGTTTACGATCCTCTCGGGGCCGTCCACGGTGGCCCCATCACGGGAGAGCTCGAACCCTATCGAAGCGTTGGCCGGTTGAGTTTTTCGGAGCCCTGTAACCGTTTCGACGGTCGTCAATGCCCCATCGCGCATGACTCCAACCCGGTCACAGATAGCTTCGACCTCCGAGAGGACGTGCGACGAGAAGAAGACCGTCGTCCCGTTGCTCACGCGGCGACGAACGATATTTCGAAAGAGCTCGATCCCGTTCGGATCCAGACCCGATGTCGGTTCATCGAGGATCAGGAGGTCCGGCTCCCCGACGAGTGCTATCGCCAAAGACAACCTCTGTATCATCCCTTTCGAGAACTCTCCTACGGGACGGTCGGCAGCGTCGGACAGGCCGACCAGTTTCAGAAGCTGGGCTGGATCCCTCTCGCTGCCTTTCATTCGCGCTGTCAGTGCCAGGTGCTCGCGGGCGGTGAGACGATCGTACAGTGTGCTCCCCTCAGATACGACGCCAACTCGCTCTCTCACCCGCTTGGCGTTCTTCGTGACGTCGTGGCCGAAGAGCTTCGCTGTTCCGGCGGTCGGGTCGACGATCCCGAGTAACGCGTGAATCGTGGTCGACTTTCCTGCGCCGTTCGGTCCGAGAAACCCAAACGCTTCTCCTCGTTCGACGGTCAGATCGACACCGTCAAGGGCTACGACTTCTCCGTATCGTTTCGTGAGACCGGAAATTTCGATCGGTGTTACTGGCATCTGTGGTCGATGTCTACCGTCAAGCCCTCGTGTCCGACCGCGATCGTTATCTCTGCGTGACGAGCCCGATACGTTCGCCGATGGTGGCCGTCCGGATCGTAGCTCATCTGTGTGCTGACGAGTCCGGCCTCCTGTAGTCGATCGAGTTGTCTGTAGATCGTCACCCGAGAGGCCGAACACACGGCGGTCAAATCCTGGATCGTCTTGCTGTCGGTCGCGATCTGCCTGAGGATCTCCCTGGCGTGTTTGTTCGACAGGACGTGGTATATCCTGTTGGAGTCCTGTCGTTCGGGGGCGGGTTGGGACTGGCTCATGTGGCAGCCGTCACTTTTCCCGCCGATGGTATAAAAACGAGAGACCGTTAACACTGGGCGGATCGTCGGTACGGCCGTACAGGATCGATACGGTGTGCGGTGTTCCGATCCAGACCCTGCGCGTTTACCGCATTTGAATTGCCTCAGCGGTCTGTACGGGTGTACAACTGCCGTCAAGGACGCCGGTATCACCACAATTAAGTTTGAACGCAGTATAAATAAAATGTGGTGAGGAAGTCAGCGTCGCTACTGACGAAAACGCAGCGACAGCGTATCCAAGACTCTTTCGAGCCCCTCGAGGAGAACCAACGGCGACGAGACCAACAACGGATCAGGGAACGGCTCAAGTCCGGCGTCGTCGATTTTCGACTGCTGGTCGACTATCCCGACCGACAACTGGAGATGGCCTTCGAGGACCTTTCCGACGAGGAACTCAAAGACGCTCTGGCAGACGCATATCTCGTGTTGCGGCGGATTCAACAGCTACGAGAGTACGACGAGACCGAGATCATCGAGTCGAGTCGGGCGCACGCCGAAGAACTGGGCACCGACCAGGCTCGATCCCTGGAGGACATCGAGCTGCGAACCCAACAGGAGGTCCGCGCCGAGACACGCGCTGCGCTGCTCGAGCGACTCGAAGAGAATCCGTGGGAGCGCAATGCGAACCGGCTGCTGAAAGTAGCCGGCGGTGCGTTCGCGGTCTTCTTACTGCTGTCGATCTCCGATCGGTTCTTCGGTAGTTCGTTTGTCGCGCCCGAGAGTACGATCGGCGGACTGGTCGCACTCACGATCATACTGTCACTGACTGGTCTGCTACTGATCAAGGCGGCGCAAGTACTCAAACAGGATGTCGTCCCGCTCGTTCGATTCGCCGTCGACGATCCACGGGAACTGATTCGGTACACCAGAGACCGACTCCGTCGTCCGGTGCAGACCATCAAGAAACTGTGGCAGCAGTTGTAGACGGTTCCACAGACCGCAGCTACGTCACACCGTGACGGCGTGACCGACTAGTGCCACGGCGAGGACGGTACAACGCGTGATACCCGTTCGTCTCGGCTCGACCGACAGGCCACGAAATCGTCGATCCGAAGACGACCCGTCTGGGCGCATCGAGCGGCAGAGATGGGACTGGTCGCCGGTAGAGCGGTGTAGCGGTGGTCCCAGGTGACTGTGCACTGTTTCATTCAGTGAAACTCTCGACGGAAGGTTAAGAGACGGGAAAGCGTACCGGGCACTGAGATGTCTCGCACTGTCGTCCGTCGAAGCGGAACCCAGCGAGGGGTAACCGACGGTCACCGCTACGAGCAGCAAGCGTTCCGGAGCGTCTGTCTCGAAAGATGAACACGAGAACGACCAGACGGGGGCTCCTCGGATCGATCGGGGCCGCGTGCGCGGCGAGCGCTGCTGGCGACGTCGTCGGAGCGAGTGGTACCGCGACGACGCAACGCAGACGTCGAGCGGAGACGACGCAAAACGGTGCGGCGTTCGTAGACGACACCGTCGAGCGACTGCTATCCGAACTCGACATCGACGGCGCCGCCGTGTCGCTGGTCACGGGGGCGGGCGAGACGATCGCCCGCGGCTATGGCCAGGCGTACCGGTCGCCCGACACACCGATGGATCCGTCACAGACGCTTGTCGAAATCGGCTCGATCTCGAAGGCGATCACCTGGACGGCGCTGATGCAACTGGTCGACCGTGGACGTATCGCGGTCGACGACGCCGTCGCTGATCACCTCACGTCCGTCACAGTTCCACAGCACCACGGGCAGGTGAAGCTGTGGCACCTCCCGACCCACACGCCAGGCTTCGAGGCTCGAGTCAGGGGTGACAAGGTCGGTGACCCTACCGACGTGCGTCCGTTGGCCGAGTCGGTCCGCCACCCGACACCAGCTCAGGTCCGGCCACCGGGCGAGATGATGGTGTACACGAACTGGGCTGCGGCTGTGGCCGGGCAACTCGTATCCGACGTAACGGGAGACTCGTTCCCCGAGTACGTCGACAGACAGGTCTTCGAACCGCTCGGTATGACCGAGAGCACGTTCGAGACGGCGCCGGCCGCCCTCGTTCCGGGCGAACCCGGGAGCGCTGACGACCTCAGCTGGTACTCTGATGTCCCGCCTGCGTCAGGGATGTGCTCGACTGCGGCGGATATGGGACGGTTCCTGCACGCCCACCTGCACCACGGGGACGCGAGCGAACCGATCATGTCGTCGGGAGCCTACGACGACATGCATCAGGAGTGGTTCAGTCCCCACGAGCGAATCCGCGGTATGGCGTTTGGGTTTGCGGAAAGCAGCCGCGGCGACACTCGTCTCCTCGAACATGGCGGGTCGACCCCGCGGTTCTCGAGCAAGATCGTGTTCGCGCCAGCGCTCGGGGTCGGACTCTTCGTCTCCGCTCACGGTCGGGAATCGCCAGCGGCCGTTAATGCCGTCGAGGACGCGTTTCTCGACCGCTTCGTCGGCAGCGATACCGATACCGAACCTCCGGGCGAGCGTCCGCAGTCGGGGGAACAGCAGGCACCTGCGGGACAGTTCCGGCCGGTGTACGTGACCGACTCGACGACCTACGACAAAGTGTTGTGGACGGCCACGACCCAGTCGCTTGACGTGACGATCGGAACCGACGGAAAGATGATCACGACAATAGGCAGCACAGAGCACGAGTGGATACAGATCGAGCCCGATCTGTACCAGCGCTCCGACGGCGGCGACACGCTGCTCCTTGAGAGCACCGAGGACGGCACCGAGTACATCATCTTGGAGAGTCGGATGGTCGTACCGTACGAACGGGTCTCGTGGATCGAGCAGTACGACGTTCAGATTGCGACGGCTGCTGTCGCCATGCTCGTCAGTCTCCTGAGCATCCTCCGACTGTCCGCTCAGTCTGTGCGCGGCGTGTTCGAGACCGATCCGGACCGGACGTGGTCTTCCCGTCCAAGGTGGGCGGAAGCCGTCTCCGCTGGCTGGCCGTTCGCATTCGTGCTCACGCTCGTCTCCACGCTCGTCGCCGCCAGTGCCGTGACCGGGATATCCGTCGGCGATCGAGCACCTCCCGGGATACAGGTCCCGCTCTCGATCCCGTTGATCGGTGCGATCGGGACGGTCGTCGCAGTCGCATACGCGGCCCATGCGTGGCGGGAGTCACGATGGTCGCTCGCGGACAGACTGCGCTACTCGGGGGTCGTCGCGTCATCGACTGTGCTCCTATGGCTCTGTGACTACTGGAACCTGGTCGGCGTTGTGGTCTGACCGATCGACACTGTGGATCACGTCCCAGCGACGGGCCACTACGGCAGTCGTCGCCCGTCGAACGGTGATGGAGGCGGCGATGTCGTTCCCCATATATTAATATTATAAATTTAATAGAAAATATTATAAATAAGACTATAATATTATTACTATGATCGTACGAGGCCAAATTCGGACGAGGTCGGACCGACGAACGGGAGCTGAACGTCCCGCATATAACACCGCACCCGGCGAAGCATGACTGCTGTCTTCACTGACGCTGAAAAACGATCGATCGTCGGACAGGCCCGCACACTGCACGAACGAGTACAGACGCTCGACGAGTACGACCAAGACGTCGAACACGACGAACGAATCGAGGCACTGTGGGACGAATGGCGGTCGCAGTTTCCCAGCGACGGGAGCTTCGAGGATCGAATCGAGTGGTCGGACGTTTCCGAGTCCGAGTGGCGGCGAGCCATCGAGGTCGAAACGCTGAACGAAGGCGCGTCAGTCCCGGCGTGGGTCGACCGCCTGGAAGCGGCGGTCGCAGCGATACAGGACCGCTCGCCCGAACGTGCAGACACGCGCTTCGACGTCGACACGGACGAACGACGGTTGCTCGGAGAACTGACCGCGGCACTGGCTGATTACGTGTGCGATCGCGTCCCAGCTGAGGTTGAGGAGGCGCTCACCGACCAAGCTATCGCCGAGATGGGTGAGTGGTTCAGAACTCGGTTCCAGAACCGTTTTTCCCGAATTCTGTTCGTGGAGTTCAAGTCGTTCGTGGCAGCACACGACCGTGAACTCGCATTCGCGGACCCGAACGATTTCGACGAACCGCCGAGCGAATACTACGACCGATTCGTCGCGTACCTGTTCGACGGTGGGTTCGTCGACCTCTGTCAGGAGTATCCGGTGTTCGCTCGGCTCCTCGTGACACAGATTCGGCAGTGGCAGCGTCACCTCGACGTGTTCTGTGAACGGCTCCGTTCGGACCGGGACCTGCTGTGTGACCGATTCGGAAGCGGAGACGATCTCGGCCCGGTCGTGAGCGTCAAACCGCTCGCCGACGACACGCATGGCGACGGACGTGCTGTCATGCGTGTTACGTTCGACGCGGGGCTCAGTGTGGTGTACAAGCCCCGGAGCGTGGCTGCCGGCGAAGCGCTGTACGACACGCTCGAGGCGATCGATGAGCACCTGTCCTGTCCGTCGTTCGACACTCCGACGTATCTCGACCGCGATGCCTACGGGTGGATGGAATGGATCGACCACGAGCCGTGCCAGGACGACAGTGAGGTCGAGCGGTACTACCGTCGAGCTGGTGTGTGGCTCTGTCTGGCGCATCTCTTCGAGTTTTCCGACTGCCACTTCGAGAACGTGAAAGCGGCTGGCGACCAGCCACTGCTGGTCGACTCCGAGACCGTCTTCCATCCTTACTTCGACGCGGAGCGGCGACCTGGGAGCGGCGATATCGGGACCCTCACGGACGATAGCACGCTCTTGACTTCTTTGCTGCCGTACGACGTCACATCAGCACATGACACCGATGCCAAACAGTCACGAATGCGGGAACGTATCGCCGGTTTCGGCGAACGGTCGGGCGAAGTAACGCTCGACGGTATTCAGGTCCCACAGATCGTCGCCGAAAACACAGACGTCATGTCTGTCGAGGACGAGCCCGCGACACTGGATCGGGACGAGACGATTCCCGTGGTTGACGGAGACGATCACCCACCAGACGCGTACATCGAGGTGCTCGTCGATGGTTTTCGGGAGGCGTACGAAACTGTCCTCGACCTCAGAGACTCGGGCGCGTTGGAGGAGTCGATCGCCGTTTTCGATCGATTCGAGGGCCTCAGGAACCGGCTGGTGTACCGGCCGACGATGGAGTACGCGAAGGTGTTACGCGATCTCACTTCCAGGGACTGCCTGGGCGACGGCGTCCGTTTCGGCGTCGAGCTAGAGCAGTTGTCGACGCCGTTTTTCGACGGGAGCATCACCGACCGAAAGCCGTGGGCACTGTACGAGGCGGAGCGGACGGCGCTCAGACGCCTCGATCCGCCTCGGTTCACCTCGCGGACGGACGAACACGAAATAGAGTGGGGCGGTACGGGTCTCGGCATCACGGCGAGCCAAACCGGTTTCGAGCGCGCCAGAGAGCGAATCGAACGGGCCGACCGGTCCGAACTCCGGAAACAACTCGAGATCATCCGGGGATGTTACGGGGAACCGCCCCAGGGAGAGGTACACGCGGACGTATCGGGAACGTCGCCGCAACGACCCAGTAACGACGATGCGTTCCTCCGCGAGAGCAAGCGGTTGCTCCGAACCGTCCGGTCTAGTGCTCGTGAGACTGCGGACGGACACTACCAGTGGGCGAGCATCGCACCCTATCACGAGACCGACCGCTTGACCATCCAGCCGGCCGGTGGTTCGCTGTACGTCGGTGGTGTCGGTATCGGTCTACTGGGAGCGGCACTGTTTGCCGTGGACGGCGACAGTCGATACGCGGAGTTCGCTCGTTCGGCCGTCGGTCCGATTCGCGATGCGGTGCGCACCCAGCGGGAGGTCCCGGCGTTCGAAAACCTCGGGGGGGCCCTCGGTGTCGGGTCGGTGGCGTACGGGCTGAGTGTTATCGGAACCATGATCGACGACCGAGAGATGCTCGAGGATGCAACGCGAGTCGCCAACCGGTTTCCCGAAGCGCGGATCGCCGAAGACGAAACCTACGACGCTGTCGGTGGGTCTGCAGGCACTATACTGGGGCTTCTCGGGGCGTACAACCGGATCGAGTCGCCGGAACTGCTGTCGCTGGCCGAGGCGTGTGGTGACAGGTTACTGGACGCGAGACAGACCCTGGACGGCGTCGGCGTCTGGAAAACGGTGCCGGACTGTCCACCTCTGACGGGGATGGCACACGGTGTTAGCGGCATCGCGTACGCGTTGGTTCGGTTGTGGGACGCGACGGGCAATCAATCATATCTCGATGCGGCGACTGAGGCACTGGCGTACGAACGCGACGCGTACGTCCCTGAGGCAGACAACTGGATCGACTATCGGCCGTGGACCGACAGGCACCCCGACCAGTGGTGTTACGGCCGAAGCGGGATCGGGCTCGCACGGCTGGGCATGGCAGACTACCTCACAGATCCGTCGATAGAGCGCGACATCGAACGTGCGACGTCGGGGCTCTCCGACGTTCAGACCACGACTGTCGACCACCTCTGCTGTGGCTCTGCTGGCCGAGCGGCGTTTCTCCTGGCGCTCCAGCGTCGACGCCAGCGCCACGAGGGCGCTGCTCGCCGCACCCTCGGTGACGTCCTCGGCAGTCGGCGTGCCAACGGCCACTATCGGACGCTGTCGGAAACTGCCGAAATTGTTGACCCGACCTTCTTCCAAGGCGTCTCCGGGATCGGATACGCCTACCTACGACTCTGTGACCCAGACGAACTGCCGTGTATCCTGCTGTGGGAGTGACTCCGTCGGGGAGTTCGACGTGACGCGCTCTCGATCAATTTGCGCAGCCGCGATACTGTTTTCGTCGGTCGGCTCCCACCTTCTGCTTAGTACCCTGAGGGGGCGTCCCGACAAACCGGCCGGATGCTCCGCCCCGCAGGGAGGCGCCCGTACCCGGCAGTGCCGCACGCTGCAGTCCCCTGGTGGCGGCGTCGAACTCGATTACTTACTTGAACGAAGCCTTCGATAGAGGTACGCGACGCCGAGACCGGCCCCGACCAGCAGCGGTACTTTCGAGCCCGAGACGGCCTTCGACGCCGCTCGACCGACCGCGTCGACGACTGACGACCCCTCGTCGATGTGCTCTAGGATGGCGTCGGTGTCGTTGGGCACCGGCTCTGGATCGGCCCCTGCCTCGGCGGCGGCATCGGGGTCTTTCAGCAGGTGGCCGGTCGTCAGGCAGACGACCCGCTCGTCGCTGCCGATCTCGCCCTGGGCTCGGAGCTTCCGGAGGCCGGCGACGCTGGCCGCGGAGGCCGGCTCGACGCCGACGCCCTCGCCGGCCAGCGAGCGCTGGGCGTCGGTGATCTCCTCGTCGCTGACCGCGACCGCGGTGCCGCCGGTCTCGCGGATGCCCGGCAGCGCCTTGGGCGCGTTGACGGGATTGCCGATGCGGATGGCGGTCGCGATGGTCTCGACCTCGTCCCAGCGCCGGACTTCGTCGTTGCCCTCCTCGATAGCCTCGACCATCGGCGCGGACCCTTCGGCCTGGACGCCGGTGATCTTCGGCACGTCCGACTCGTCGATCGCGCCGGCCGCGACGAGTTCGCGGAAGCACTTGTACAGCGCTGCGGTGTTGCCGGCGTTGCCCACCGGCAGCACGATCCGGTCGGGGTAGTCGTCGTAGTCGGCGGCGAACTGCTCCATGATCTCCAGGCCGATGGTCTTCTGGCCCTCCAGCCGGAAGGGGTTCAGCGAGTTCAGGAGGTACGCCTCGCCCCGGCCCGCGAGCTCCTGAACGATGTCCAGACAGCTGTCGAAGTTGCCGTCGACTTCGAGGATCCGTGCGCCGTGGAGCGAGGCCTGTGCGACCTTCCCGGCGGCGACCTTGCCGGCCGGCAGGAGAACGAGCGTCTCCAGGTCCGCGCGAGCGCCGTAGGCCGCGAGCGCCGCGGAGGTGTTGCCCGTCGAGGCACAGGCGAGTCGGTCGACGCCGACGGCCTGGGCCACGCGGACGCCGACGGTCATCCCGCGGTCCTTGAACGATCCCGTGGGATTCATTCCCTCGTGTTTGATCCGCAGGGCGTCGACATCGACTTCCGCTTCCAGGCGTGGCACCCGGTGCAGCGGCGTGTGTCCCTCCGGCAGCGTCACGCCCTCCTCGAAGGGCAGTGCGTCGCTGTAGCGCCAGACGCCTTCGCCGTCGAAGTCGTCGAACGTCGGCAGGTCCTCGTAGCGAACTTCCAGCAGTCCGTCACACTCGTCGCAGGTGTACCTGACCGCTGCGAACGGCGCGAACGTCTCCCCACACTCGATGCACGTCAGCCAGACGCCGTCGTCGGCGATCCCCGGCGTCTCGTCGGTCAACTGTAGATCGGCCATTGTCGGGGGCGAAGTCCCCTATCGGCAAAAGTGGGGCGGTTGTCGGTTCGCCGCTCTCCCCCGTTCGCATCATCGAGGGCCGTCGCTCGCTTCGCTCGCCCAGCAGCTCGCGTGTCGCTTGCGCTCCCGCTCGCATCATTGAGGGCCGTCGCTCGCTTCGCTCGCGACGCCCCTCGCTAGAACTCGTCGATCCGACCGTGGACGTACTCTGCCCACTCCTCCAGGGTCTCGTGCATCAACTCGGCGGCCTCATCGCGAGGTGTGGGCGTGTACTGGTAGACGTGGCCGCCGCTGTCGAGCAGGCGGCGGCGACGCGAGGCCAGCCCCTTTTCGCGCAGCGTCGACAGCGAACGGTTCACGTTCGACCGGTCCCGGTCGAGCTGGTCGGCCAGCTCCTCGACGGTGCTCTCGGGGTAGTCGAGCAGCGTCTCGTAGGTCCGGACCTCGTGGGCCTGGATGCCGAAGACACAGGCCATTACCTCGTCGAGCGACGGTTCGTCGTCGAGCAGCAGTTCTCTGAACCGGTTGGGCGAGGGGTCGGCGGCCATACCCGACGTTGCCGGCCATCGCGGATAAATTGCCGCGTTACCTACAGCTCACTGGCTCGCGTAGCCCTGATTCTCCAGACAGGTCCGCATCGCCTCGCGGCTCTCGTGGCGGTGGAGCCGCGTGGGCGTGTCACAGTAGAACGTCGAGCCGTCGTAGCGCAGCGTCACCTGGTGTTCCGAGCCCAGAAACTCCGTGCGGACGACGACGCGCTCACCGGATTCCAGCCGGTCGAGCAGCTCCTCGACCGCCAGCTCGCCGGCCGAGACGGTCCGTCGCTCGCTCATCGTCGAGCCCTTCTCCCGGCACCGTCTTGAGCGTTCCCGTCGGCGGTTGGGCCACTCTGTCGACGCTCTCGTCGATCGTTCAGTAGCCCAGTCGGGCCAGCGTCTCGGCCAGCTCCTCGCGGTACTGGTCGCCGAACAGGTGGACGTGGACGAGCAGCGGGGAGAGCCTGTAGACGTAGCGCCGCCGATCCCAGAACGCTGCACCGAGATCGACGCCGCGCTCGCGCTGGTAGCGATCGAAGAAGGCGTCGCCGAACGTCTCCGTCCAGTCGACGTAGGCCAGCTCGACCTCCGGGTGGCCGTAGTAACAGGCGGGGTCGAGAAACGCCGTCACTCGCCGGCCGTCGGTCAGGAGGTTCGTCCGCCACGCGTCGCCGTGCAACAGCGCGGGGGACTCGGGCTCGCTCAGCAGCGACTCGAAGTCGGCACACGCCCGCTCGACGCGGGTCGCCAGCTCGTCCGACAGCGCTCCCGCCCGACTGGCCCGGTCACAGATCGACCGTACCCGCTGGTCCCGATAGAACGACACCCAGCGCTCGGTCCAGGGGTTGGGCTGCGCGACTGGGCCGGTGAGCGTGTCGAACGGGAAGCCAAAGGCCCGCCCCTCGACGCGGTGCAGATCGGCCAACTGCCTCGCCGCGTCGCGCTCGACGGCCGGCGTGATCGTCGACGTGCCCGCCACGTACTCGATACAGAGCACCTCGGCGTCGGCGTGATACACCTCGGGCACCGGCAGGTCGGACTCCGTAGCGAGGTACGACAGCATCCGACCTTCGATCGAGAGGTCGTGCTCGCCGGTCTTCGCGACCGCGACACGGCCGTCGGCGAGTTCGACGCGAAACACGTCTCCGACCATCCCGCCGTCCAGCCGCTCGCTCGTCTCTACGGACCCGCCGAGGGCCGCTTCGACCGCCGCCGTGGGTGCCGAGGTCATCGTCGACCGTAGCCGTGGCGCGACGGAAAACGTTGCTGTTGCTTGCCGCCGGTGACGAAGGGGTACTGTTTCGGGTGGAGACCGCCAGATGGGACGCCGACCGCCTGCCGATTCGACGGTTCGGCCGCGGCGACCCGATGCCAAACGTACTCATACGGATTATTGTAGCGATTTACCGGTGATCGTCTACTCCGTGGCGACGATCACCGGTAAGCAACTACAATAAACCGTATCACGGGGAGCACAAAGGGTACCGTTTCGACTGGAGACCGCCGGACTGCGCTGGTCCGAGAAGAACTTTTTTCGCGTCTTCGCTCCTCGAACCGCGATGGACCGCACTATCGGCGTTGCGCTGTTGATCGAACTGTTCGGGGGGTTCCTGTTTCTGGCCAGTGACGGCGATCTCTCGTCCGTCTGGTTCGCGATCCTGTTCTTCGGGCTCGTCGCCGGGCTGTCCGGTGCCGTTTCTGCCCGTCTCCGACGGCTCGAAGCCGACCGCCGCTGACGATCGACGTGTCGACTGGGAGCGAGACTCGCCCCGTTCGTCGTCGTCAGTCCTCCTCAGACAGCCACGCGAGCAGCCCGTTCTGGGCGTGCAGGCGGTTCTGCAGCCACCTTTTTCCACGTCGGATCGCTTCGCGATGCTCGCGACCACTCGTGGAAAAACGTGGGCGAAAAAACGGTTCGCTCCGCTCGCCGCCCTACTCTTGCTCGGCCAGCCACGCGAGCAGCCCGTTCTGTGCGTGCAGGCGGTTCTCGGCCTGGTCCGACAGCGACCTTTTGCTCCTCGGGTTTCCTCGCTCACGTTGCGAGGCCCACCTTCGGTGCGCCTCGCGTCGTTCGCTGCGGGAACCACTCGTCGCAAAACGTCGGTGAAAAAGCCGCTCTCACTGCGTTCGAGCGGTGCTACTCCTGTTCAGACAGCCACGCCAGCAGCCCGTTCTGTGCGTGCAGGCGGTTTTCGGCCTGGTCCCAGACGATGGCGTTGTCGCTCTCGATGGCGGCGTCGGTGACCTCCTCGCCGCGGTGGGCGGGCAGGCAGTGCATCAGCGTGCGGTCGCCAAGCACGTCGGGCGTGATCTGGAACCCCTCGAAGGCCCGGAGTTTCTCCTCGCGCTTGTCTTCCTGACCCATGCTGACCCACACGTCGGTGTAGACCACGTCGGCGTCGGCCATGGCGGCCTCGGGGTCGGTCGTCGTCGCGGGCACGCTGCCGAGTTCGGCGGCGCGGTCCAGCACGCTCTCGTCGACGCCGTACCCCTCGGGGGTCGCGACCGTCAGGTCGAGATCCGTCATCGCCGCGCCCAGCACGAACGACTGACAGACGTTGTTGCCGTCGCCGACCCACGCCACGGTGGCGTCCTCGAAGCTGCCGAACCGCTCGCGGATCGTCAGCAGGTCCGCGAGCGTCTGGCAGGGGTGGGCGTCGTCGGTCAGCCCGTTGACGACGGGGACGCTGGCGTACTCGGCCAGTTCCTCCACGTCGCCGTGGTCGAACATCCGGGCCATCAGGAAGTCGACGTACCGCGAGACGGCGCGTGCGGTGTCTTTGATCGGCTCGCCGTGGCCCAGCTGGATGTCCTCGGGGCCGAGGAAGATCGCGTGGCCACCGAGGTCGGTCATCCCGGTCTCGAAGGAGATCCGGGTTCGCGTCGAGGGCTTCTCGAAGAGCATCCCGAGGGTGTGCCCGTCCAGGAGGTCGGGCGCGCCGTCGGCTTTGATCTCGGCCGCGCGGTCGAGCACGGTCGTCAGTTCGTCGGTCGTCAGGTCGTCGACGTCGAGCAGGTGCGTGGGCATTGTTACAGGAGGCGTTCGGTCACGTCTTCGAGGACGGTGACGGAGCGGTCGTACTCCGCTAACTGGATGTGTTCGTTCGGCGCGTGATCCAGGTCCGAGTCGCCGGGGCCGTAGGTGACCATCGGGCAGTCCCAGGACTGTGCGAAGACGTTCATGTCGCTGGTCCCGGTCTTGCGCAACAGGGTGGGCTCCCCGCCGGCCGACCGGATCGCGGTCCGGAACGCGCGGGCGACCGGGGTCCGGGGGCTCTGCATCACCGGTTCGACCTTGTCGTCCCAGTGGACGGTGCCGTTGACGAGGTGACCGTCGGCGATCTCGCGGATCTCGTCGGTCGTGTACTCCGGCGGGACCCGAAGCTGTACGTCCATCGTCGTCTCGACGGAGAGCCCGTCGTCGGAGATCCCCCCGTCGATGTCGACGGGTTTGCAGGTGACCCGTTCGAAGACGGGCTCCCATTCGTCTTTCTCGAACTCGCCCTCGACGGCGGCCCACCAGTCCAGCGCGTCCTGGATCGCGTTGTTGTCCGGTCGCGAGGAGTGGCCCGACTCGCTGGTGGCGACGTACGTGCCGGCCAGCAGACCGCGATAGCCCAGCGTGATCCCCTCCCAGCCGGAGGGTTCGCCGTTGACGACCGCGTCGGGCGTCCCCTCGCGGTCCTCGATCACGTACCGACTGCCACGCGAATCCACTTCTTCGCCGACGACGCCGAGGAAGCTCGCGCCGGTGCGGACGGCGGCGACCGCCATCGCACAGAGCGGTCCCTTCGCGTCGACGGAGCCACGGCCCCACAGCTCCGGTTCGCCGTCGTCGTTCTCCTCGACCCGGACGGGAATGTCGCCCGGCACCGTGTCGATGTGGGAGGTCAGCAACACGCCGTCGTCGGCCGGCGCGCGGACGTTGCCGATCTCGTCGACCCAGGCCTCGCGGCCGTGGGAGTCGAAGAACTCGACCAGTCGCTTCGCGGCCCGCTCTTCGTCGGGCGTGACCGACGGGATGCGGACGATCGCTTCGAGCAGGTCGCGAGCTTCCTGGTCGGGGGCCTGGACGGTCTGGCTCATGTGCCCACCTCCGGTGAGCGCATTCCCCTTTCGCTCGCGGGCGGGACCGCCCGCTCGCCGTTCCGAGATGCGTGGCGTCTCGCGCTCATTCTACAATCACCGATTCCAGCGCGTCGACGACGTGGTCGGCGTCCTCCTCGGTGAGGGTCAGCGGCGGGAGCAGCCGCACCACCGTTCGGCCGGCCGGCAGCGCCAGCACGCCCTCGCTCATCGCCAGCTGCTTGAGGTGTCCCATCGCGCCCCGGCCGACCTCGATGCCGATCATCAGGCCCTCGCCGCGGATGTCGCGAACCTCGTCGCCCAGCGTGGCCTCCAGCTCCGCCCGGAGGTAGTCGCCGACCGCGGCGGCGTTGCTGGGCACGTCCTCCTCGACGATCGTCGAGACGGTCGCGTCGGCGGCCGCCGAGATGACCGGCCCGCCCGAGAACGTCGAGGCGTGGGAGCCGTACTCGTCGGCGATCCACTCGCGACACAGCGTCGCGCCGATGGGGTAGCCGTTGCCAAGTCCCTTCGCCGCGGTGATCATGTCCGGGACGACGCCGGACTCCTGGGCGGCCCACAGCGATCCGGTCCGCCCCATCCCGGTCTGGACCTCGTCGAAGATCAGTGCCGCGCCCGCGTCTTCGGTCGCCTCGCGGGTCGCTTCGAGGAACTCGGTCGAAGCGGGGTTGATGCCGCCCTCTCCCTGGATGGGTTCGACGATGACGCCCGCCGTCTCCTCGTCGACGGCGTCCCGCATGGCCTCGGGGTCGTCGTAGGGGACGAACTCCACGTCGCCGGCCAGGGGCTCGTAGGGCTTCTTGTACTTGCTCTTCCAGGTCGTCGCCAGCGACCCCATCGTCCGGCCGTGAAAGCCCTGCATCGTCGCCACGAGCTTCGACTCGCCGGTCGCAGCACGGGCGAACTTCAGCGCGGCCTCGTTGGCCTCGGTGCCGGAGTTACAGAGCCACACCTTGTCGATCGGATCGGGTGCGGTGTCGGCCAGCGTCTCGTAGAGACGGGTCCGCGCGGCGTTGGGATAGGACGCCTGGACGTAGGTGAGCCTGTCTATCTGACTCTTTGCGGCCTGGTCGACCGCCGGGTGGCGATGGCCGAGCGGGACACAGGCGTAGGACGCCCCCATGTCGAGGTACTCGTTGCCCGCGTCGTCGGACAGCCACACGCCGTCCCCCTCTTCGATCTGGATCGGTTTCTCGTTGAAGACGAATCCGCTCATAGCTCCTCGATGGCCTCCTGAAACATGTGTGTGCCGTCTCCGTTAACTGCGTCTGTGACCGGTGTGTCGGCGTTGGCGTCGGCGACGACCACCTCGGGTGCGCCACCGTCCAGGGCCTCCCTGGCGGCCATGATCTTGCGACTCATGAACCCCTCCGCGGCCGCTTCGAGGGCCTGCCACTCCTCGCCGGTCTCGACGGTCTCGATCAGCGTCTCGGGATCGTCTGGGTCCTCGTAGACGCCCGCCACGTCGGTCAGCAGGACCAGCTTGGCGTCCAGCGCGGCGGCGATCGCCGCGGCGGTACGGTCGGCGTCTGTGTTGACGGGGATAATCTCACCGTCGTCGTCGCCGGCCATCGGCGGCGCGGCCACCGGCAGGTAGTTGCCGTCGAGCAGCGACCAAAGCAGGTCCGTGTTGACCTCCTTGATCGTGCCGGAGTGGTCGCCGCGCCTGATCTTCTTCGTGCCGTCCTCGACGACGCGGACCGCGGACTTCCGGGGTCCGTGGAGGAGTTTCCCGTCCACGCCCGAGAGGCCGACGGCGTCGACGCCGAGACTCTGGAGCCCGGCGACGAGCTGGGTGTTGAGGTGGCCAAAGACCATCTCGAAGACCTCCATCGTCGCCTCGTCGGTAAAGCGGCCGACGACGCCGCTGGGCGTCTCGACGTACTCCGGTTCGATGCCGAGCCGTTCGAGCGTGTCGTCGACGGCGGTGGAGCCGCCGTGGACGAGGACCACATCCTCGCCGTCCTCGTAGAGTGATGCAACGTCCGAAAGGGCACCCGCGGGGTCGACCGCACGAGCGCCACCGACTTTGATAACTACTGTCATGGAAAGTTCACTCCTGCGGTCACGGTGCGCCGACGGGGTGGAACCCGGTCAGTTCGAGGCCGGCAGTCTCCTCGATCCCCAGCGCGACGTTGGCGGCGTGGACGGCCTGGCCGGCCGAGCCCTTCATCATGTTGTCGATCGCCGAGAACACGACGAGTCGCTCGTTCGCGGGGTCGACCTCGAAGCCGACCTCCGCGAAGTTCGTCCCGGCGACGGCCTTGGGCTCCGGATAGCGGTAGACGCCGCCACCGCCCGCGGCCATCCGGACGAACGGCTCGTCTTCGTAGGACTCGCGGTAGGCACTCCAGAGGTCGCCCTTCGAGACCGGCCCGTCCGGGAAGACGTGACAGGTCGCGCTCGCCCCGCGGGTCATCTCCACCGCGTGGACGGTGAAGGACACGTCGACGCCGAGGAACTGCTGAATCTCGGCTTCGTGGCGGTGGCCCGTCGGCGCGTAGGGGCGGACGACGCCCGAGCGTTCGGGGTGGCTGGAGGCCTCGCCGCCGCCAGCGCCGCCCTCCGAGGAACCGACCTTCACGTCGACGACGACCTGCTCGTCGCCGCTCAGGATGTCGGCCTCGAAGAGAGGCAACAGGCCCATGATCGTCGCGGTGGCGTTACAGCCACCCGAAGCGATCAGGTCCGCGCCCGCGAGGTTCCCGCGGTTCAGCTCGGGCAGCGCGTACTCCGCGTCGGCGAGCAGTTCCGGACGGCTGTGGCCGTCGTACCACTCGTCGTACTGGGCCTCGGTGTCGAGGCGGAAGTCGGCCGAGAGGTCGACGACGGTGTCGGCGGCGTCCCGAAACGCGTCGATCTGCTCCATCGAGACGCCGTGGGGTGTCGCCGCAAAGAGCACGTCGACGGATTCCAGATCTGCCGGGCTGGAAAAGCGCAGGTCCTTGTGCCGGAGGTTCGGGTGGGCGTGGCCGACCGTCTTGTTTTCCTTCGAGCGGCTCGTTGCCTGAACGGTTCGAAACTCGGGGTGGCCATCGAGCAGGCGAAGGAGTTCCCCGCCGGTAAAGCCCGAGCCGCCGACGACGCTCGCGGAGAACGTCATCAGGCGGTCACCCCGGCTTCCTGTTCGGCTTTCGTTTCGAGCCAGTCGACGACTTCGGCGGGCACGTCCACGTCGCTCACTTCGTCGAGCGCCTTGAACTCGACGGTGTGGTTGACCTCGTGGACCGTGTAGTCCTCGGGGTCGCCCACTCGCGGCTTGCCGCCGCTCGCGCTGTCCGAGGCGGTTCCCGCCTCGCTGTCCTCGTCGACGCCGGTTTCCATCAGGTCGATGCCGAGCAGACCGCCGCCGACCGCGTCGCTGGCCTGCTCGACGAGCTCCAGCGCGCGGTCGTCGAGCTCGAAGGTGTCGGTCTCGGCACCCTTGGCGGCGTTGGTCAGCCAGTGGTCCGAGGATCGGACCATCGCGGCGACTGGCTCGCCGTCGGTCGCCAGCACGCGGATGTCTCGACCGGGCTTGTCGACGAACTCCTGGACGTAGAACACCTTGTGTTCGTAGTGGCCCAGGGTCTCTTTGTGTTCGAGGATGGCTTCGGCGGCCGAGCGCGAATCGATCTTGGCCATCAGGCGACCCCACGAGCCCACGACGGGCTTGAGGACACAGGGGTAGCCAAACTCCTCGATAGACTCCATCGCGGCGTCCTTGGTGAAGGCCACGTCCGTGTTCGGCGTCGGCACGTCGGCGTCGACCAGGGCGAGGCTGTTCTTGACCTTGTCCGAACAGATCTCCGCGGTCCCCGGCGTGTTGACCACCGGCACGTCGTAGGCTTCGACGAACTTGGTGGCGTACACCGACCGACTCGTCGCCAGACACCGATCGACGACGATGTCGACGCCGTCGAAGGCGGCCGGCGGCTCGCTCATGTTGAACCGCTGTTTCCGGACGTCGATCTTCGTGACCTCGTGGTCTCGATCGCGCAGCTCCTCCAGCAGGAGCTTCTCGTCCCGACGAATCCGCGAGTAGAGTATTCCTACATTCATTGTTGTATCACCGCGCTCGGCCGCCCGCCGTCGTTACTCGCCCCAGTCTTCTTCGAGCTCGGGGGCCGAGTCGAGCTCGACGGGATCGGCCGAGAGCACTTCGAGCTCGGCACCACAGGTCGCACAGTCGACGATCTCTCCGGCTTCGAGGTTGTCGTGCAGCGAGACTTCCGCCCCGCATTCGACGCATTCTGCCATTGTATCACTCACTCGCGCCCCATTGCACTTAAACTCTTCGAACCTATCAGAATTAATTAGGTATCTATACTCGACTCTAAGGGCGCGAAAATCCGAAAAAACGGGACTGTCCTGATATCTGTATCAGTTTTATGGTAGTATTTCCCCTCGCGGGGATCGTCGGTCGATCAGCCGCCGATCACGCTCCGGGCTCCCCGTCCGCGACCCGCGTCGCCGCGCCGCGGTGACGACGCCGGTCCGACAGCGACGGCCGGCGGCCTCAGACATAGCGATCGACCTCCGCGTCCAGCCGTTCGTCGGCCGATTCGACACGCTCTCGACGTGTCGTGAGCGCGTTCCGGTCCGCCGCCAGTGTCTCCTCGGCCGCCGACAGCTGGGCATCGACGGCTTCGGGTGCAGGGCCTCCGGCGGAGTCACGCATCGCGACGCTCTCGGCCGGCTCCAGTGTCGCCTCTACGTCCTCGCGGTCGACGTAGGCCGACAGTGACTCGCCGAGCCGGTCCCGGGCGACCGCGTCGATCGTCTCGTAGTCGGGCGCGTCGCCGCCCTCGATGTCGCCCGCCGCCTCGGCCACCAGCTCGTGGGCCGTCCGGAAGGGCAGGCCCGCCATCGCCAGCAGGTCCGCGACGCCGGTCGCCGTCGAGAAGCCGTCGCCGGCCGCGGCCGCCAGCGTCTCGGCGGGCCAGTCGGCTGTCGCGACCGCGCCGGTCGCGACGGCGACGCTCTCGGTGACGCTGTCGATCGCGTCCCAGGCGTGGCGACCCGCTCGCTGGAGGTCGCGGTTGTACGCGCGGGGCTGGCCCTTCAGGTTCGTCAACAGGCCGTTCAGCCCGGCGGTCGCGTCGCCGGTGCGACCGCGCACGAGCTCCAGCGTGTCTGGATTCTTCTTCTGGGGCATGATCGAGGAGGTCGACGAGTAGTCGTCGGCCAGCTCGACGTGGCCCTTGCTCGCCATGACGATCACGTCCTCGGCCAGCCCCGACAGCGTCGTCGCGAGCGTCGCGACCGCGCCCGTCGTCTCGACGAGGAAATCGCGCGTCGCAGAGGCGTCCATCGAGTTTTCGAGCACCGAGTCGAAGCCCAGCAGCGTCGCGGTGCGCTCGCGGTCCACGTCGAACGGCGTCCCGGCGAACGCGGCCGCCCCGAGCGGGTTCTGGTTGACCCGATCGTAGGCGTCCAGCAGGCGTGCGGTGTCCCGTTGCAGGGCCTGCTCGTAGGAGGCGATCCAGTGGGCGACCGTCGTCGGCTGTGCCGGCTGGAGATGGGTGTAGCCGGGCATCACCGTCTCGGTGTGCTCGCGGGCCACGGCGAGCAACTGCTCGCGGGCCTCGACGACCGTCTCGATCAGCGCGAGCAGGTCCTCGCGCAAGCGATAGCGGATACAGGTCGCCACCTCGTCGTTGCGCGAGCGAGCCGTGTGCATCTTCCCGCCCTCGGCTCCCACGCGGTCGATGACCGCCGACTCGATGGCTTCGTGGACGTCTTCGCCCTCGTGGAGCGCTCCGTGTCCGGCCGCCTCCACGTCTGCGAGTGCCGACAGGATCTCGCCGGCCGTCTCGCGGTCGACGATGTCCTGTTCTGCGAGCATCACGACGTGGGCGCGGTCGACCGCCAGATCCGCCGCGAAGATGCGCTCGTCGTCGTCGAGCGAGGAGAGGAACGAGCGGGCGGGGCCGCCCGAGAAGCGGTCCCGGCGGACGACGCTCTCGTCGGTCGCCTCGCCCGCGCCGTCGTCGTGCTCTCCGTCGCTCATCGTCTAGTCCTCGCTCTCGCCGTTCGCGCTGTCTGTGGCTTCACTGCCACCGTCGGCGACGGCTTCGCCCTTCTTCGCGTCTTCGAGAATCCTGTTCGCCAGACGCGACTGGAAGCCGTGGTACTTGGCGACGCCGGTCGCGTCCTGCTGGGTGATGCCGCCGGTCACGTCCTCCTCGTCGAACGACGCTGCGGACTCGCTGTAGACGGCGTACTCCGATTCGCGCGAGACCGGGCGACAGTGGCCGCCTTCCAGCTTGACCGTGACGGTGCCGGTGACGCGTTCGTTCGTGTCGTCGACGAACGCTTCGAGCGCACTCACGAGCGGGGCGTCGACGAGCCCCTCGTAGGCCTTCTGGGACCACTCCTGGTCGACCTGGGCCTTGAACGCACGCTCTTCCTGAGTGAGGACCAGCCCTTCGAGGGCCTCGTGGGCGGTCAGCAACACCGTCGCGGCGGGGTGCTCGTAGTTCTCGCGGACCTTCAGACCGAGCATGCGGTCTTCCATCATGTCGGTGCGACCGATCCCGTGGGCACCGGCCTGGGAATTGAGCTGTTCGATCAGCTCGACCTTGCCGAGATCGTCGCCGTCGACGGCGACGGCCTCGCCCTGCTCGAACGTGATCTCGACCAGTTCGGCCTCCTTGCCCGAGGGGTTCTCGGTCCACTTGTAGATGTCGTCCTCCGGGATCGTGCTGGGGTCTTCGAGCTCGGAGCCCTCGATCGAGCGGCTCCAGAGGTTCGTGTCGATGGAGTAGCGACCGCCGTCGCCGCCCTCGACCGGCAGCCCCTTCTCCTGGGCGTACTCGTTCTCCCACTCGCGGGTCAGCCCGAGTTCGCGGACGGGCGCGATCACGTCCAGCTCGGAGTCGCGCCAGACGGACTCGAAGCGCAGCTGGTCGTTGCCCTTCCCCGTACAGCCGTGAGCGACGGCCGAACAGCCCTCTTGCTCGGCGACTTCGAGGATGGCTTTGGCGATGACCGGGCGCGCGAGCGCAGTCCCGAGCGGGTAGCCCTGGTAGTCGGCGTTGGCCTTGACGGCCTTCAGACAGAGGTCCGCGAAGTCCTCCTTCGCGTCGACGACGTACTGCTCGACGCCGAGCGCCTCGGCGGTCTCTTCGGCCTCCTCGAACTCGTAGTCGGGCTGGCCCACGTCGACGGTGACGCCGACGACCTCGTCGTAGCCGTACTCCTCTTTCAGCAGCGATACGCAGACTGTCGTGTCGAGCCCGCCCGAGAAGGCGAGTGCGACGGTTCCGGATGCGGTTTCTGGTGTCATGGGTTTCGTGTTTGGGTGGCGTGTCCGTGATTTTCGCCGCCCGCACCCGTCGTCATCGTCCGCAGGATCGATCACACGAGGCGTGTGAGCACAGGCGGGGTGACGACAGCCGCGACGACGCGACCAACAGACGGTGGTCGGTGATTTGGAGTCGAACGAACCGGAAATCGGGAGTGTAAGTATTGTGGGCCTAGAAACGGCCCCGTCGTCGTCGCCGCTGTCGAAGAAGAGCGCCAGACTCGCCGCTGAGGACTTCGCGTCCGCCAGCGGTCGCAGTCTGACTCATGTACTCGCCACTATCCGAGGTTCGATATAAATAGGTTCCGAGTCGAGATCGGTGTGTGACCCTCTCACGCTCTCGGGCGTCGTCGCACGGCGAGCGCGCCAGCGGCCACCAGTGCCGCGACCGTCCCCACGACGCCGACGCCGGGGCCGTCAGCCCCCGTCGTCGCGTCGCTGTCAGCGGTCCCACCGGCGTCGGCGGGAGTCTCCGTCGCGACGACCTCGAAGTCGTCGAGCGTCGTCCCGTCGGCCCACTCCAGTCGCCCGTCGTCGCTCTCTGCGGGCGAGGGCGTGCTCGTCGTCGCCTCGTAGCCGTCGGGGAGGACGACGACGAACGCACGGTCGGGCTCGAAACCACTGGCGAACGGCTCGTCGAGGACCAGTCCGTTCTCGGTCGTCGCTGCCAGCCCGCTCCACTGGACCGAGACCTCGACGACCCCGGTCCCGTCCTCTCGGGTGAGTTCGACCGCCGCCGATTCGATCGCCATCCGGCGTCCGGTCCGGTTTTCGCTGGCGTTCGCCACCGCTTCGAACCGATCGTGAACCCGTTCTTCGAACGCGGCGGTCGCCGTCTCGTTGCGCCGTAGCTCCGCGAAAGCCGCCTGTTCGGCGTCGTCTCCGAGGTCGTACGTGTACGTAATCGTCACCGTCGCGTCGCCGCTCGCGTCCAGGTCGACGACGAAGCTCGGCTGGTGGGACGCTGCCGCGGGTCCGGCGCTCCCTACAAGGACCAGCGCGATCACGCTCAACGTCGCGAGGGCCGCTCTCGCTCTCATCTATCGACCCTGCCCCTCGCTCGCGTTGCCACCGCCCCGCTGATCCTCGGCCTCGGACGCGCTGTCGTCGGTCTCGGTGTCAGTCGACTGCTGGTCGTCGTCTTCGGGCTGGCTCCCGGTCGCCCCGTCACCGTCTGCGGTGGGCCGTTCGTTCGATGCGTCCGTTTCGTTGCCGCCGTCTCGGGCGTCGCTACCGCGGTCCTGTCCAGCGGTTCTGTTGCCAGCCTCGGCACCGCGCTCACCGGCCGCCGCCGGACCGAAGCCGTTACCGGTCCCCGCGCCGCCGATCGAGCGGGCGATCGCGGCCACTTCCGGCCCCCGTAGCTCGTTGGCCCGATCGCTCAGCGTCCGGATCGCCGTCGCATTGACGCCGTTGGCTTCGAGGGTCTCTGCGGGGAGTGTCTGTGCCGTCTCGTTGCTCTGGTTCGCGAGCCGCTCGGCCGTGCGGGTCTCGGCGGCCAGTCGCGCCATCCGGGCGCGGTACTGCCCTTCGCTCATCGAGCCGTTCTCACGCGCCGCCGTCAGCGTCTCTCGGCGCTGTTCGAGGTCGTCGAGTCGCTGTTCGATATCGGCCATCTGCTGGCCGACGACGGCGGCCTTCGAGTCGTTGCTCTCTGACTGAGCGACGCGGATGCCGTACGCACGCGTCTCCACTTCGCCGTCGATCTCGGCACCCTGTACGCTCACGACGCCAGCGAGCTGCTCGCCGGGTGCGGTCGCGTTGGCGGCGGTCGCGTTGGTGTCGGTCGCGGTCGCCGTCGGACTGTTCGTGTCGGTCGCTGTCTCCGTCGTCTGGGCGGCCACTCCGGCCATCGGGACGGCCGCGAGGCTCCCGACGACCAGTGCGACTGCGACCAGTACGGTGGTGGTGTCTCGCATCTGTACGCCGTCCTTGTGTCGGCAACCGCATATAAAGGGGCGGCCGTAATCCCGAATTGCCGACGATCAAGCCGAATTAACCGCGATCGAAACCGCACGACTGCGACGGCCTATCGCTTGATCGTCCGTCTCTCCCGCTCGAAACGTCGATGGGTTTATATGGGAGTTCTACGGCTCGTCGCCCTCGCCCTCGCCCTCGCCCTCGCCCTCGCCCTCGCCCTCGCCCTCGCCCTCGCCCTCGCCCTCGCCCTCGCCCTCGCCCTCGCCCTCGCCCTCGCCCTCGCCCTCGCCCTCGCCCTCGCCCTCGCCCTCGCCCTCGCCCTCGCCCTCGCCCTCGCCCTCGCCCTCGCCCTCGCCCTCGCCCTCGCCCTCGCCCTCGCCCTCGCCCTCGCCCTCGCCCTCGCCCTCACCCTCGCCCTCGCCCTCGCCCACGTCACTCGCGAGGTCGACGCCGGGGAGCGTGACGACGTTTTCCCGGCCGATTCGGAACGTCTCCAGTTCGTCTTCCTCGCGCAGGTCGCCGATCACCTGACTGGTCTTTGCGGCGGTCCAGTCGAGTCGCTCGGCGATGGCCTGTTGTTTCAGCCGGCCACCGCTGTCGTCGAGCAACTGGAGCACGCGCTCCTCGTTGCTCAGCAGTTCCGGCGGCGGCGACGGGTCACCGCCCGCGTCCTCGTCGGACGCTTCACCAGCGCTCTCGCCGCCGCTTTCGGCCGGCTCCTCCGATCCGTCGTCCCGCCCGCTGTCGCTCGCTGCTCCACCGGCGATACCGTACCGGCGGTTGGCCCACAGCAGCGCGACGACGCCGCCGGCCGCGAGCACCGTCGCGGCCACGAGCAGCCAGGCGTCGCCTGCGGCCTCGCCAGCACCGGTCGTCGTCTCGCCGGCCGCGGCGGATTCGGTCACGACGAGCCGTGGCTCGTCGCTCTCGAAGTCGATGCGGCCGTCCCAGGCGACCGTCTGCTCGTCGCTGCGGGTCGGCGACGGATCGACGCTCGTGCGCTCGTAGCCGGCGGGCCAGTCGATCCGCAGCGTGCTCTCCTCGTCGAGATACAGGCCCGACAGCGCGTCGCCCGCCCGGAGCTGGTCGCCCTCGACGGCCGCGAAGTTCGTCCACTCGAACCGGTAGGTGACCACGCCGTACTCCTGGGGCAGCGCCTCGGTCTCGGTCGCTACCGTGAGGTTCCGAAGCGCCATCTCTCGGCCGGTCGCGTTCTCGGCGGTCGCGATCGTCCGGTTCATGCGGTCGCCGAAGTCGGCCGTGTACGCGGTCGGGTCGTCGCTCACGTCGTCTCGCAGGCTCTCGAAGGCGGCCGTCGTGTTGTCGTCGTCCAGCCGCGTCCGGTAGTGGACGGCCCACGACGCGTCGCCGTCGGCCTGCAACTCGACCTGTAGCACGACGGTGTCTGGATCGACCTGTTCCTGTGCCAGCCCGCCGAGCTGTCCGCCCGCGATCGGGACGGCAAGCAGAGCGACGACGAGAGCCAGCACGGTGGCGCGCCTCCGGCGAGCTGTCGACATCTCACTCGGTGTTGGCCGCCTCGCGGTATATGGCTTTAGGCCGCGTGTACAATCGGTCGAAATCGGGTCGCTTTTCGCCGTCGCCGTCGTCGGTCCGGACGTGTTCAGCCTGAACGTCCCCATTCCGGGCGATGTCGCGCGGCTGGCGAGCGACTTGGCTCGCGAGTGGCCGAGCGCCAGCCCGCGTCCCCGGGGCGAGCACTCGATGGTCGCAAAGCGCCTGGCGACCGACGACCACCCCGCCAGCGTCGTCGAGGCCCGCGCCCGCGAGGTTCTCGCCGATCAGCCCGCCGTCGCGGTCCGGATCACGGGCGTCGACTGGTTCGCCGAGCCGACCTCGGGGACGGCACCGGTCGTCTATCTCGCCGTCGAGAGCCCGGGGTTGCACGACCTCCATCGGACGCTCTGTGACGCGTTCCACACCGTCCCGCGGCTGGAGGGCGAGGAGTACACGCCACACGTCACCGTCGCGCGTGGCGGCGACCGGGCCAGCGGGCGGCGGCTGCTCGACCGCGACATCGAACCGATCGAGTGGGTCGTCGACGAACTCGCCTTCTACGACGCGGCCCGAGTGGTGGAGTCCGGCCGGGTTTCTCTCGGGTGACAACCCTTTTGGCCTGCCCTGCCCTCTCACTCCAGTATGGATTATCGCGAAGTCGAGACCACCCGAGAGTACGTCTGTCGGCTCGAAACCGGGCGCGACTGGCGCGCCCAGATCGAGGACTTCGCCGACGAGCAGGGGATCGACGCGGCCTTCTTTCAGGGGCTCGGTGCCGTCGAGGACGCCGAGATCTACTTCTACGATCAGGAACGCCAGGAGTACGACGCCGTGACCTTCCCGGAACCGCTGGAGGTGGCGGCCTGCGTCGGCAACGTCTCGCTGCTCGACGGGGAGCCGTTCGCCCACACCCACGCCGTCCTCTCGCGACCCGACGGATCGGCGCTTGCGGGCCACCTCAACAGCGCGACCGTCTTCGCCGGGGAACTCCACGTTCGCGCTTTCGACGCCGAACTCGCGCGCGAGCACGACGAGACGACGGATCTGGACCTCTGGGGGCTGTAGATGCGCGAGGTCGACGAACGCTACTTCGACCGCCTGGAATCCCAGCTCGACGACGCCTTCGAGGTGGCCCAGGCGGCCAAGCGACGCGGCGGCGATCCCGTCCCCGAGGTCGAGATCCCGACGGCCAGAGACATGGCCGACCGCGTCGAGAACATCCTCGGGATCGACGGCGTCGCCGAACGCGTCCGCGAACTCGAAGGCGAGATGAGCAGGGAGGAGGCCGCACTGGAGCTGGTCTCCGACTTCGTGGAGGGCGAGGTCGGGGACTACGACTCCAAGGCCGGCAAGGTCGAGGGTGCCGTTCGAACGGCCGTCGCCCTGTTGACCGAGGGGGTCGTCGCCGCACCGATCGAGGGGATCGACCGCGTCGAGATCCTCGAAAACGACGACGGCACCGAGTTCGTCAACGTCTACTACGCCGGCCCGATCCGCTCGGCCGGCGGGACCGCACAGGCGCTCTCGGTTCTCGTGGCCGACTACGCTCGCGCGCTGCTGGGCATCGAGGAGTACGAGGCCCGCGACGAGGAGATCAACCGCTACGCCGAGGAGATCGAACTGTACGACAAGGAGACGGGCCTCCAGTACTCGCCCAAGGAGAAGGAGTCGAAGTTCATCGCCGAGCACATGCCGATCATGCTGGACGGCGAGGCGACCGGCGACGAGGAGGTCTCGGGCTTTCGGGACCTCGAACGGGTCGACACCAACTCCGCCCGCGGTGGGATGTGTCTCGTCGCCGCCGAGGGCATCGCGCTGAAGGCTCCGAAGATCCAGCGCTACACCCGCAACTTAGAGGAGGTCGACTGGCCGTGGCTGCAAGACCTCATCGACGGAACGATCGGCAAAGACGGCGACGAGGACGGCGAGGAGGACGCGGCCGACGAGGGAGACGACGGAGACGAGGACGAGGGCGACGAGACCTCTACGAGCGAGGACGACGGCCCGCCGCGTGCCGATCCCAGTACGAAGTTCCTCCGTGACCTCATCGCCGGCCGACCGGTCTTCTCACATCCGAGCGAACCCGGTGGCTTTCGCCTGCGGTACGGCCGGGCGCGCAACCACGGCAACGCGACTGCCGGCGTCCACCCCGCGACGATGCACCTGGTCGACGACTTCCTCGCGACCGGCACCCAGATCAAGACCGAACGGCCCGGCAAGGCCGCTGGCGTGGTCCCGGTCGACACCATCGAGGGGCCGACGGTCAAGCTCGCCAACGGGGACGTGCGCCGGGTCGACGACCCGGCCGAGGCAATCGAGGTCCGCAACGGCGTCGAGAAGGTGCTGGATCTGGGCGAGTACCTCGTCAACTACGGCGAGTTCGTCGAGAACAACCACCCGCTCGTGCCGGCCTCCTACACCGTCGAGTGGTGGCGACAGGAGTTCGACGACGCCGGTGGCGACGTGCAGGCCCTGCAAGACGACGTTCACGTCGACCTGGCAGATCCGACTGCCGAGGAGGCGCTGCGGTGGGCGACCGACTACGACGCCCCCCTGCACCCCAAGTACACCTACTGCTGGCACGACGTGACCGTCGACGCCGTCGGCGCGCTGGCGGCCGCCGTCGAAGACGCCGAGAGGGCCGAGACGGACGGCGCGGTCGCGCCGACGCCGTCGCCCGACCGGGGCACCGACGGCGACCTCGTCCTCCCGAACCGCGAGCCCGTCGCCCAGACGCTCGAACACCTGCTCGTCGAGCACACTCAGCGCGAGGACACCATCGTCGTCCCCGACTGGGAGCCGCTGGTCCGGACGCTGGGCTTCGACGCCGCTCTCGAACGCGAGTGGTCGCTCGGGGACCTCTCGGAGCACGCTCGAACGTACGCGGACGGCGACAACGCCATCGAGGCGATCAACGAGATCGCTCCCTTCCGGCTCCGCGAGCGCGCCCCGACCCGGATCGGCAACCGGATGGGTCGCCCCGAGAAATCAGAGGAGCGAGAGCTGTCGCCGGCCGTCCACACGCTGTTTCCCATCGACGAGGCCGGCGGCGCTCAGCGCTCGGTCGCCGACGCCACCAAACACGCCGAGAAGATGAACGACCAGCAGGGCCTCGTCGAGGTCGAGGTCGGTCGCCGCCGCTGTCGGGACTGTGGCACCGAGACCTTTCGGGGCCGCTGTCCGGACTGCAACGGCGTCACCGACGCCGTCTACGTCTGTCCCGACTGCGACTCGGAGGTCGAGCCCGACGAGTCGGGCCGCGCCGAGTGTGCCCACTGCGAGACGATGGCCTACCCCACCCAGTACGAGGCCATCGACCTCGGCGAGGAGTTCCGCGACGCGCTGGGTGCCGTCGGCGAACGCGAGACGGCCTTCGACATCGTCAAAGGCGTCGAGGGGCTGACCTCCAAGGAGAAGATTCCCGAACCGATGGAGAAGGGGATCCTCCGGGCGAAACACGACGTGTCGGCGTTCAAAGACGGCACCGTCCGCTACGACATGACGGACCTGCCGGTCACCGCGGTCCGGGCGTCGGAACTCGACGTGAGCGTCGACCAGCTCCGCGGGCTGGGCTACGAGGCGGACATCCACGGCGACCCGCTGCGCCACGAGGACCAGCTCGTCGAGCTCAGAGTCCAGGACGTGGTGCTCTCCGACGGCGCGGCCGAGCACATGCTCCAGACCGCCGCGTTCGTCGACGACCTCTTAGAGCAGTACTACGGGCTCGACCGGTTCTACGAACTCGACGACCGCGAGGACCTCGTCGGCGAACTCGTCTTCGGGATGGCACCCCACACCAGCGCCGCGACGGTCGGGCGCGTCGTCGGCTTCACCTCCGCGGCGGTCGGGTACGCGCATCCGTACTTCCACGCCGCCAAGCGCCGCAACTGCTTCCACCCCGAATCGCGACTCTGGTACGAGGACGAGGCTGGCGACTGGCAGTACGGCCCTATCGCCGATCTCGTCGAGGAGCGACTCGACGACCCGCGCGAGGACGACTTCGGGACCCTGGTCGAGGAACTGGACGGCGAGGTCACGGTGCCCTCGGTCGACGCCGACGGTCGCCCGTGTCGCAAGCCCGTCGAGGCGGTCTCGAAACATCACGCTCCCGATCACATGGTCCGCATCGAGGTCGGTGACCGCTCGCTGCGGGTAACTCCCGACCACACGATGCTCCGGCGGAGCGGTGACGGGCTCGAAGAAGCACCGGCCAGCGAACTCTCGGCCGGCGACGAACTCCCGGCCTACGACGGCGGCGAGACGACCGTGATGACGGCGAGCGATGCCCCACAGCCCTCGGCGGGTGCCGACGACGGCGTTCCGTTCGACGAAGTGGTGTCGGTCGAGTACGTCGACAGCGACACGAACCACGTCTACTGTCTCACCGTCGCCGACACCCACCGGGTCGCCATCGAGGGCACCTACTCCGGCCAGTGCGACGGCGACGAGGACTGCGTGATGCTGCTGATGGACGGCCTCCTGAACTTCTCGAAGACGTTCCTGCCGAACCAGCGGGGCGGTCGGATGGACGCACCCTTGGTGATGTCCTCCCGCATCGACCCCAGCGAGATCGACGACGAGGCCCACAACATGGACATCATGCGGGAGTACCCCCGGGAGTTCTACGAGGCCACCCGCGAGATGGCCGACCCCGAGGATGTCGAGGACGTCATGACCATCGCCGAGGAGACGCTGGGCACCGACCACGAGTACACCGGCTTCGATCACACCCACGACACCACCGACATCGCGCTCGGCCCGGACCTCTCGGCCTACAAGACGCTCGGTTCGATGACCGACAAGATGGACGCCCAGCTCGATCTCTCGCGGACGCTGCGGGCTGTCGACGAGACCGACGTGGCCGAACGGATCATCGAGTACCACTTCCTGCCGGACCTGATCGGCAACCTCCGGGCCTTCTCCCGCCAGGAAGTCCGCTGTCTCGACTGCGGCGAGAAGTACCGCCGGATGCCCCTGACCGGCGACTGCCGGGAGTGTGGCGGCCGGGTCAACCTCACGGTCCACGAAGGGTCGGTCAACAAGTACATCGACACGGCGACGATGGTCGCCGAGGAGTTCGACTGCCGAGAGTACACCAAACAGCGCCTCGAAATCCTCGACAAGTCGATCAAGCGGGTGTTCGAGAACGACAAAAACAAGCAGAGCGGGATTGCGGACTTCATGTAGCTCGACCTTTTTTCTCCGGGGGTTCGCGCTCGCCATAGGCGAGCGCTCAACCCCGGTAAAAAACGTCGGGGAAAAAAGCGCGAATCGCCCGCGGGCGATTCGCGTGAACCGGGCGACCTGCCGGGTCCTGACGGACCGCTCGGTCGCCCGGATGCTCTCGTCTGGTGGATACGGGTGAATCACTGAACGAACTACGCCCCGTGCATCGGGTGACTGAGCGCCTCAATCGACCCGCAGATCACCCGACTCACTCGCTACGGTCGGATTCGCTGGTAGCCGTCGATTCGACCGGGAAGACCCGCGTGTCTGGTGCATCGAGTGGGCTGTCCGAGCCGGTCAGCCACGCGGTGAGGTAGACGAGGCAGGCCGCGATGACGGCAATGGGAAACTGGAGAGTGAAAGCGCCGTAAATGAGTGTGACGACGATCGTTGCGCGAGTGGCGGTCTTTCGGTTGGTGCCTCCGTAGTACGTGAATAGTGCGACGACGAAGGACGCGATCGCGACGCCCGTACCGAGGAGGAACTGATAGGAGACGATCACCGAGTAAAGGAACGCAGCGACGCCAAGCAGGACGAACGCTGCTACAATGTGGACGCGTTTCAGGGAGGGCACGAAACTGGTGTTCTCCACGATATGCTAAAAAATCCGTGTTCTCAATCTGGATATCCGCCGTGTGAACGCGGAGGGGCAAGGTCAAAAAGCCGACCAGTTACCGACAGAGCTCTGGACCGTGGAGGTCGAAGTTGAACTCGTGGGTGTGCATCGTTCCCTCCTGACCAGTTCGGCTTTCGACTTCGACCGTGTGGCTCTCAGTCCCACCCCAGGGAATGTCTGTCACTTTGAACGTCATCGAGGTGAACGATGTCGAGGACGCTTCGTCACCGGAGTACGTCCACGAATAGTCCCACGCACGGGTGGAACCGGTCGCGTCGTCGTATTTATCGGCGAGTTCTGCTGACTTCTTCGCGTAGTCATACAGGTCGACTCCGACTTTCACAGGTGTCGCGACGGTCTCTTCGAATACGTCTACCCCGAGTTTGAACGTCTCGACAGCCGCGTCGTGTGCGAAGTCGTGGAGGGAGTAATCGTCATTCACCGAATCTGCACTCGCACGACTGATCCAACCCGGTTCGCTGTCCGGATCCGGGAAATCCCACTCTGCCGACGTACTCCCCTCGTCCGGATACGCTATGTTGACGTTCTGGTCCATGATATCGATCTGTGGCTCACCGTCCGATTTCACGTACGTCGTTGCCAACTGGTGGATATCCACGAAGTACTTCGCTCTGTCGTTGTTCTCGTCTTGTAGGATCGGCCCGTCGACTTCGACTCGAACCACCTCTGCGAACTCTTTTTCGACAAAATCGGCAGACCCGTCTTTTCCGCTCAAATAAGTCTCGGTCACACTGGAGGAGTCCGAGTACGGGTCGCCACAGGGGCCTGCACTGCCGGCACCTGTAGCGGAGGCCCCAGCGGTGACACCGACTGCGGCGGTTCCAACTCCTTTCAACAGTGCTCGTCGCGTCCTTTTATTAGACATCGCGTTTTATTTAGCACCTGATTTATACTTGTTGTTTTATAATATTGCGATAGAGCGTTATATACCAACCGATAGTCACTTTCAGCGACCCCACCGTTTAACCCCGAGAGGGTGGTAGCACGGCCTACATGACCGACATCGCACTCTCGCTGGGGGGTATCGCGCTCGCGCTCTTTCTGGTCCTGTTGAACGGCTTCTTCGTCGCCTCGGAGTTCGCCTTCGTCCGGATCAGGGCGACCTCCGTCCAGCAACTCGTCGAAGAGGGGGCCGCCGGTGCTGGCGTGCTGGACGACGTGATGGACAACCTCGACGACTACCTCGCGACGACGCAACTGGGGATCACGGTCGCGTCGCTGGGACTGGGGTGGGTCGGTGAGCCCGCCATCGCCGACCTGCTGGAGCCGGTGCTGGCTCCGATTCTGCCACCGAGTCTGCTCCACGCCGTCGCCTTCGCCGTCGGGTTCACCGTCATCACCTTCCTCCACGTGGTCTTCGGAGAACTCGCGCCCAAGACGCTGGCTATCGCGGACGCCGAGAAGATCTCGCTGCTCGTGGCCGCGCCGATGAAGTTCTTCTTCTATCTCCTCTATCCGGGCATCGTCGTGTTCAACGGCTCTGCGAACTTCTTCACGCAGTTGATCGGCGTCGAGCCCGCTTCCGAGAGCGAGGAGACGCTCGAAGAAGAGGAGATTTTGCGGGTGCTGAACCAGTCCGGGCAGGCGGGCCACGTCGACGCGGGCGAAGTCGAGATGATCCAGCGCGTCTTCGAGTTCGACGACCGGTCCGTCCGCGAGGTGATGGTCCCGCGACCTGACGTGATCAGTGTCACGGCCTCCACGCCGGTGACGGAACTGCGTTCGATCGTCCTCGACGCCGGGCACACGCGTTATCCCGTGGTCGAGGGCGACGACGGCGACCAGGTGGTCGGCTTCGTCGACGCCAAGGACGTGCTTCGGGTGCTGGATGCCGGCGACGAGTCCCCGGCGACCGCCGGGGACATCGCGCGGGACCTCCCGATGGTTCCGGAGTCGACCCGCATCGACGACCTCCTGCGGGAGTTTCAGGACGAGCAGCGCCAGATGGCGATCGTGATCGACGAGTGGGGCGCCTTCGAGGGGATCGCCACCGTCGAGGACGTCCTCGAGACGCTCGTGGGCGACCTCCAGGACGGCTTCGACGCGGCGACGGGGGAACCCTCGATCGACGCGCGCGACGACGGTTCGTACCGCGTCGACGGTGCAGTCCCCCTCTCGACGGTCAACGACGAACTGGACGCCACCTTCGAGAGTCCCGCCTTCGAGACGATCGGTGGCCTCGTGCTGGATCGGCTGGGCCGGGCCCCGAAGGCCGGGGACACGGTCGAGACCGACGGCTACCTGATCACCGTCGTGAGCGTCGACGGCGCGCGCGTCTCGGTCGTCGACGTGGAACCGGCGACGTGACCCCTCTCGTCGCGTCTTCCGTCCACTGATCGGCGGGCCCTGCGGCGGATCACCGCAGCGGGGTTCTCATACTCGTCTCGAATCCGTTGCGGAGAACGGTTCGCGGTGTTACTGGCGAGCGCGACCGGGTTCGAGTCGGTAGCGGGTCGTCGGCTGGCCCTCGAACTGTGGCCCGGGGCCCTCGTCCTCGAACCCGGCGTCCTCGATTGCGGTCCGTGCCGCCTCCTCGTCCGCGGTGAGGAGGACCTCGACGTTCATTCCCTCCCGCCGCGCGAAACTGACCGGCTCGTCGATCAGGCGGGCGCAAGCCTTCTCGCTGCCGCCGATCTGTGTCACGTGGACCGTACTCTCGCGGGCGTCGAAGCTGACGAACCCCGTCACCGCCGGCCCGTCTTCCTCGTCCCCGTCGGCCGGTGTCTCCGCGACCCGTACCGTCCGGTCGTGGACGAGGTTGCGCATCACGTCCGGC
Organism: Halomicrobium mukohataei DSM 12286; assembly: GCF_000023965.1. Classification (NCBI taxonomy): domain Archaea; kingdom Methanobacteriati; phylum Methanobacteriota; class Halobacteria; order Halobacteriales; family Haloarculaceae; genus Halomicrobium; species Halomicrobium mukohataei. Next base: position 727,755 of record NC_013202.1, on the reverse strand, counting down.
GGGCTCCCCGATAGTTCGGCCATGCGCTCGGCGTCGGCCTCGACGGCGTCCCGGATCTCCATACCGGAGTGTCGGTGCGAACGCAAATAAACCGTGTGCCGCGCCAGATGAACACAGTTATCCCCGACCATGGGCTACGGCTCGGGTAATGAGTCACGTACGCACGATCAGGGTGGTAGCATGCGCGTAGTCGCCAAGTTCGGCGGGACGAGCCTTGGCAACGGCGAGCGGATCAACCGGGCCGCGGACTCGATCGCGTCGGCCATCGAGAACGGCCACGAGGTCGCCGTCGTCGCCAGCGCGATGGGGAACACGACGGACGAACTCCTCGAAGAGATCGAGTACGACGCCGAGCCCGAGGACCGCGCACAGATCGTCAGCATGGGCGAGCGCACCTCCGTCCGGATGCTCAAGGGCGCGCTCGCGGCCCGGGGCGTCGAGGCGATGTTCCTCGAACCGGGGAGCGAGCACTGGCCGATCATCACCGACGAGTACGGCGAGGTCGACGTCGAGGAGACGACCAAGCGGGCTCACGCGCTGGCCGGCCAGCTGGAGGACGTGGTGCCGGTCGTCACGGGCTTTCTCGCACAGGACCTCGCGGGCAACGTCACCACGCTGGGGCGGGGGGGCTCGGACACCTCGGCGGTGATGCTGGGCAAGTACATGGACGCCGACGAGGTCGTCATCGTCACGGACGTGGAAGGCGTCATGACGGGCGACCCCCGCGTCGTCGAAGGGGCACGCAACGTCGGCGAGATCTCCGTCGACGAACTGCGTTCGCTCTCCTTTCGCGGTGCCGAGGTCGTCGCGCCCTCGGCGCTGTCGTACAAGGACCGCGATCTGGGCGTCCGCGTCGTCCACTACCAGCACGGCGACCTGCTGACCGGGGGCACCTCGATCGAGGGCGAATTTCAGAACCTCATCGACCTCCAGGAAGAGCGCCTCTGCTGTGTCACTATCGCCGGCCGCGCGATCCGAAACAGTCCGGGCATCCTCGGCGAACTCTCGACGGCGCTTGGCGACGAGGGGATCAACATCGACGGCGTCTCCTCCGGGATGGACTCGATCACCTTCTACGTCGACACCGACCACGCCGACGACGCGGAGGCGCTCTTGCACGATCACGTCGTCGACGACGACACCCTCTCCAGTGTCACCGTCGAGGACGACATCGCCGTCGTCCGCGTCACGGGCGGTGAGCTGCCGAACCAGCCGGGCATCGTCAAGCGCGTGATCGACCCGCTCTCGGACGCTCACATCAACCTCTACGACGTGATCACCTCCGCCACCTCGGTGTCCGTGTTCGTCCCGTGGTCGGACCGAGAGCAGGCCCTCTCGCTCGTTCAGGACGTGTTCTGAAGCCGTCGGCTGTGTGACTTTCGACTTATCGCCCCTGTGTCAGCCGGAACCCGATCTGTCGCGGTAGCCCGGCGTCCTCGACTGCCCGGATGACCGCGTCCGTGTCGTAGTCGACGCGTCGCTCCTCGACGGTCCCCTCGGCCACGTCGAGCACGGCGTAGGCCGCCGTCGGGTCGTCGTCCCGTGGCTGGCCGACGCTCCCGGGGTTCAGGACGATCCCGTCGTCGTAGCGTTCGTGGTGCTGGACGTGGGTGTGGCCCATGATCAGCGCGTCCTCGTCTCCCAGCAGGTCCGGCCCGAACTCACCCGGCCGGGTGTAGTGGTCGGGGTCGTCCGGGTGGCCGTGGACGATCTTCACTCGCCCGTCGAGCACGCGGCGCTCTGTCGGCAAGCCGTCGAGCCACGCCAGCTGGTCGTCGGTCAGCTGGTCGCGGGCGTGGTCGACGGCGGCCGCCGCCATGTGGTTGAAGCGTGGGGCGTGGTCCGTCGCGACGGCCCGGTCGTGGTTGCCCTGTACCGTCGGGACCGTTCCGTCGAGCAACGCGGCGTCGCTGTCTGCGATCGGCCCGCTCTCTGGCGCTGCGATCGCGTCGACACACGCTGCGTGCCACGGATTGTACCCCACCACGTCCCCGGCACACACCAGTCCGTCGACGCTGGGCATGTCCGCGAGGACGGCCTGTAGTGCGACCTCGTTTCCGTGAACGTCTGATAGAATACCGAGCTTCATTGCCACTCTCTACGACGGTCAGAACTTAGTTCCCACTGACCTGTTTCACGATCTGGTCGTACGGAAGCTTCGTCTGCCCGTCGCTCGGCGGGTTCGTCCAAACTGCGCGCGAGACCGGCCTACGTCCCGTGCTGCCAGGAGTCCATGTACTCGGCCTGGCTCTCGGTCAGCGAGTCGAAGTCGACGCCTTCCGCGTCGAGTTTGATCTCCGCGACCTCCCTGTCCAGTTCGTCGGGCACGTCGTGGACGCCGGCCGCGTACGCCTCGCCGCGCTCGACCAGTTCCCGGACACAGACGGCCTGGATGCCGAACGACTGGTCCATCACTTCGACGGGGTGGCCCAGCGCGATCGGGGTCGCGAGGTTGACGAGTCGCCCCTCTGCGAGGACGTTCAGTCGGCGACCGTCGGCCATCTCGTAGGCCCGGACGCCGTCGCGGGCCTCGTACGTGTCGACGGCCAGCGCCGAGAGTGCGTTGAGGTCGACCTCCACGTCGAAGTGGCCGGCGTTGGCCAACAGGACGCCGTCCTGCATCGCTTCGAAGTGCTCTTCGACGATCACGTCGCGGTTGCCCGTCGTCGTGATGAACACGTCGCCCTCGGCGGCGGCCTCGGCCATCGGCATCACGTCGTAGCCTTCCATGTGGGCCTCCAGGGCGCGGCGAGGCTCGACCTCAGTGACGATCACGTCCGCGTTCTGGCCGCTGGCCTTCTTTGCGACGCCTTTCCCGCAGTTCCCGTAGCCGGCGACGACGACGGTCTTGCCTGCCCACGAGAGGTTCGTCGTCATCGCGATCGACGCGAGCGAGGACTCGCCGGTGCCGTGGACGTTGTCGAACAGTCGCTTCATCGGCGTGTCGTTGACGGCGAAGACGGGGTACTCCAGCGCGCCGTCGTCGTCCATCGCGCGCAGGCGGTGGACCCCGGTCGTCGTCTCTTCTGCGCCGCCGACGATGGTGTCGATCAGCTCGGGATAGTCCTCGTGGATCGCCGCCACGAGGTCCATCCCGTCGTCGACGGTGATCGTCGGCTCGTGGTCGATGACCGCCTCGATGGCGGCGTAGTACTCCTCGTCGTCGACGCCGCGTTCGGCGTAGCAGGTGACGCCCTCGACGGCGTCTAGCGCGGCCGAAACGTCGTCGTGGGTCGACAGCGGGTTACAACCGGTCATCGCCACCTCGGCCCCACCGGCGGCCAGCACTTCGGCCAGGACGGCGGTCTTGGCTTCGACGTGCATCGCCATGCCGATGCGCTCGCCCGCGAAGGGCTGGTCGGCCTCGAAGGACTCCCGGAGCGACGCCATGATCGGCATGTGCTGGACGGCCCAGTCCATCTTGCGGCGGCCCTCCTCGCGGGCCGTGGCCGGGTCGTCGAGTCGCGCGGTAATGGGGTCAGTCATACCCTACATAAAGAGCAGGCCGCTGAAAACGCTACCGAACCGGGATCAGTTGCCGCCCGCGTTGGCGTGGTCCGGCGGACCGCCGTCGTCGTCACTCTCCGCTCCGTCTTCTTCGTCTTCCGACTCCTCAGTTTCTGCTTCGTCGTCGGTCTCGGACGCTTCGTCGTCGGTCGCGTCTTCCTCCGCGTCGGGACCGGCGTGCTCTGGCGGGCCGCGCTCGTCTTCGTCAGTCTCGTTCTCGCGGTCGGGACCGGCGTGTTCGGGCGGGCCGCGCTCGTCCTCGTCGGTCTCGTTCTCGAATGCCGTCTCGTTGTCGTCTCCGGTCTCGTTCTCGTGGTCGGGACCGGCGTGTTCGGGCGGACCCGCGTGGGCGGGTGCGTTGCCGGGGTTGTTCGCCTGGACGAAGGCGGCGACCTGCGGACCGATGTGGCGTCGATCACCGTCCAGCAGCGACTGGACGTAGGCAGACACCTGCTGGCCGAAGGCGCTCGTCTGATTCTCGACGAGGTACTCCTCGCCGAGCAGGTCGGCCGTCGTCGTGGCCGTCCGGTTGTCGGCGGTCGCGGTGACCGAGATCGTCACGTTGGCCTCGGGCGAGTCCAGCTCTACCTCCCCGTCGTCGTCGGTCGTGTACGACCCGATTCCCTCGTAGGAACTCCCCTCTTCGCCACCCACGTCGACGGTGGCGTTCTCGACGGCGCTGTCGTTTGCCGTGACGCTGATCGTCACGTCCTCGTCCTGTGCGACACTGACCGACAGCGCCGCGTTCCCGGCCTCGTCGTCGGCCGCCACGACGCCGGGGCCGACTGCGGCCCCGACCAGCGTGACGGCCATCGCCAGTGCGAATAGTTCGGTGCGCATCGTACCAGAGACGTGTGCTAACACCGGCATAAACCCCGAATCCGGTTCAGTCAGTTCGGCGACGTTCGAAACTCTCTCAGACTGCGCGAGAACGTTTAAAAACGCCCCTGGTCGTTTAACTCCGCCCGGCGGTCGCCGCTACTCCGTCGCGCGCCCGACCAGCGCCGTCGCGTGCTCGTCTGCACGCTCGACGACAGTCGCTTCGTCGAACGGTTTCACGTCCCGGTCGCGCATCAGGACCGTTCCGTCACAGACGGTGTGGCGCACGTCGCTCCCGCTGGCGGCGTAGACGAGGTGGCTCACGAGGTCGTGGGCCGGCGTCAGGTGTGGCTGGTCGAGGTCGACCACGGCGAGGTCGGCGTTCGCGCCCGCTTCGATCCGCCCGCTGTCGAACCCGAGCAGTTCGGCCCCGCCGGCCGTGGCGATCTCGACGACGCTCGCTGCCGCCATCGCGCTCGCGTCCTCGGCGGCGAGCTTGCCGATCATCGCGGCGTCGCGCATCTCGTCGAACATCGAGAGGTCGTTGTTCGAGGCCGCGCCGTCCGTCCCCAGCCCGACCGTGACCCCGGCATCGAGCAGCTCCTGGACGGGTGCCATCCCGCTGGCGAGCTTCATGTTCGAGGCCGGGCAGTGGGCGACGCCGGTGTCGGTGTCGGCCAGCAACTCGATCTCTCGCTCGTCGACGTGGACGCCGTGGGCGATCCAGGTGTCCGGACCCAGCACCCCCAGGTCGTCGGCGTACTCCAGTGGCCGCTTGCCGTGCTCGTCGACGATCGGGCCGACCTCGTCGCTCGTCTCGTTGGCGTGCAGGTGGATCGGCCGGCCGGCGTCGTTCGCCGCGGGGACGAACTCCCGGAGGAGCTCCTCCCCGACGGTCGTCAGCGAGTGGGGCTGGAAGGTCGTCCGAATTCGCCCGTCGGCCGCGCCGTCGAGGCGCTCGGCCACGTCGAGGCTCTGCTGGACGTCCTCGCGTGCGTCCGCCTCGTCCTTGCCGACGGTGACCGCGGTGTGGCCCAGCACGGCCCGCAGGCCGGCCTGCTCGACGGCCCCGGCGATCTCGTCGACGTGGAAGTACATGTCCGAGAGCGCCGTCGTCCCGGATTTGATCATCTCGACCAGGCCGAGTTCGGCACCGGCCCGCACGTCCTTCGGGGTCAACTCCGCCTCGACTGGCCAGATGTCCTCTTGCAGCCACGCGTCCAGTGGCTTGTCGTCGGCGTACCCCCGCAACAGCGTCATCGCCACGTGCGTGTGGGCGTTGACCAGCCCCGGCACGACCAGTCCCTCGCTGGCGTCCAGCTCGTCGTCGCCGGAGAGCGCGCCGGGCTCGCCGACGGCCGCGACGTCGCCGCTGTCCTGATCGACCAGTACGTCCGCGCGTTCGACGGTCAGGTCCGGTCGGAGGACCCGCCCGCCGGAAACGAGGAGTTCACTCATGCTCGGGGCTTCTGTCCGCGGGTGCCTGAATCCACCGCCTTCGCTCGTGACGCGGGACGGGAACGAGGGTGTCACAGTACACGTCGCCAGCCTTCGTCGGCCTGGCGAAGGTGCGCGCACCCGAACGGATTTCAATCGAGAGACTCTGTATCACTGCTATGAACGACCGCCACGCAGTTGTGCAGTGCTGCGATCGCCTTCGGGAGACTGGTTCGGAAGGGGATACCGCAACGCTCGCTGCACGCCTGCGGGAGTTGGCGGACCGCCTCGAATCGGTCGCTACTGACGATCCGGCGGTCGACGACATGCGCGAAGCGGCCAGCATCCTCGCTGCACGGGTCGACGAAATCGAGCAACTGACGGCTGAGGCCCCGTCTGACGCTGAAGCGGCGATCCACAGCGCATTCGGGCAGCAAGCGGTGGCCCTGTCCCAACGCGTTTGCCGGTGGTGTCTCCGCGCTGGGGACGGTACTCCCGACGCACTCTGGGCGGCACGCGCACGATCGCTCGCCGCGGAGCCGGCGGAGACTGCCGACGTCCTCGAACGGGCACTCGACACCGTCGAGCAACTCGATGTCGACGAAAGCAGGCTGTCGGCGTCCCGTCGTGCGATGGCGGCAGTCATCGAGCGGGACAGCGCAGCCGATGACCGAGCCGACCGGATCGACGAATTGGCGAGGGATTTGTGATTCGACGAACCGCCGCGGCCCATTCCCCGCGTGTGAGCTGCCGTCTCACACGATTCTCTCGAAGGGAAAAGCAATTGCGGCGGGCCGGCGAGGTGTCGGTATGCGCATCGCCGTCCCCAACAAGGGCCGTCTGCACGATCCGTCGGTCGACCTGCTGGAACGGGCGGGGCTCCACGTCGTCGACGGAGCCGACCGTCAGCTCTACGCCGAGACGGTCGATCCCGACGTGACGATTCTCTACGCCCGCGCCGCCGACATCCCCGAGTACGTCGCCGACGGCGCGGCCGACGTGGGCATCACCGGACTCGACCAGGTCCGAGAGGCCGGTCCCGACAACCTCACCGAGCTGCTCGATCTGGACTTCGGCTCGTGTCGGCTGGTGCTTGCCGCGCCCGAAGACGACGCCGTCGAGACGGTGTACGACTTCGAGGGGGGTCGCGTCGCCACGGAGTTCCCCAACGTCACGCGCCGGTACTTCGAGGAGATGGACGTGGACGTTTCGATCACGGAGGTCTCGGGTGCGACCGAGCTCACGCCCCACGTCGACATCGCCGACGGCATCGTCGACATCACCTCGACGGGGACGACCCTGCGGATGAACCGTCTGGAGATCGTCGACGAGGTGCTGGACTCGTCGGTCCGCCTGTTCGCCCGCGAGGAGGTCGCCGACGACCAGAAGGTCGGCCAGGTCGAGACCGCCCTCGCGTCGGTCATCTCCGCTGAGGGCAAGCGCTACCTCATGATGAACGCTCCCGAGGAGGCCCTGGACGACGTGAAGGACGTCCTGCCCGGCATGGGCGGGCCGACGGTGATGGACATCGCCGGCAGCGACGACGTGGCCGTCCACGCCGTCGTCGACGACGCCGACGTGTTCGAGACGATCACCGCGCTCAAGGACGTGGGCGCGAGCGACGTGCTGGTCACCGAGATCGAACGGCTCGTGGAGTAATCTCGTCTCGGAGGTCTCTGGCGAGGGGTGCGATTGCTACCGACGCACCGAAAGCTCTCGGCTCGCCCTTTCGGTGTCCTGACGAACGAAGTGAGTGGGGGCGTGAAAGACGAGTGCAACGAGTCTTTCATACGGTTTCTTGTAGTTGCTTACCGGTGATCGTCGCCACGGAGTAGACGATCACCGGTAAATCGCTACAATAATCCGTATCAGTGTCTGTCCCTGGTCGGCCGCTGCTCCTCGGAACCCTACTCCCACCACTCGCTCCTGATCTCGCTGTAACTGGCGTCCTGGAACACCGCGGCGCGCTCGCCGCTCTCCAGCCCGAACGCCGTCCCGAGCCAGTAGCCGGTGTGCCAGCCGACGGCGTCCTCGCCGACGGGACCGACGCAGACGACCATTCGGGTGTACAGCTCCGCGCGCTCGTCGGTGTCGAGGTTCCGGACCGAGCGGATGCCGCCCGATCCGTCGGTGACCGTACAGCCCCGCTCGCTGTCGTTGGTGACGACGACCTCGGCAAAGTCGGGGTCGTCGCTCACGACGACGCTGACGTTCGTCGGCACGGTCCCGTCGGCTCCGTCGTCGTAGTACTCGACGGCGTGGCGGACCTGCTCGCGGACCACCGTCGGGTCCCCGTCGATGGTGTCGGGCTCGACCGCGACGTTGAGGGTGTCACCGTACCACGGGAACGCCCGGTCGGTGGCGTCGCGGATGTCGCCCTCGTAGCGCTGTGCCATCAGGTCCAGGGGCTCGTCGCTGTGGTTCAGGCCGACGAGGTGGCCGAACTCGTGGCGCGTCGTCGCCAGGACCCCCGAGTTCGAGCCCCGGCTCTCGACGGCGGCGACTTCGAGGTCTCTGGCCCTCGTCCCCTCGTGGAGGTACGCCGCACAGCCCGCGACGTTGGTCTCCCGATCGTCACAGCGATCGATCGACTCCCTGAACTGGACCTCGACGCGTGCGTCGTCGGGGTCCTCGGCCAGCGCGAAGCGGTACTCGAAGTCGGTGTAGCGCTCGATGTTGGCGTTCCAGTAGTCGATCGTCCGGAGCGTGAGCGCGGTGGTGTTGCGTCCGTCGTCGGCGCTGTCGTTGATCCGGACCGGGACGACTTCCTGGCCCCACGGGTTGTCCGACGAGAGCGTGTCGTCCGGCGTTTGCGTGGCCGTCTCTGTCGGCGATGGAGTGGCCGTCTCTGTCGGCGATGGGGTGGCTGTCGGCGTCGAAGCGGGCGTCTCCGTCTCGGTTGCGGTCGGCGTGGCGGTCTGGGACTCGACGGCGGTCGGCGTTTCCGTCTCGCTCACCGTCGGCGCGGCGTCCTCCGGGACCAGCAGCCCGCTACAGCCCGCGAGGGTCACGAGGACGACCACGACCACGGTGGCAGCTGTACGCGACATCGTATTCACCACTGCGTCGCCGCTCTTGTAAGTCACTCGGCCACTCGCTGCCGGCCATTTATTTCGCCCCGCGACCAAGGAGTGGTATGTACGAGCGGGTCGCCGACCTGGATCTGACCGTCGACGAGTACGAGCTGGCCGATCGTCGCCGCGACACCTCCAGTGGGTTCACGCGCCGAACGACGACGGTCGCGCTCCACGGCGACGGCGAGGTCGGGCGCGGGGAGGACGTGACCTACGAGCCCGAGGATCACGACTCCATGCACGCGCTCACGGCCGATCTGGCCGGCGAGTACACGCTGGATTCGTTCTCCGACCGGCTGGACGAGATCGATCTGTGGCCCGAGCCGCCGACGCGAGACGCCGCCCGTCACTACCGGCGCTGGGCCTTCGAGAGCGCGTCGCTCGACCTGGCGCTGAAACAGGCCGGCCGGACGCTCGGGGACGCGCTCGATCGGACGTACGATCCCGTCCGATTCGTGGTCTCGACGCGCCTGAGCGAGGACGGCGACGGACGGCCGACGACCGACCGCGTCGAGGCGTGGCTCGACATCGACCCCGACATCGAGTTCAAGCTCGACCCCACGCTCGACTGGGACACCGCGCTGATCGAGGGGCTCGCGGCGACCGACGCGGTCCGCGTCGTCGACCTGAAGGCCTACTACGAGGGGACCGACGTGGACACGCCGGTCGACGCCGAGTTCTATCGGCGCGTCGCCGAGGGGCTGCCCGACGCCGTCGTCGAGGACGCCGCGATCACCGACGAGACGCGACCGGTGTTCGAGGGCTGCGAGGAGCGGCTGAGCTGGGACTACCCGATCACGGGCATCGCCAGCATCGAGGCGCTGCCCGTCGAACCGTCGTGGCTCAACTGCAAGCCCTCCCGCTTTGGTACCGTCGAGTCGCTGCTGGAGTCGATCGCCTACTGCGAGCAACGCGGCATCGAGCTGTACGGCGGCGGACAGTTCGAACTCGGCGTCGGCCGCGGGCAGATCCAGGCGCTGGCGTCGCTGTGCTACCCAGGGGCACCAAACGACGTGGCCCCGGGCGAGTACAACGCACCCGAGCCACAGGCGGGGCTCCCGTCGAGCCCGCTCGAACCGACGGCGCGTCGCGGCTTCGGCTGGTGAGGATCGGACGCGTCGCGGCCGTGTGGCTGTGCTGTCCTCGCCGAACCCGCCTCCCCCCGTCGATCCCTCACTCCTCGGCCAGGTAGTCGTCCTGGACGGCGACGACCTCGCTCGAATCCGCACACGCGGCGTACCGCTCCAGTGGCTCCTCGTTGAGTTCGAGGAAGGTGTGGCCCCAGCTGAAGTGTTCGAGCAACCGCTCGGCGTGGTCGCGCTCGCCGAGGATACAGAGCGCCCCCGCGAAGGCTTCGACCGTGTTGAGCTGGAAGGCGGTGCCGTAGTTGACCGGGTTGCCGGCAACGAGGAACGGCAGCGACCGGTGGAGCCCTTCGAGGTCGAACGCCTCCCGCTCGGCGGTCTCCCACGAGCAGTCCAGTGCCACCACTCGGTCGGTGCGAGAGCCGGAGCCCGCCCGATCCGCGGGTGAGAGGGCCTGGTCGGCGAAGGGGTTCAGCACGATCCCCGGCGGCGTCGACCGGGTCGCGCGGTGCAACTCGGTCTCGTCGAACTGTGCGAGCCGTCGGGCGCTGCACTTGTCGGGATCGTCGTCGCCCTCGTACCGGACGTGTAGTTCCACGGCCGCTCGTAGGCCGTCAGCCGACATAAGCGCCACGAGCTTCGATTTTGGACATACAGTTAAGTAGCCGAACGAGAAACTCTTCCGCAGTGATTTCCGAGGGCGACGAAGCGCCGCGGTTCGAGCTGCCGGCCGTCGTCGACGGCGAACACCGGCGGGTAGCGCTCGACGAGTACCTCGGCGAGGACGTGGTCATCCTCGCGTTCTATCCCGGCGACTTCAACCCGGCCTGTGACGAGGAGTCGGACCTGGACGAACTCGACCTGTTCACGATGCAGAAAGACGTGAGCGTGCTGGGAATCAGCGCGGACACGCTGTACAGCCACGCCGCCTTCGCCGAGGCGTACGACCTGCACGTCCCGCTGCTGTCGGACACGCGCCGCGAGGTCGCCAGAGAGTACGGCGTCACCTTCGAGGACGCCGTCGGCCAGGCCCTGATCGAACGGGCGGTGTTCGTCGTCGACCACGACGGCGTCGTCCGGTACGCCTGGTCGACACAGAGCCCGCTGGCCCTGCCCGACGTGGACGCCATCAAGGACACGATCGGCGACACCGGCGGTGACGACACCGCGTTCGCCCGCTATCGCGTCGGTCACGCCCACTACACCGAAGGACGGCGAGCGTTCACGAGCGCCATGGGGTCCTACCAGGACTCGGAGTGGATGCTCGCTCAGTCTGACTTCGGGCGGGCACAGGAGGCCTTCGAGGAGGCCGCCGACCACTTCGACAGCGCCGTTCGGTTCGTCGACGACGCGGACCTGTCGACGTACTACGAGCGCGCCGAGGAGAAGGCGACCGCGCTCTGGCAGGCCGCAGAGTGGCTCTCGGAGTCGGCCAGCGAGTACTCCAGCGGTGCCGGCGCGGCGGGCCAGCGGCTCCGGGACGACGCCGAGCGACCGCTGGAGACCGCCCGCGACATCGGCGAACCGATCGATCCCGACGACTGGCCGCCGGACCTCGACGCCGACGACGCCCAGAGCATCCTCCCGCAGGACGACGACGCGGAGGTCGAGCTGGCGATCGACATCGACGAGGCCGCGACCGGCGGCCCGGAGGCCGACGCGCCGTCGCTCGACGACACTCCGGCTGGCGAGAGGTCGAGCGACGAGGCCGGCGGCGAGGAGGAGATCGACGACGACGAACTCCAGGAGATCGAGGCGGAGCTGACCGCCAACCAGCCCGACGACCCGACCGGTGGGGACCTGGAGGAGACGCCGACGAGCATGGTCGACGCACCCCCGGACGCCGACGACGGTGACGCCGGGGGCGACGACGATCCGGCCGAACTCCAAGCGGACCTGGAGACGGGCCAGTCGGCAGGGGAGGGCTCGCGGGCGGACGGCCCGGACGAGGAGCGAGCGGACTCTACGCCCGACACGCCCTCGCTCGACCCGGACGAGGCGGACGTTCCGCCGCCGGGATCGGGCTCGCTGGAACCCGGCGGGGGATCGGGCGACGGGGCCGCACTCGACGATGACGACGGGGGAGCGTCGCTCGACGACGGTCCGGACCAACGGGACCACCTCGACGAGACGGACGAACTCGACGAACCGGACGGGGCCAGCGACGAGGACATGGCCGCGATCCCGACCGAGGAGGAACTCGCCGAGGACGACGCGGACGACGACGGCGAGCGGTACTGATACGGCGGATCGTAGTGCTCTCGGTTCGAGCACACGCCGTCGTGCGATCGACCGACCCCTCGTCTCCAACCGTCCGACCGTCGGACCACCACTTTCTCGTCGCTGCCCGGCGAGAGGCCAGTCATGGATCGGGTGGCGACGGCACGCGCGTACTACCGGGCACTGGACGAGCACGACTACGACCTGCTTTCGGACGTACTCGCCCCTGATTTCGTCCACGACAGGCCCGACCGGACGATCGAGGGCCGCGAGCGGTTCGTCCGATTCATGCGCGAGGAGCGCCCCCAGACCGACACCAGCCACCCGATAGCGACGATCTACACGGGTGCGTCGACCGTCGCGGTCGAAGGACGGCTTCTGAACAGTGACGGAGCGGAGATCACGCAGTTCGTCGACGTGTTCGCGTTCGAGGACGGCGTGATCGGCCGGATCAGGACTCACACGCCAGAGCCCTGATACTGCCGGCTGTCACTGTTTCAAGAGATTCGCGATACGGGCTCGCGAAATTCTTCACAGACGTACAGCCGGCAGTATGAGCGTCAGAACACGATGCGCTCGAACAGTCGCCGTAGCAGCCCCGGCTGTTCGGACTCGTGGGCGTGGACCGTGATCTCGGTGCTGTCGGCGGGTCCGTCGGGTCGCCGGTCGAACAGCGAGCCCCGGAGTCGATGATCGGCACCCCGGCGGATCCGCATGTCCGGTCTGGTCTGGGCGGTCTCCGTGCCGCCCTCCGAGACCGGGACCGAGAGCAGGTCAGCCAGCTGTTCTCGGTACGTGACACCGGGGCCGTTCTCGCTTCCCTCCCCTGCGCTGAAGACGACGCGACCGCCGTTCTCGGCGGCCAGCGTGTCCGTGATCGCGACGGTGTTGGGGTGGAAGGGGCCGCCGTCGTCCTCGACCGCGATGCGCTCCGGTCGGTCGTATCCCCTGTTGTCCACCAGCAACACGTCACAGGGCGCGTGGTCGACGACCCAGTCGACCGGATCACCGAGCAGGCGCGAGCGGAGCCGCCGGTGTTCGTGCTCCGCGACGATCGCGTCGACGCCGCGGTGGCGCGCGAAGTTGACGATCGCGTGTTTCGTGTCGTGGCTGACGATCTCGCCCGCGTCGACGGCGACGTTCAGGTCGTCAGCGAGGTCGTCGGTCTGTTCTTCGAACTGCACGTCTGCCGGCGACTGCGTCTCGGAGGCCGTTTCGAGGTCCATCTGGTCGGGCACCTCCTCGAACCAGACGGCGACGACGCGGCCGTCGTGTGGCCGCACGAGGTCGGCGGCGATCCGCAGTAGTGCGGCCTCGCGCTCGCGGTCCATCTCTCGGGTGATCGCGACCAGTACCTCGTAGGGCGCGTTCTCCATCGCGGACTCGGTCTCGTCGATGAGCGCGTCGCCGATCCCCTGCCCGACCGCGTCGGCCGCGGCACCCTGTCGCTCGACGTTGGGCCGGGCGTAGAGGACGTACCAGAGCACGCTCCCCACGGTGATGACGACGGCTCCGACGATCGCGACCGGTCCCATCTGGGTGAGCAACACGGTGCCGCTGAGCACGCCAGCGACCTGCATCCAGGGGTACAGCGGCGACTCGAAGCTCGGCTCGTAGTCGCCCTCGCCCTCGCGGAAGGCCACGATCGCGACGTTGATCAGGACGAACACGAGGATCTGGAACGCGCTCGCCAGCTTCGCGATCTCGAGGACCGGGACGAACGCGATCAGGGCCAGCAGGACGATCCCGGTCAGCGAGATCGACAGCGACGGCGTACCAAAGCGCTCGCTGACCTCCGCCAGCGAGGTCGGTACGAGGCCGTCACGGGCCATCGCGAAGGGGTACCGAGACGACGAGAGGATGCCGGCGTTGGCCGTCGAGATCAGCGCGAGGATCGCCGCCAGCACCACGGCCCAGACCCCCCACTCACCGAGCGTCGCTGCCGCGGCCTCGGCGACCGGCGTGGCCGAGCCGGCGACCACGCCCGCGTCGGTGACGCCGACGATGATCGCCACGATCAGGACGTACAGCAGCGTCGTGAACGCCAGCGAACCCAGGATGCCGAGCGGAATGTTTCGGTCCGGGTTCTCGACTTCCTCGGCGACGCTGGCGACCTTTGTGACGCCAGCGTAGGAGACGAACACCAGCCCCGTCGCGGCCAGCAGACCGGACAGTCCGTCGGCGTAGAACGGCTGGAAGTTGGCCTGCTGGACGCTCCCTCCGCTGCCGACGACGAACCACGACAGTGCCGCCAGCATCACCACGACGATCGCGACCTGCAGGCGGCCGGTCTGTTTCGCTCCGAGGAGGTTCACCAGGATCAGGACTGCCGCGAGCCCCAGCGCGACGGGCTTGACTGGGAGGTCGAACAGGATCAGGAGGTAGGGGACGCCGCCGACCAGCGCGAGCCCGCCCTTGAACGCCAGCGAGAACCACGTGCCGACGCCCGCGACCGTTCCGAACAGCGGCCCCATCCCGCGCTCGATGTAGAGGTAGGTCCCGCCGGCCTCTGGCATCGCCGTCGCCATCTCCGACTTCGACAGCGCCGCCGGCACGACGAGGATCCCCGCGAGCAGGTAGGCGAGCACGACCGAGGGACCGGCCGTCTTGAGCGCCAGCGCCGGGAGAATGAAGATCCCGCTGCCGATCATCGCGCCGACGCTGATCGCCAGGACGGTCGGGAGTCCGAGGTCCCGTTCCAGCTGTTTCATCTGTCTCGTCGTGTCCCGCCATTGCGCGCTCGGTCGGACTCCGCGATGCCGGCCGTCCGGACTCCCGGCGGGGGATCGGTCGCCTCGGCCCGCGCGACAAGTGACCGACCGTCGACGGGGGCCGACGGTTCGAGCGCGACTGCTGTGCGAGTGTGACTGGGTGGTGACTGTCGAATCATGTGTTACTGTATCGACACCCTGTCCCTCCGGGTGTCCACGTTATCCGGCCGTTACAGACGGACGCCAATAAGCTAGCCGATGTAATTGACGATTCGATAGATTTACTGTATCTATGTTTACGACCTGTCCTCACAGTCGGCGTCGAACCCGTCGAACGCGTCCACGTGTTCGTTTCGGATGAGGTCCTCGTCGGCGACTTCCAGCCCGAGTTCGTCGAGGTCCCGGCCGATGCGGCTGAGATCGTCGCCGTCCGCCCCGACGACGCTGACGTGGACGTTCTCCTCGCCGGTCATGACCTCCGTCACGCGAACGACGCCCGGCACTTCCAGGGCCGCTTCGGCCAGCTCCTCTCGCCGGGGGACCGGCGCGGTACAGATGATCAGCGTGTACAGCTGGTAGCCGGCGCTCTCGTACTCCACGTCGGCGTGGTACCCGCTGATGAGGCCCTGTTGTTCCAGTCGCTGGATCCTGTTTCGGACCGTGCTGGCCGAGACGTCGGCCGCGTCGGCGATCGTTCCGGAAGACGTGTGACGCGCGTCGGTCTGTAGTTCGTGGATGATCTTTTTGTCCAGCTCGTCGAGTCCTTCGAGCGTCATGCGTTTCGGTCACGGACCGGATACAAATAGGCATTCCCCGTCACAGCGGCGTCAGCTTCCGATCCCGACTCCCACTCGACGCCGCCAGCGGGCTCGCTCGTCGCCGGCCTCCCCTACCGGACGCTCGGACGACCGCCTCAGTCGTCGCCGTCGCCTTCGCCGACGGCGCTCTCCCCGACGGGCTCGTGGCCTTCGATGACTTCCTGACCGCCCATGTACGGCCGGAGCGGTTCGGGGACGGTGATCGTGCCGTCGTCGTTCTGGTAGTACTCCATGATTGCGACCATCACCCGCGGGACGGCGACGCCGCTGCCGTTGAGCGTGTGGAGGTACTCCGCCGATTCGTGGCGCTCGGGCCGGTAGTGGATGCCCGCGCGCCGGGCCTGAAAGTCCTCGAAGTTCGAGATCGAGGACACCTCCAGCCAGCGCCCGCCCTCCTCGGGGCCGTCGTCCATGTCGTCGCCGGGTGCCCACACCTCGATGTCGTACTTCTTGGCCTGGGTGAACCCCATGTCGCCGGTACACATGTCCAGCACGCGGTAGGGCAGGTCCAGGCGGTCGAGCACTTCCTCGGCCTCGGAGAGCAGTCCTTCGAGACGCTCGTAGCTGTTCTCCGGCCGGACGAAGTTCACGAGTTCGACCTTGTTGAACTGGTGGACGCGGACGTACCCGCGGGTCTCGGTCCCGTGTTCGCCGGCCTCGCGCCGGAAGTTCGGCGAGAACGCCTGGTGTTTGATCGGGAGGTCGTCGTCCAGCAGGATCTCATCGCGGTACATGTTGGTCACCGGCACCTCCGCGGTCGGGAGCAGCCACAGGTCGTCGTCGTCGTACTCGTCGTCCTGTCGGGCTTCGATGCGGTAGGCGTCCTCGGCGAACTTCGGCAGCTGGCCGGTCCCACGCATCGACTCGCTGTTGACCGGCAGCGGCGGGAACACGTCGATGTACTCCTGCTCGCGGTGTACGTCGAGCATGAACTGGATCAGCGCGTACTCCAGCCGTGCGCCCTCGCCCTTGACGAACTGGAAGCCGCCGCCCGAAACCTTCGCGCCGCGCTCGAAGTCCAGAATGTCGAGTCGCTCGCCCAGCTCGTAGTGAGGGACCACGTCCTCGGGCAGGGTCCGCAGGTCGTCGAACCCCTCGCGGTAGCGCTCGACGTTGTCGTCCTCGCCCTCGCCGACCGGCACCGACTCGTGAGGGACGTTGGGGATCTCCAGCAGGCGCGCCTCCAGCTTCGCTTCGAGTTCGTCGGCGCGGTCCTCGACGCGCTGGAGCTCCGCTTTCAGCTCGCTCGAGCGCTCGATGGCGTCCTGGGCCTTCTCCTCCTCGCCCTCGCGCTTGTACTCGCCGATCTCGCTGGAGACCTCGTTGCGCTGGTGGCGCAGGTCGTCGCCCTCCGCCTTCAGCTCGCGCCACTCCGCGTCGATCCGCAGGATCTCGTCGAGGTCGACGCCCGTGACGCCCTTCTGCTCGATGGCCTCTCGGACCATCTCGGCGTTCTCACGGACGAACTGTCTGCTCAACATGGACGGCGGTTGTCCACGCCCGGCCCTAATCATTCCGATCCACCTTTTTCCGCTGCGGGTGCGCCTCCGGCGCACCGCTTGCGCAAAAACGTGGGCGAAAAAGGCCGCGAGTCGCGCCTTCGGCGCGCTCGCGGTGAACCGGGCGACCTTCCGGGTCCTTCGGACCGCTCGGTCGCCCGGATGCTCACAGCAACGACGTGGCGCGCGCTGTCGCTCGCTCCGTCGAGCGACGGCACTGTGAGAGGTCTTCGCGAGCCACTGGCGAGCGAATGGCTCGACAGACGAGTGGGGTGAGGGCTTTCGGTACTCGTTGGCACCGCCGATCACTGTCCCGTCGACCCCTAGCGACACCAGGTACTACTGTTGGGACCGCCCGCCTATAAGACCGACCGCCAAGAACAGCCGCCAATGACCGAGCCGGAGACGGTCGTCGTCGGCGACGGGCGGCGGCTGGCCTACGAGGAGTACGGCCGCGCCGACGGGCGGCCGGTTGTGTGTCTCCACGGCAACCCCGGTTCCCGGCTGCTGTGGTCGCTGTTCGACGAGACGGCCCAGCACCACGACGCCCGCCTGATCGCGCCGGACCGGCCGGGCTTTGGCGCGTCCGACTTCCGGCCCGACCGGGACCTGCTGGACTGGGCCGACGACGTGCGGACGCTGGCCAAGATGCTCGATCTCGACACCCTCTCCGTCGTCGGCTTCTCGGCCGGCGGTCCCCACGCGGCCGCCTGTGCTCACGAACTCGACCGCGTCGAGCGGGCCGTCCTCGTCAGCAGTCCCGGTCCGCCGGAGACCCGGAAGTACGCCACGGCGGCGAACCGTCGGCTGACGGCCGCCACCAGATCGGTCCCGGGGCTCTCGCGGGGGCTGTTCGGGCTGACGGGCTGGCTGGCGCGCCACTGGTTCGGACAGTTTCGCGAGACCATCGAGAGCGGCGCGTCCGACGCCGACCGCGAGCTGTTTGCCGCTCCCGACGGCACCGTCGTCGTGGCCGACGCCGCCGAGGCGTTCGATCAGGGCGGGCGCGGCCCGGCCCACGAGTTCCCGATGCTGGGCGATCCCTGGGGGTTTGATCCCGCCGACTGCGCCCGGACGCTGTCGCTGTGGCACGGCCGTCAGGACGAGCGAGTCCCGCTCCGGGTCGCCCAGGCCGTCGCCAGCCGACTGCCCGACACCGACGTGAGCGTCGTCGACGCGGGCCACTACTCGACGCTGGTCGAGCACTTCGAGGCGATTCTGCTGGACGCGGTCGAGTGATACTGCCGGTCGATTCGACGGCAAAACGGGACGCTCGGCTAGACGCGTTTCGACTGGGCGTCGACCGTCCAGCCGGGATCTTCGCCGGTCTCCGCGATGTGCTCGGACCGACACGCCGGACAGTAGTCCGGCACCGTGGACTCGCTTCTCGGAACGTAGACCGCGCCGCCACACTCCACGCACGCGTCCTCGACCACTGTCGTACAGTCGACACAGAGATTGAAGTCGTCGACCGTCAGCTCGCGCAGGGGTTCGAGGTGTTTGTCCAAGAGGTACTCGTCGATAGCCGCCTGGCAGTTGTGGCACGGTTGCATAGCGATCCACTGCACACCATGTGATACCGACACATAGTCCTACCGCCTGCAGTGAGTTCTGCCAGCGACCTGTCGTGAAACGAACTCGAAGTGTCACTCCGGTGTTCCGGCGACTGCGAAAAGTGGGTATCGTCCGTCCGATCGCGCTCCGGCCCGTGTCTCGGCAGGCGGGCACGGACGGGGGCTCTATTCGAGGTCGAAGCGGTCGGCCTGCATGACCTTCGTCCAGGCCTCGACGAAGTCCTCGACGAGCTGTTCCTCGCCGTCGTCGGCCGCGTACACTTCGGCGATCGCCCGCAGTCGGGACTGGGACCCGAAGATCAGGTCCGCGCGGGTGCCAGTCCACTTGTGTTCGCCCGTGTCGCGGTCGTACCCCTCGTAGACCTGGGTGCCCTCGCTGGCCTCCTCCCACTCGGTGTCCATGCTGAGCAGGTTCGCGAAGAAGTCGTTGTCCAGCGTCCCCGGTTCGTCGGTGAAGACGCCCAGATCCGAGCCGTCGTACGTCGCGCCGAGCGTGCGCATGCCGCCGACCAGCGCGGTCATCTCGTCGGGACCCAGATTCAGGAGGTCGGCCTTGTCGACCAGCAGCGTCTCGGCCGGCTGTTCGAGGCCGTCCCGGATGTAGTTACGGAACCCGTCGACCTTCGGCTTCAGCGCCTCGAAGGAGTCGGCGTCAGTCTGTTCGGCGGTGGCGTCGGTCCGGCCCGGCTCGAACGGCACGTCGACCTCGTAGCCGGCCGCGGCCGCGGCCTCCTCGACGGCCGCGTTGCCACCGAGGACGATCAGGTCCGCCAGCGAGACGCGCACGTCGTCGGATCGGCCCTCGTTGAACTCCGCCTGGATCTCCTCGTAGGTTTCGAGGATCGCTTCGAGTTCCTCGGGCTGGTTGACCTCCCAGCTACGCTGGGGTTCGAGACGGAGTCGGGCACCGTTCGCGCCGCCGCGCTTGTCGCTGTCGCGGTAGGTCGAGGCCGACGCCCAGGCGGTCGTGACCAGCTGAGCGGTCGAGAGGTCCGAGTCGAGGATCTCTCCTTTGAGGTCGGCAATCTCGGCGTCCCCGATCAGTTCGTGATCGACCTCCGGGATCGGGTCCTGCCAGACCATCGTCTCGTCGGGCACTTCCGGGCCCAGCAGCCGCTCGGGCGGACCCATGTCGCGGTGGGTCAGCTTGTACCAGGCCTTCGCGAAGGCCATCCCGAACTCCATGGGGCTCTCCTGGAACTCCTCCATGATCTCCCGGTAGTCGGGGTCGCGCTTGAGCGCGATGTCGGTCGTCAGCATCATGGGGGTCTGGGTCTCGTCCGGGTCGTGCGCGTCGGGCACGCTGTCTTCCAGCTCCTCGCCTTTCGGTGCCCACTGCCACGCGCCGCCGGGGCCGCGCTCGGGCTCCCACTCGTAGTCGAGCAGGTTGTCGACGTAGCCCATGTCCCACCAGGTCGGGTCCTGCGTCCAGGGGCCTTCGATCCCGCTGGTGATCATCTCGCCGCCCTTGGAGCCGCTCTCGTTTTTCCAGCCGAGGCCCTGCTGTTCGATGGGGGCGGCTTCCGGCTCGGGACCGAGGTTCTCGTCGGGATCGTCCGCGCCGTGGACCTTCCCGAACGTGTGGCCACCGGCGATCAGCGCCGCCGTCTGCTTGTCGGTCATCGCCATCCGCGAGAACGTCTGTCGGATGTTCTTGGCCGACGCCTCGGGGTCGGGGTTACCGTCCGGGCCTTCGGGATTCACGTAGATGAGCCCCATGACGGAGGCCCCGAGCCCTTCCTGGATCTCGCCGGGCTCCTCGAAGCGTTCGTTGGTCTCCATCTCCTCTTCGGGACCCCAGTTGACCGCCTTGTCTGTGTCGAAGGCGTCCTCGCGGCCGCCGCCGAAGCCGAAGGTCTTGAAGCCCATCGACTCGATGGCGACGTTGCCCGCCAGCACGATCAGATCAGACCACGAGAGGCGCTTGCCGTACTTCTGCTTGACGGGCCACAGCAGGCGTCGGGCCTTGTCGAGGTTGGCGTTGTCGGGCCAGCTGTTGATCGGGGCGAAGCGCTGTCGTCCGCCTGCCGCGCCGCCGCGGCCGTCGTAGGACCGGTAGGTCCCGGCGCTGTGCCAGGCCATCCGGATCATGAACGGACCGTAGTGGCCGTAGTCGGCCGGCCACCAGTCTTTCGAGTCCGTGAGCACGTCCTCGATGTCCGCTTTCACTGCTTCGAGGTCGAGCTTCTGGAACTCCTCGGCGTAGTCGAAGTCCTCGCCCAGCGGGTCCGCGTCGCGGACGTTCTGGTCGAGAATCTCCAGGCTCAGCCGCTCGGGCCACCACTCGTCGTTCGACGTTCGCTCGGGCCAGGCGGTCGATCCGCTCGTACTCAGTTCTGTTCCGGATGTGGGACTGTTGTCTGCCATCTATTAGTCCCGTGCAGAGCCTCCTCAAAAACAGTTGTTTTGGCATATGCCAAAGTGGCGGTGGCTTTAACGCGTCGCCGCTCCCCACTCGTCGTATGGCAATCGGCGACGCCGTTCGAGCACGAGCGGTACACGACGACTGCTGGTACGTCGACACCGGCATGTACGATGTCGAGGAGTACGGCTCCGTCTACCTCGTCGACGGCGACCGGCCGGCGCTGGTGGACACGGGTCTGGGAACCAACGTCGAGCGCGTCCTCGATCTCCTCGAAGCGGCCGGCGTCGCTCCCGAGGCGCTCGACGTGATCGCGCTCACGCACGTCCACCTCGATCACGCTGGCGGCGCGGGTCCCCTCGTGGAGGCGTGCCCGAACGCGACCGTGTTCGTCCACGAGTCGGGGGCGCGCCACCTCGTCGATCCCGCTCGCCTCTGGGCCGGCACGAAACAGGCCGTCGGCGACCAGATCGACTACTACACCGAGCCGACGCCGATACCCGAGTCGCGTATCGAGACACTGACCGACGGCGACGCGATCGACCTCGGCGACCACCGTCTCCGTGCCCGTCACGCGCCCGGCCACGCACCCCATCAGGTCGTCTTCGACGCGCCGGAACTGGACGCCGTCTTCACCGCCGACGCGGCCGGCATCTACACGCCCTCGACCGACGAGGTCCACGTGACGAGCCCGCCGCCGAACTTCGATCTCGACGGTGCCCTCGACGACGTGGCGATGCTCGCCGACCTCGATCGGACGTGGCTCTGCTACGCACACTACGGCCCGGCCCGGACCGACGCCCGCCTCGACGAGTACGCCACGACCCTCGAAACGTGGGTCGAGGCAGTCGAGACCGCGCGAGCGGACCGCAGCGACGACGAGGCGGTCGTCGAGCACTTCGTCGAGACCGTCGAGACGCCCGCCGTCTGGAGCGACCACAAGGCGCGGGCCGAGGTCGCCATGAACGTTCGCGGCGTCCTGACGTATCTGGACCGCCACGGCGAGGACGCGTAATCGCCAGACTGGTGTGTGATGTGACACTGCTGCGAGTGAGTGCGTTTATACGGGCCGACTCCGTGCATTCGTGTAGATGGCGGCTACTGAACTGATACTTCTCGTCGCAGGGATCACTGCGATCGGCGTCCTCGCTCAGCTGCTCGCGGACCGTCTCCAGATCCCGACCATCATCTTCTACATCGGTGCCGGCCTCTTGCTAGGCCCCATCTCGGGGTATCTGGCCGACTCTCTCCCCTTCCTCGGTGGCCGGATCATCGACCCGGCGTCGTTCGGTGACGCCCTGCCGGCGATCGTCGGTCTGTCGGTCGCGATCATCGTCTTCGAGGGGGCGTTTCACCTCAGGGTCGAACGCATCAGAGAAGCACCGGCAGCGGCGTTGCGCGTCGTCACGGTCGGCGCGCTCATCGCGCTGCTCGGGACCGCTATCGCGGTTCGGTTCGCCCTCGGCGCTTCCTGGGCGCTCTCGCTGACGATCGGCGCGCTGTTGACCGCGACGGGGCCCACCGTCGTCACGCCGATCCTCGACATCGTCCCGGTCCGTGACCGGGTCGCGGCCACGCTGGAGACCGAGGGGATCGTCAACGACGTGAGCGCCGCCATTCTGGCCGTCGTCTTCTTCGAGATCGTCAACCCCGCAGACGACTTCGAAGGGCTCTTGCACGGGTTCGCGGGACGACTCGGAATCGGGCTCTTCTTCGGGGTCGTCGTCGCCGGTGTGCTGTACTACCTCGTCCGGTACGTGGATCTCGCACCCGGGGACGCACCGCGAAACGCTCGACTGCTCGTCCTCGCGGGAGCGCTGGTCGCCTACGCCTCGGCCAACTCGGTCGCGAGTGAGGCCGGCGTCGCCGCCGTCGCGACCGCCGGCTTCCTGCTTGGCAACGCCGACATCCCCTACGAGGAGGACATCGAGGACTTCAAGGGCGACATCACGCTCATCGTCCTCTCCTTTGTCTTCATCACGCTGGCGGCGCTGCTCGAATTTTCGACCCTCCGGACGGTCGGGCTCGCGGGCGTCGCCGTCGTCGTGATCATCGCGCTCGTCTTGCGCCCGCTCCTGATCTTCATCTCGACCGTCGGCGACCGCTTCACGCTACAGGAGCGGACGTTCATGAGCCTCGTCGGTCCCCGCGGGATCATTCCCGCGTCGGTCGCGACGCTGTTTGCCGTCCAACTCCGATCCGAAGGGCTCCCAGAGGAGGCCAGTCTCCTGCTGGGGGTCGTCTTCCTCGCGATCCTGCTGACGGCCATCTTCGAAGGTGGCCTCGCGCGCTACATCGCCGAATACCTGGACGTGATACCAATGCGAGTCATCATCGTCGGAGGCGGTAAGGTGGGCCGGTCGCTCGCCGAACGCCTCGAAGACCGCGGCGAGAACATCGTCATCATCGAGAAGAATCAATCAGTCGTCGAATCGGCGCGCAACGCCGGCTACACCGTCGAGTACGGCGACGGAGCCGACACGGACACGTTACGTGCCGCCGGGGCCGACAACGCCAAGATCGTCGCCGCCGCCACCGGTGACGACGACGTGAACCTGCTCGTGTCACAGCTGGCGTCCTCGAAGTTCGACGTGGAGAGAGTCATCGCACGGGCCAACAACCCCGACAACGTCGAGGCGTTCGAGGATCTGGGCGTTCGGACCATCTCCTCGTCGATGGCGACGGCCTGGGCGATGGACAACCAGATCGAACGCCCGGCGATCGCCAACTGGATGACCGACATCGGCCACGAGGGCGACGTACAGGAAGTCGAGGTCTGTGGCGGGACGTTCGTCGGGAAACCGATCAACGAGATCGGTTCCATGCTGCCCGAGGCCTGCCTGATCGCGCTGGTCACTCGGGACGGCGAGACGACGGTGCCCACAGCCGACTTCGTCATCGAGAAAGGCGACATGATCACGCTGCTGGGCCGTCGCGAATCCGTTCGCGAAGGGATGCAGATGGTCGACTCGCCGGCCGACTGACACTTCTCCCTCGTCGTCCTGTGTTCAATCGCCGTTGAACACAGAGGTATCACTAAATGCACACGGCTCCCTGCTTCGTACGACCAGTATGTCGCTGTTGCCCTCCTCGCGCTCGGAGACCGAGTCGTCCCAGGACGGACCGCTGCGGTTGCTCGATGTCGACGACGAGGAAGCCGACGCGGTCTTCGACGCGCTCTCCTCGCAGACGACGCGGACGGTGCTGGCGGAGATCCACCGCACGCCGGGTACGCCCGCGGAACTCGCAGAGCGAGCGGACACGACGATCCAGAACGTCATGTATCACATCGAGAAGCTCGAAGCGGTGGATCTCGTCCGGGTCACCGAGACGCGGTACTCCGCTCGGGGCAAAGAGATGGCGGTGTACGGCCCGTGTGAGAACCCGGCCGTCGTGTTCCTCGGCACCGACGACCGCAAACAGGGTCTCATCGCGAAACTCAAACGATTTCTCGGTGGCTTCCTCGCCTTCGGGCTCCTGTATGCACTGTTCGAGACAGTGACGGAACTGGTCGGCGGTATCGAGCAGTCGGCCGTGTCGGGGGCCTCGAACCCGAAGACGATACTCGTTCCGGCGACGGGGGCTGTCACGACTCTCATCGTGACGTACGTTTCCACCGACGGCGAACGCAGCTTCCCGTTCGACCCCCGCCGGCTCTCTCAGTTCAACACGATGCAACGACGAACACTCCTCGCGTCGTGCATACTCCTCGTCGGCGTGTGTACGACACCGGTCGCCCTGGCGTACAGTCCAGCCGTTTCGAACGACTACTTCCACCACACTTCGGCGGCGTCGGTCTCCGCGACGCCGGCCGACGCCGGTGTCCCGGACCTCCCGAACCAGACCGTCCACCTCGTCGTCACCGGCGACAACGACGCGCTGGCGGCCCCACTCACCGAGCGACTTTCCGCGACGCTTCGAGACCGGGGTGCCACCGTCGAACACCGCGACGAGGTCGGAGCCGTCTCCGGCAGTCTCCTGGTCGTCCGCTTCGAGACGACGACGTTCGATCCCGGCGGTCTCTCGCGGGACGCAAACGTCACGACGCAGTTCGCCTACGTCGAATCGGGCGACGGGGCAGCGGCCGAACGGATCGTCGCCAGCAAGCAGCGCTCGTTCCGTGGTGGGGCCGACTTCCCGCAGAACACGACCGGGCAGGCCGCTGGCGGTGCGTTCGTCTTCGAACGGGCCGGTGGGACGGCGTCGCCGCTCACCACGATCAAGCGTACGAACAGTAGCGCCGGGGCGTTCACCAACGAGACTGCCGCGCTCGTCGGCGATCGAGTCGTGTCGGACGCGTTCGGGGACATCTGGGACTGACGCTGCTGGCTGTCACCCTCGCAAGCCTTACTCCTCGGATCGCTGTTCCGCGCCGTCGCTGGCTGGCTCGACGTCGGTCCCGTCGGTCCAGGGTGTCTCCTCGCCCTGGCCGCCGGTCTTGTAGACGCCGCGCGCGCTGGCCACGTGGTGGTCGTCGGCGTCGTACACCTCGATGTCGACGGCCGTCACGCTCTCACCTGCACGGACCACGTCGGCGACGGCCCGCAAGTCCGCGGTCGCTGGCGCGAGGTAGTCGATCCGCATGTCGATCGTCGGCGAGACGGACTCGGACTTCGAGACGACGGCCGCGCCGCCGACGGTGTCGGCCAGCGAGAACGTGACGCCGCCGTGGGCGATCTGCCGGCCCGGGTTCGAGGAGTGCTCCTCGCGCAGCGGCAGGCGGCCCTCGGCGTGGCCGTCCGCCACCTCGTCGAATTCGATACCCAGCTCCGCGGCGAACGGGATCCGCTCGAACATCGCTCCGATTTCCATACCACTCTCAGCGTCGCCGAACAGATAAACCTGCGAGAACGCCCCGAAACTGGCGCTCTGTGGTCTCTCACTGATCGGCGACCTGCCGGCTCCGCCGGACCGCTCGCTCGGCGGCCGCCGGTGCTACTGGGGCAGACGGAACTCGATGGCCTGGCCCTCCACCTTTTTCCGCTGCGGGTTCCCTCGTTCGCTTTGCTCACGGGTCGTCCCTCCCCGTTCGCCTCGAGGCCCACCTTCGGCGCGCCTCGCACCGCTCACTGCGGGAACCACTTGCGCAAAAACGTGGGCGAAAAAGGCCGAACGCGAGCTATCGGCTCGCGTTCGGAGAACCGGCGACGCGGTCGCCGGACGCCGGTGCTACTGGGGCAGACGGAACTCGATGGCCTGGCCCTGCCCGAAGCCGACACACTCGGTCGCCAGCCCGAGTTCCGCGTCCCGTTTGTTCATCTCGTGGATCAGCGTCACCGGCAGGCGTGCGCCGCTGGCTCCCAGCGGGTGGCCGATCGCGATGGCCCCGCCGTTGACGTTGAAGCTGTCGTCGTCGAAGCCCAGTTCGCGCTGGCAGTACAGCGTCTGGCTGGCGAAGGCCTCGTTGAGTTCGACCAGATCGTACTCCTCGGGGTCGCGACCGGTCCGCTCACACAGCGACTCGACGGCCGGGACCGGACCGATGCCCATGACTGTCGGGTCGACGCCGGCCACCGAGTGGTCGCCGACTTCCGCCAGCACGTCGAGCCCGTGTTCCTCGGCGAAGGCCTCCGAGGTGAGCAGGAGGCCGGCAGCGCCGTCGGACACCTGCGAGGCGTTGCCGGGCGTGATGGAGCCGTCGGACTTGAAGACGGTGGGGAGTTCGCCCAGCTTCTCCAGCGTGGTGTCGGGACGAATGCCCTCGTCGGCGTCGACGGGGCCGTCGTCGGTCTCGATCGGGACGATCTCGTCGTCGAACCGACCGGACTCGGTGGCCTCGGCGGCGCGTTGCTGGCTCCGCAGGGCGTACTCGTCCTGTTCCCGTCGGGCCACGTCGTACTCGTCGGCGACCTTCTCGGCGGTCATCCCCATCTGAAGCTCGCCGATGTTGTAGAGTTCGGCGAGCTTCGGGTGGACGTTGTGGGTGTTCTCGCCCATCTTGACCCGGGACATCGACTCGACGCCGCCAGCGATCACGCACTCGCGCTGTCCGGCGGCGATGGCGTCTGCGGCGGTCGTGATCGCCTGTGCCGAGGAGGCACACCAGCGGTTGACCGTCGTCCCCGGCACCGACTCGCCGAGGTCCGAGAGCAGCGCGATCACGCGTGCGAGGTTGTTGCCCTGCTCGCCCCGTTGCTGGGCACACCCCCACACGAGGTCGTCGACCTGCGCGGACTCGACGCCCGTGCTCGCGAGCATCTGGTTGATCAGCGGCACAGAGAGGTCTTCGCTCCGCGTGTCGGCGTACACGCCGTCTTCTTTGCCCTGGGGCGTCCGTACCGCGTCGACGACGACTGGTGTCCGTGTCATACACCCACCGTGGAGCGCAGCCGTGTTAAAATCTCACAAACTCGGAGGCCGGTGTCGTCCGTTTACCCTCGCGAGGACCTCCCACGGACGCTCCGGTTCGATTCACTTATCCCCGTGCCCGGCGTACGTGGCTGGGAATGAGTGATCCGGAGCTAGATATCGTCGAGTTCTTGCTGACGACGAAGATCTACACCGAACAGCGTGATCTGGAACCCGACGATCTCCCGTCGGGATACCGGGCCGCGTTCTGGACCGACGGGGAGATCGAGCGACCGTTGACGCCGACCAGCAGCGCGGCCACGACCGCCACCGGCATCGAACGACCCTGGGAAGCCGTCTCGGGACTGATGTTTACCGATCGCGACGAGTTCTCCGGCGCGATCTCCTTTACCGACCGGGAGATGGCCGAGGAGTGGTACGAGAAGCGCACCGACGCCGAGCGCCTCCAGCGCAATCCGGTCATGGCCGCGGCCTTCGAGGACCGCGTCGACGGCGTCGACTACGAGAGCGCGCGCCAGCAGAACCGCCCCGCCCGCGCCGACCGGGCGCTGATCGACGCCTTGCTGGACGAAGCCTTCGACGAGGAAGAGGAAGAGGAGGGGATGCTCGACCTCGTCGAGGTCCGGGCACCCGAGGAGGTCGACATGACGATGGACCAGCTCGTCCTCACGCCCGACCAGGAGGCCGAGATCCACAAGATCGTCAAGGCCATCGAGCACCGCGACTACCTCGCCCAGATCGGGCTGCGCGAGATCGGGAAGCTCCTCTTTGTCGGGCCGCCGGGCACCGGGAAGACGAGCGTCGCCCGCGCGCTCGCACAGGACCTCGACCTCCCCTTCGTCGAGGTGAAGCTGTCGATGATCACCTCCCAGTATCTCGGCGAGACCGCCAAGAACGTCGAGAAGACCTTCGAGGTGGCCAAGCGACTCTCGCCGTGTATCCTCTTTATGGACGAGTTCGACTTCGTCGCCAAGACCCGCTCGTCGGACGAGCACGCGGCGATCAAGCGCGCGGTCAACACCCTCCTGAAGTCGATCGACGAGGTCAGCCTCATCCAGGACGACGTGCTCCTGATCGGCGCGACCAACCACCCGGACCAGCTCGACGCCGCGGCCTGGCGGCGCTTCGACGAGATCGTCAACTTCCCCAAGCCCGACCGCGACATGCGCTCGGACATCCTCCGGGTCGTCACCCAGGAGATGGACATCGCCGACTTCGAACCGGACGAACTGGCCGAACTCACCGAGGGGCTGACCGGCAGCGACCTCCGGCTCGTCCTCCGCGAGGCAGTGCTGGAAGCGCTGACCGAGGAGCGGACGACGCTCACCCAGCAGGACCTCCGTGA
This sequence comes from Halomicrobium mukohataei DSM 12286, assembly GCF_000023965.1. Classification (NCBI taxonomy): domain Archaea; kingdom Methanobacteriati; phylum Methanobacteriota; class Halobacteria; order Halobacteriales; family Haloarculaceae; genus Halomicrobium; species Halomicrobium mukohataei. The sequence continues at coordinate 698,995 of NC_013202.1, read as the reverse complement.
CGCCGTCACCGACTTCGAGGAGCGGGACAACCTCAAGAACATGGACATGATCGACGGCGATCACGACGCGCTCGTCGCCGGGGGCGATATTTCCGGTGCGGATTCCGACGAGAACGCGGAGAGCGCGACCCCGGACGGCGGTCACGATCACGATCACGACCACGACCACTGACCGCCACGCCTTTGTCTGCGAGGGACTCATCCGGGGACGATGCAGGTCACGCTGCTGGGCACGGGGGACACGACGGGGACGCCGACGGTCGGGTGTGACTGTGCCACCTGCGAGCGCGCCCGCGACCGCGGCGTCGAGCGAACTCGCTTTTCGGTCCACGTCGAACGCGTGAACGGCGACTCGCTCCTGATCGACTTCAGTCCCGACTTCCGCCAGCAGTTCCTCCGCGAGTCGGTCCCGCTGCCCGACGCCGCAGTGGTTACGCACGTCCACTTCGATCACCTCGACGGGCTGGGCAACGTCTACCGGCTGGTCGACTCGCTGCCGGTGTACGCCGCCGACGAGACGGACCCCCAGACCGGTACGAGCGTCGTCGGGACGATCCGGGACCGCTATCACTACCTCGATCGGATCTCCGTCCGCGGACGGACTCCGTTCCAGCGCTTCGAGGCGGCGGGCTTCGAGGTGACGCTGGTGCCGGTCGTCCACCCGCCGCTCGTCTCGTACGGCCTCCGCGTCGACGATCCCGACAGCGGCGCGAGCCTCGCGATCTCGGGCGACACGAGCTACGCGATCGACGAGAACGCCCGCGAGGTGTTACGGGGCGCGGACCTCGCGCTCGTCGAGGGGATCGTCCACGCCGACCTCTGCTCGCATCACCCGGCCGGCGGCGATCACTACGACGACGCCGGCCGACCCCGGACGTTCGGGACCAAACACATGACGCTGACCGGTGCCCGCGCGCTGGCCGACGACCTCGCGGCCGACCGGTATCGGATCGTCCACACCGCCCACTTCGTGCCGCCCGAGCAGGCCTTTCGCGACGACGTCGCGGTCGACGGCCAGCGCTTCGAGCTCGCGGGGGCGAAGCGATGAGCGACGCCGCAACGCCCACGCCGCCATCGGACCGGATCGTGAGCCTCGACGCCATCCGCGGGCTGGCGGTGCTCGGCATCCTCCTCATCAACGTCTGGGTGTTCGCGATGCCCGAGTCGGTGCTGCTCAACCCACAGACGTACGGCGATCTCACCGGCGCGAACTACTGGGCGTGGCTGGCCGCCCACGTCTTCGCGAAGTCGAAGTTCATCACGCTGTTCTCGGCGCTGTTCGGCGCTGGCATCCTGTTGTTTACCGACAGCAAGCGCCGGGACGGCGAGGCGGCGATGGGGCTGTACTACCGCCGGATCGGCTTGCTCCTCCTCGCGGGGCTCGGCCACGCCTACCTCCTGTGGTACGGCGACGTGCTGGTCGCCTACGCCCTCTGTGGGCTCTTGCTCGTCTCGTTTCGCAACCGCGAGCCTGTGGTGCTCGCTCGCCTCGGCGTGCTCTTCTTGCTGGCACCGTTCGCCACCGAGCTGTTCGCCGCCATCGCTCAGGGGCCGTCGGTGATCGCCCAGCAGTGGCAGCCCCCGGCGGCGACCCTCCAGCAGGAGGTCGCGACCTACCGCTCGGGGTGGCTCGCACAGATGGACCATCGCGTCCCGACGGCGTTTCGGCGACAGACCTCCGGCTTCGTCGGGTCGACGCTGTGGCGTGCCGGCGGCTCGATGTTCCTCGGGATGGCGCTCTATCGCTGGGGCGTGCTGACCGGCGAGCGCTCGACGCGGTTCTACCGCCGGCTCGTCGCCGTCGGCGTCGTCGGCCTCCTGGTCGTGCTGGCCGGCGTCTGGTACGTCGAGGCCAACGACTGGTCGGCCGGGGCCGCGATGTACTGGCGACAGTTCAACCACTGGGGGAGCCTGCTCGTGGCCGGTGGCTACGTCGGCGCGGTGACGCTGTACGCGCGCTGGCGGCCGACGGGGATCGTCACCCGGACGCTGGCGGCCGTCGGTCGCACCGCCTTCACGAACTACCTGTTCCAGACGGTCCTGGCCACGTCGATCTTCTACGGCCACGGGCTGGGGCTGTTCGGGCGGCTCGATCGCGTCGAACTGCTGGGCGTGGTCGTCGCGATCTGGGCCGTCCAGATCGGGCTGTCGGTCGCGTGGCTCCGATTCTTCCGCTTCGGTCCGGTCGAGTGGTGCTGGCGGACCCTGACCTACGGCGAGCGCCAGCCCGTGTGGCGCTGACTCCGCGCCTCCGTCGTCACAAGAACCGGTCGAGTCCCGACTGTCGGCGCGCTCTCCCTTCCGGATCGGGGTCCCAGGGCGTCCGCTCGGCCCGCAGCCGATCGGCGTCGACCTCGGGGGGCTCGGCGGGCTCGAACCCGCCACACTCGCTGTCGCACTCGCTGTTGGCCTGGACCGGTCGCTCCTTCCACTCGCAGTAGGGCAGGCCGTCGTCGTCGGGCGAACAGCGCTCACACGGCGGCAGGTCGTAGGATCGCCACCCCTTCCCGTAGGCCCGCTCGGCGATGCGGCGGCGGAGTCGCGCCTTCTCTTGGGCGCTGACGATCCGGATCTCGGTCCGTCCGGGCTCCTGGGCGACGAGTTCGACGCCGGGCTCGTCGACCGGGAGCTGGGCGGGCTCGCGGCGCACCTCGCGGTCGCCGGTCTCGGGATCGAACCGCCAGACGCCGACTTCCGCTGGCAGCCGGTTGAGGTGGGCGCGGGTGACGTGTGAGGCCGTCGCGAGGACGACCGCGTCGACGGCCGCCAGCGACACGTCGGTTCGCAACTGGCGCTCCAGATCGCCCGGCCGATCGAGGTCGGGCTTGTTCTCGACGGCGACGAGGCGGTCGAACCAGTCGGGATAGCGCGTCGTCTGGCGGACGTACGTGCGACCGTTGCGTCGCTCGCGCTCGAAGAAGCCGCGCTCGCTCGCCAGTTCGAGGGCGCGCTCGGCCCGCTCCGGGTGGCAGTCGAAGGCGTCTTTCCAGTAGCGGGCCCGGCCCGGCCCCACGTCGGCCTCGACGGCCGCGATCGGGAGGCGTTCGGGCGTGATCGCCGCGCGCTCTTCGAACGCCGGACCGGGCTCGATCTGGACGACGTCGAGCACGCGGCGGCCGTGGACGCTCGCCCCGAGCTGGCGGGCCACGATCCCGTCGCGCTCGATCGCTCGACAGAGCCCGACCTCGAAAGCAAACTCGCGCACACCGTCGTCCAGGGCGGCGACGGTCAAAAACGGCGCGGCGACCACTCCGAATAGCATGGTATTTTATACCGTGGCGGGGAATAGTTGGGGGGAGATGGCATCCGTGGGTGACGGCGGTGGGAACGCGAGAGCGATCGACGTACTGGTGGTCGACGACGAGCCACAGATGGCAGAGCTGGTCGGGACCTATCTCGAACGGACCGGCGACGACCTCCAGGTAGCGACGGCGACCAGCGTCGGCCAGGGGCTCGACGCGCTGGACGACCCTTTCGACTGCGTGGTCAGTGACTACCACATGCCACAGATGGACGGGCTGACCTTCCTCGAACGCGTCCGCGATCGGGTCCCCGACGCCGTCCGAATCCTCTATACGAGCGACGGCGACGCCGAACTGATGATCGAGGCGCGCGACGCGGACGTCGACTACGTCCACAAGCAGGTCTCGACCAAACAGTACGCGGCGATGGCCACACACATCCGTCGGCGCACGGCCGCCGACTCCGTCTGACAGCCGCGTCCGGTCGAATCGTGCGTCGTGCTCCCACGCGACCGCTGTGTGGCCGAAACAGTAGGTTTATCACTCGCAGGGGGCGAACCTCTACCAAGATTACTCCCGAGATGACATCGCACAACCAACCGGAGGTGAACATCGGACTCGTCGGCCACGTCGACCACGGGAAGACGACGCTGGTCCAGGCTCTCTCAGGCGAATGGACGGACCAGCACTCAGAGGAGATGAAGCGCGGTATCTCTATCCGTCTGGGCTACGCGGACGCCACGTTCCGTCGCTGTCCCGATGCCGACGAACCCGATGCGTTCACCGCGGCCGAGCACTGTGAAGAACACGGCGTCGACACGGAGCCGTTGCGAACGGTCTCTTTCGTCGACGCGCCGGGTCACGAGACGCTGATGGCGACGATGCTTTCGGGTGCTGCCATCATGGACGGTGCCGTCCTCGTCGTCTCCGCGACCGAGGACGTGCCACAGGCACAGACCGAAGAGCACCTGATGGCACTGGACATCATCGGCATCGACAACATCGTCATCGCTCAGAACAAGGTCGACCTGGTCGACCGCGAGCGCGCCCAGGACAACTACGAGCAGATCAAAGAGTTCGTCTCCGGCACCGTCGCCGAAGACGCACCGATCGTCCCGATCAGCGCGGGCCAGGAGGTGAACCTCGACCTGCTCATCGACGCGATCGAACGCGAGATTCCGACGCCGGAGCGCGACCCCGACGCCGACGCGCGGATGCTCGTCGCACGGAGCTTCGACATCAACCGTCCGGGAACGACCTGGGAGAACCTCAAGGGCGGCGTCCTCGGTGGCTCGCTGGTCGGCGGCCAGCTCGAAGCCGACGACGAGATCGAACTCCGCCCCGGCCGCGAGGTCGAGGAGGGCGGCCAGAGCGAGTGGCAGCCGGTGACGACCGACGTGCGATCGCTCCAGGCCGGCGGCGAGTCTGTCGACGCCGCCACCCCCGGCGGGCTGCTGGGCGTCGGTACCGGACTCGATCCGTCGATCACCAAAGGTGACGCGCTGGCCGGCCGCGTGGCCGGACCGCCCGGCACGCTCCCGCCGACCCACGAGCGCTTCGAGATGGACGTCGACCTGCTCGAACGCATCGTCGGCGAGGACGGCGGCGAGGTCGAAGCGATCTCGACCGGCGAACCGCTCATGTTGACGATCGGGACCGCGACGACGGTCGGCTCGGTCACGAGCGCTCGCGGCGGCGAGTGCGAAGTCGCACTCAAGCGGCCGGTCTGTGCCGAGGCCGGCGCGAAGATCGCGATCAACCGACGTGTCGGTGCTCGATGGCGGCTCATCGGCGTCGGCACGCTCCGGGAATGATCCTCCTAGACACGAACGCACTCATGATGCCGGTCGAATGCAACGTCCGTCTGTTCGCGGAACTCGATCGCCTCGGATTCGACGAGACCGACTGTCTCGTCCCTCGGTCCGTCCTCGCCGAACTCGACAAACTCTCGGCGGGCGCGGGGGCGGAAGCGACCGCGGCCAGCGTGGGCCGGGATCTCGCGGACCGCTGTTCGGTCCGGGAGGCGGCGGCCGACTACGCGGACGACGCGGTGGTCGAACTGGCCGGCGACGACGACGTGACACACGCCGTGACGAACGACGCACCCCTCAAACGACGGTTGCTGGACCGTGGCGTTCCAGTAATTAGTTTAAGGGGCCGGAACAAACTCGCCATTACTCAACCATAACATGTACAAACGGGTTCGACTCCGCGACACGGTCGAAGTGCCCCCGCGGCACCTCGCAGACGTGTCTCCGGATCTGGTCAAGAAGCTCCTGCAGGACAAGCTCGAAGGACGAATGGACGAAGACGTGGGTTCTATCGTCTCCGTCATCGACGTCAAGGACATCGGTGAAGGGGCAGTGCTCCCGAACAAGCCCGGTGTCTACTACGAGGCAGAGTTCGACGCGCTCACCTTCGACCCACAGATGCAGGAAGTCGTCGACGGCGAGGTCGTCGAAGTGGTCAACTTCGGTGCCTTCGTCGGCATCGGGCCGGTCGACGGCCTGCTCCACGTCTCCCAGATCTCTGATGAGTATCTGGCCTACGACGAGGAGGGACAGGCACTCGCCTCCCGCGAGTCCAACCGGACCCTGGGGACCGGCGACGCCGTCCGCGCACGCATCGTCACCAAGAGCATCGACGAGCGCAACCCCCGCGACTCCAAGATCGGCCTCACGGCCAAGCAGGTCGGACTGGGCAAGCACGGCTGGCTTCAGGAGGAACGGGAGAAACGCGCCGCCGAGGCGGAAGCCGGTGATAGCTGATGGCTGATCGCCTCGTCTGTCGTGACTGTCACCGCGTCCAGCCCTCCGAAGCCGAAGAGTCCTGCGAGATCTGTGGCTCGACCTCGCTGACGGAAGACTGGGCCGGCTACGTCGTCATCGCCCACCCCGAGACCTCCGAGATCGCCGAGGAGATGGAAGTGACCGAGTCCGGCCAGTACGCACTGAAAGTCCGCTAACGTGTCTTCGCTCCGCCTCGACCTCCCGTCGTCGTTGCGCCACGAACTCAAAGAGCCGCTGGGCCCGATCTACACCGACGCCGACGCGCTGCTCGCCGACGCCACGGAGCCGGTCGTCGCCGTCGGCGACATCGTCACCTACCACCTGCTGGAGGCCGGCTACACGCCCGCCGTCGCGCTCGTCGACGATCGCACCAAGCGCGCCGCGGTCGATCCGGAGGTTCGAGACGCCGTCGGCGGGTTCGACCACTGCTGGACCGTCGACAACCCGGCTGGGACGATCACCGGCCCCCTGATCGGCGCGCTCAGCCGGGGGCTCGGCGAGGACGGGACGACGCTGATCCGGGTCGACGGCGAGGAGGATCTGGCGGCGCTGCCGGCGGTGCTCGCCGTTCCAGAAGGCGCGAGCGTCGTCTACGGCCAGCCCGACGAGGGGATGGTGCTGGTGACCGCCGACGCGGCCGCCCGCGAGCGCTGCCGGGACCTCATCGGACGGATGGACGGGCCCGCCGACGAGCTGCTGGCGGCGCTGTCCTGACCGTCGTCGCTACTCCGCGTTCGCCGCGTGGACGGCCCGCATCGCCCCGCCACACCCCTCACACTCCTGCGGTGCGTGTTCCGTGTGGACGCGCCGATCACAGCGGCGACACTCGTAGACGTGGTCGCCGTCGTCGTGTGGTGTCGACCAGAGTGGCATGTGTGGTGGTCTCTAGCGCGCGAATATTCAAAGATTTGACGGACGCACCTGCGCCGTTTGAACCGGGAGTTGACGAACTACAAACAAGCAGCAGGAGAGGAACGACAAGTAACAGACATTGCAACGAAATTTTTGGCCAACACGTACGCACTTGTATAAATATATTCTGTACAGAATAAGATAATGATAAATAGCAGATAGAGATTATTAATTATACTTAATATTTTGAACCAACATTTTTAAATAGCGGGTGTATAACATATGAACGCATGCCGTTTGACAATGAAATCGGTGCTAGCAGTGACATGAATCGGCGGAAAATGCTTCGGGGAGTTGCAGCCGGTGCTAGTCTGTTCGGTGGTGTCGGTATCGCCACAGCGGACCGAGGCTCATCTGGGCCCGGCAAGGCTAGTGAGGAATTCGCAGGCTCCAAATTTAAGCTTCGTTCGGCGGCTCACGACGATCTCTCCGTCATCAAGAACTCTGACGCGCTTAGCGAACTCCGCCAGACGGTGAGTGAAAAGACGGGACGGACAGTGGAAGACGTGCTCCCCCTGTCGATCGAAATTGAGAGCCAGCACAAAAGGATGAACTCACTTAATCCGTCACTAGCTGTCTCACTCCTGAAGGAACCCGACGCCTCATGGGAGAATACCACTCCGAAGGATCTCGGTGTTCTCTTCGCTGGGGTGGTTGACGAACCGGACACCGAGATCGACTCGGGCCTCTCAGTCCAGTCCAGCGACGGAACCGGTCGAGTCCCAGTCTCTGCCAGTGCGGTCACCCTTCACGATGATCCAACGAGTGTCAGCCGTTCATCCAAAAGTGGGCGACCCGACGACGACTCGGAGAGCCGAGTTGCATATGAGTTTTTCAGCCATCAAGAGGGTAACGGAATCGTCCAGAGTCAACGAACCGGACAACTGCCCGAGGCTCCGTCAGTCGATACAATAAGTGCTCAGAGTACGGACCTCCCAGCCAGCGTCACGCCCGAGGTGGTTGAGAGCTACCGAGATCACAACCATGTCAGCCCACAGAGCATCCACGGAGAAATTGGCTGTACAACTTGCAAGGCGGTCATTCCCGCGATCTGCGCTGGCGTTGGCCAGCTTGGGTTCTACGGTTGTGCGACTCGGTGTCTACCGCTCACGTCGACCTATCCAGTACTGGCAGCAGCCTGTGGCGTATTCTGTCGCTACGTGACCACTGTCCAAGGAGCGGCCCTCTGTGCAGCGGCGCCAGTAATTATTTGCGAAGCTGCGTTCGGCTGCTGACAGGTAGCATTATCGACCACTGACCGGATTATTTTTCATACCCCGGACAAAAAAGAGAATCAGTAATAAATGACAGATAGCATTTATCCCGAAAATGATATTTATGTTGGGTGAGAACGATCGATATGGTAAAATCTGCTATCGGAAGACTCGTTCAGCGAGTAGAACTGAAGGAAGTGATGATTATCCCGGCAGTCGCGATCGTTCTGTATCTGACAACGGGAGATGTTTTCACGTCAGTTATCGGCCCTGTAGTCGTCACGCTCGTTTTCCTGGCCTTCGCGACGGTCGATACCACGAATAACGACATACGGTACGTTCAGCTGGGGATCTTCGCCATCGGGATCGCCGGAGGAGCCGTTATGTTCATCAGCACCGACATCCCTGCTTGGTTTGGCGGTCTGGTCGCTCTCGTTTCTCTGTGGTGGGCTGGGACCACTCTAGTAAATCTCTTCCAAGGTGACTGAGCGGACGGTTCCACAAATTGGTGCTCGCGCTGGCGGGGACGTTCCGAAAGCGGGACTCGCTGTTGACGGTTGGCCCAAACAGCCCGATCGTATCGTCGGGCTGCTCGCTTACTCAAGCACGTGGACGTGGCGCACGAGCGAGCGATGCACCCGCCGTTCGAAGCGGTCCTCGACCGTCCAGCCGGCTTCCTCGGCGGCTGCTTCCCACGACCGGTCGGCGACGACCACCGCCCGCGGAGCGATCCGGCGGGCCTCCGCCAGCGCACCCGAAACGACGGCGTCCAGTTCGCCTTCGATCTTCGACTGGCGGCCGTAGGGGGCGTCGAAGACGACGGCGTCGGCGGCGTCGTCCCGGAGCGGGAGAGCGGTGGCGTCGGCACGGGCGACGGCGAAGTCGTCGAGGAACGTGTCGAGGTTCTCGCGCGCGCCGCGGACCATCTTTTCCTGTGCGTCGGTCCCGACCACGTCGGCCCCCGCCAGGCCGGCCTCGATGAGGACGCCGCCGGTGCCACACATCGGGTCGACGACGCGGCGACCGGGACGTGCGCCCGCGATGTTGACGATCGCGCGGGCCTCCATCGGGTCCATGCTGCCGGGCTGGGTGAAGGGTCGGTCCATCGGCGCGCGCTCGCCGTAGTCTCGGCGGGAGGTGGCCGCCAGCCAGCCAAGCGCACAGACGCCGTCGGCGTCGTCGGCGACTTCGCTGGCGTCGGTGGCCTGCTGGTGGCCCGCCGAGAACAGCGCCCGGAGTTCGTGGTCCGGATCGTCGAGGTCGACCGTGAAGCCCCGATCGACCAGTCGCTGTCCGAGTTCGCGCTCGGCGCGCTCGGTGTCGATCCCGGTCGTCGACCGAACGTCGACCGCGCGGACGGCGACGCTGCCGGCGCGGTCGACGTTTGCGGCGTCGAGGGTCGCGCTGGCGCTGTCGACGGTCGGCTCGCAGGTGGCGAGCAGCTCGCTGGCCCGCCGCGTGAACGCGAGGGTGCGCACCCGGTCGGTGATCCCGCGTGCGGTCGCCAGTCCGGGCGCGAGCAGGCTCACGTCGGTCGCCGCGCTGGCCGCTTCCCTGGCTGCGAAGCGATCGTCCTGGCCGGCGAGTTCGAGGACGTACACGCCCGACGGTGGGGGCCAGTGGGGTTTCAGGGTGCCGATCCGTTCGCCTTCGAAGCGACGACGAGACGGCCGTGTGACCGCTCCATACGGACGGTTGTAGCGATGTACCGGTGAGCGTTAGGACGGGTAGACGCTCACCGGTACGCAACGACAACGTTCCGTATCAGTGTGGGATCTGTCAGTCCATGCCATCAACCTTTATAAGTCTTAAATACGTGTTTTAAGTCGAGACATGGTTGACCCCAAGGAAACCATCAATATCGAAAACGTCGTCGCCTCGACTGGCATTGGGCAAGAACTCGACCTCCAGAGCGTGGCGATGGACCTGGAAGGGGCGGACTACGATCCCGAGCAGTTCCCGGGGCTGGTCTATCGGACGCAGGACCCCAAGTCGGCAGCGCTGATCTTCCGATCGGGTAAGATCGTCTGTACCGGTGCGAAAAGCACCGACGACGTCCACCAGAGTCTACGCATCGTCTTCGACAAGCTCCGCGATCTGAACATCCAGGTCGACGACGACCCGGAGATCGTCGTCCAGAACATCGTCACGTCGGCCGACCTCGGTCGGACGCTGAACCTCAACGCGATCGCGATCGGGCTGGGGCTGGAGAACATCGAGTACGAGCCCGAGCAGTTCCCGGGGCTGGTCTACCGCCTCGACGACCCCGACGTGGTCGCCCTGCTGTTCGGTTCGGGGAAACTCGTCATCACGGGCGGGAAAGAGCCCGACGACGCCAAGGAGGCCGTCGACAAGATCGTCTCCCGACTCGAAGACCTCGGCCTGCTGGAATAGCGCGACGACGCCTCTCGTCTTCTCTCTGGCCGGCGCGCCTTCGATGCATCCTTTAGCGGGCCAGCCGTACCGTCTGCTATGTTCGGCCTCCTGCAGACGGGTATCGCTGGCGGCGGGCTGGTAGCGATCGCCGTGACGCTGCTCGTGACCTGGCTGTTCTACGGCGTGACCCTCCACCTGGCGGCCGTGTTCTTCATCGGCGAGGTCCCGAGCCAGCGGGCTGCCTACGCGGCGATCGCACCGGCGGTCGTCTCCCTGCTCCTCCAGCAGTACACCGGCACTGGCCTGCTCGTCCTGGTGACCATCGCCGCCACGCTCGCGACCGATCTGTTCTCGATCAGCTACGTCTACCGGCTCAAGTGGCGCTCCGCGATGCCCCTCGTTGCTCTCCACTTTGCCTTCGCCGGAGTGCTCGGGTTCGCGTTCAACAACATCTTCGGGCTGGTCTGATACGCGCGGCCGTCGTCGGGACGCACGCGAGCCGATTCGGAAACGCTTAACCGCGCCGACGGGAATGGACGCGTATGGCTAAGTTCGAAGAAGCGTCCGAGCGACTCCTCAACAAGCAGATCTGCATGCGGTGTAACGCTCGCAACCCAGCCCGCACAGAGAAGTGCCGCAAGTGTGGCTACAAGAAGCTCCGACCGAAGGCCAGCGAACCCCGCTCGGCCTGATCGGCTCTTCACTCCGTTTTTGCCGATCGGTAGTCATACCGCCGTCCCGACCGACAGTCTCGTATGACACCGGTTCCGTTGTTGCTACTCTTTACCGCGGGAGTCGCCGTCGCCGGGTACGGACTGGTCCGGTACTCTCGACGTGCGCTACGCGACCCCTACGACGCGACGGCGATCGGCACGGTCGTCGAGTCGGACCTCGACGCCGAGACGAGTGCCCGGCGCGGGGACTACACGCCCGCGGTCAGCTACGAGTACGTGGTCGACGGGGTGACTTACCGACACGACCGCGTGCGAGCCAACACCGATCCGCTCTCGCGCCGCGGCGGCACCGTGTTGCTCGGCGAGTTCCACGAGGACGCCGAGGTGACGGTCCACTACGACGCCGCCGACCCCGAGCGGGCGGTCCTCGTCCCGCCCGAGGGCGGCGGGTCCTGGCTCGTGCTAGCCGTGGCCGGCTCTCTCGTGGCCATCGTCGCCGCCGCTCTCGGTGTGGCGGGCGTCTGAACGACGAGCGCTTTTGTCCGTCCCGCCACAGAGTCGAGTATGGAGCAGATGGACGGGCTTCAGGTGACCGACTGTGAGCGCTGTGGCGACCTCGTCGACTCCCGATCTCGGATCGTCGACGGCACCGGACCGCCGGAGGCAGACCTCCTGTTCGTCGGCGAGGCCCCCGGCGCGCAGGAAGACGCCGACGGCGAGCCGTTCGTCGGTCGCAGCGGCGACGTACTGGACGACGCCCTGCGCGAGGCGGGGCTCGATCGGGGCGACGTACGCATCACCAACTGCGTGCGCTGTCGCCCGCCCGACAACCGCGACCCCCGGCAGGCGGAGCTGGCCAACTGCCGCCCCTATCTCGAACGCGAGATCGAACTGGTCGACCCGGAGCTGATCGTGACCCTGGGGAAGGTGCCGGCCGAGCATCTGCTGGAACGAGACGTGGCCGTCACGAGCGAGGCCGGCGACGTGTTCGACCCCGAGATCGGCGGCCAGCGCCGCGAACTGCTGGTCTCGGTCCATCCGGCGGCGACGCTGTACGACCGGAGTCAGGCAGACACCTTCGACGACGCCATCGCGACGGCCGCCGACTACACGGACGAGGACAGTGGACAACGGCGGCTCGGTGATTTCTAGCGAGGGGCAGCCCGAACGAAGTGAGGGGTGGCCCTCGAAACGCGAGCGGTGAGGGACGGAACCGCGAGCGGCGGCGGAGAACGAAGGAGGGTGGGTCTCGTGATCGCGGGCAACGTTCGGTGGAACAGGAAGCGACTTAGGAGCGTCTCGCGAAGGCTACGTATGGCCACGAAACAGACCGCCGCCGAGGTGGTCGTCGTCGACTACGGGCTGGGGAACCTCCGGAGTGTCACCCGCGGGCTCGAACGGGCCGGTGCGGACGTGCTCCTCTCGGAGGACCCCGCCGAGTTCGCCGCGGCCGACGGCATCGTTCTGCCGGGCGTCGGCGCGTTCAGCGAAGGGATGGACAACGCCGGTCCGTTCCGCGAGGCACTGGTCGAGGAAGCCGAGGCCGGGACGCCGCTCTTTGGCATCTGTCTCGGGATGCAGATGCTCCTGACGACGAGCGAGGAGGCGGACCACGAGGGCCAGGGCGACGCCGAGGGGCTCGACCTGATCCCCGGGAAGAACGTCCGCTTTCGGAGCGACCAGACCGTCCCGCACATGGGCTGGAACGAGCTGGACGTCCAGCGCGACCACCCGCTCGTCGAGGGCGTCGACAGTGTGGGATCGGAGCTGCCACGAGCAGACGGACCCGCGAAGGGCGGGTCCGTCGACGGCGAGTACGCTTACTTCGTACACTCGTACTACGCCGCGCCGGACGACGATGCCGCCGTCGTCGCGACGACCGACTACGGCACCGACTTCGCCAGCATCGTCGCCAACGAGGCCGGCAACGTCTTTGGCACCCAGTTCCACCCCGAAAAGTCGGGGGAGACGGGCCTCCGGATTCTGCGGAACTTCGTCGACATCTGCGCGGAGTGAGGTGGGCCGTTAGGCGGCCGACTGCTCGCGGGCTTCTTCGACCGGGAGCCACAGCCGCGCGGTCGTGCCGTCGTCGACCGCGAAGTCGAGATCTCCGCCCAGCCGCCGGGTCGCCCACGAGGCGAGCCACAGCCCCAGTCCGGTGGAGTGTTCCAGATCGGTCTCCTCGCCGGCTGCCAGCACGTCGAGTTCGTGGTCGGGGATTCCCGGCCCGTCGTCGGCGACGGCGATCTCGATGCCGCCGTCGTGCGCCGTTGCGGTGACCCGGACGGGCGCGGTCGCGTCGGTCCCATCGGGGTACCGACCGTCTTGGCTCGTGGAGCCATGCTCCACGGCGTCCTGACGAGTAGGCGAGTCAGGGCTCGTGGGACCGTGTTCCACGGCGTCCCGAGGAGTAGGCGAGTCAGGGCTCGTGGGACCGTGTTCCACGGCGTCCCGAGGAGTTTCGGACTCGGGGCTCGTGGAGCCATGCTCCACGGCGTTCTCCACGAGCGCGACACACAGCACCCGGAGCGTGTCGGCGTCGATCGTCACGGCCGTGTCGGGGGCGTCGACCGCGATGGGTACGTCGGCGTCGACCTCGTCGACGGCGTCGGCCAGCAGCGCCGATAGCTCGACGGTGGTCGCCCGTCGATCCGCGCCGAGAATGCCTTCGATGGCGCGCGCCTTCTCGCCCAGATCGACGAGGTCGTCGGCCTTCCCCTCGACGGTGTCGAGCAGCTCCGAGACCTCCGCGTCGTCGGTCGCCTCGTTCGCGGCCTCGGCGAACCCGCGGACGACCGTCATGTCGTTGCGGAGATTGTGCCGGACGACGCGGTTGAGCACCTGCAGGCGCTGCTCGCGCTCGATCTCTTCGGTGATGTCCTGCAGGACGATCGTCGAGCCGAGCCGATCACCGCTGCCGGTCAGCGGGGTCGTCGCGAGGCTGTAGGTCCGTCGGCGGTTCCCCGTCTCGATCGTCACGCGATCGGTCGTGTCGGGGCCCGCAAACGTCTCGTCGGTCAGGAACGCGGCCAGTGGCTCGGTCAGTGCCCGCGCCTTCTCGACGCTCAGGACCGCCTCGGCAGCGGCGTTGAGCGTCACGATCCGGTCGTGCTCGTCGACGACGACGACGGGGTTCCCGAGGTCCTCGATGGCGGCACGCTCGCCCTCCCGTCGGGTCGCCGGGTGGAACTCGAACATGTCGCTGCGGACGAACGCGTAGGCGTCGAGCGCGATGTGGGGCAGGAAAAGCACTGTCGCGAAGTTCAGCTCGGGGACCGGGCCGACGCCGTAGAGCCAGAGGACGACCGCCGACAGCGGCGGGACCGTGCTCACGCCGACGGCGATCGCCTCTCGGCGGTACAGTCGCCCGTAGCTGACGACGGTGTCGAACAGCACCAGACTGCCCAGTAGCGCGATCAGCACGCCGCCGGTGGCCACCGCCACTGCCCACAGCTCCAGCTCGTAGGCCGTTCCCGCCAGTCCCGCCACCGCCACGACGGAGAAGTCGTCCCAGACGAGCCCGTGCCACGGGTTCGTGCCCAGCAGGACGACGGCGACGGCCGGCAGCGTCAGCAGCGCCCGATACCACGGCGTCTCGACGACGTGGTCGCGCCCGGTGTAGGCCAGCGCGAACGCGAGAAAGTACACCGCGATTCCGGCCAGCAACGCCCAGCCGAGCACCTCCAGGGCCAGCCGGATCGTCTCGTCGAACACCAGCAGCGAGACGGCGTAGCTCACGCTCCACAGCGCCTGGCAGACCAGTGACAGCAGGAACCACGTCGCGCCCGGCTTCTCGCGGTAGCGCCAGAGCCGCCAGATCAGCAACAGCGTTCCGGCACCCGAGGCCAGCGACGCGACGACGATCCAGCTGCCGGCGATCATCTACTGACTGGTGGGTAGCGAGCCACTTACCGGTGCTGGTCGTCCGACACCCGCCCGTATCAGAGGAAATCGCGCACGTCGGAGTACCACATGTCGTGTTCGTCGGTGGCGTCGATGGCCCGGGCGATCCGGACCGCGATGGCGTGCCAGCACAGTTCGTCGGGATCCGTGGCGTCGAGGTTGTACTCGCTGTCCGCGCAGGTACAGCCGCCGTCTTCGACGACGTACTCGTCGTCGTGGCCCACCACGACCGTGAAGTCTCGGTACTCCTTGACACGCTGCTCGCCGACGGCTTCGATGGCCTGCTGGCCGCGGTCGCCGTGGACCGAGACGATGCGGTCGACGGCGTCGGGGGTCAACGCTCCCGCGGCTTCGAGCATCGACACCCACTCCTCGACCGCGCTCATTGGCCCCACTTGCGTGAGACGGGTGAAAACACCGTCGGTGAGCGCGCGATGCGTGGCGCTTTTCGCTCCCCGCCCTCCAGTAGCGGTATGCGCGTCACAGAGGGGCAGGTCACCGTCGAGGTACCGGAGCAGGCCGACGCCGGCAAGGGCGAGAACGTCTTTTTCAACCCCGTTCAGGAGCTGAACCGCGACCTGACGATCGCCACGCTGCGGGCCGTCCGCGAGCGCGAGCCCCGCGCCGAGCGCTACCTCGACGCGACGGCGGCCAGTGGCGTCCGCGGCGTCCGGGCCGCCGCCGACGGCTGGGAGGCGACGCTGTGCGATGTCGATCCCGACGCGGTCGCCCTCTGTGAACGGAACCTCGAACGCAACGGTCTCTCGGGGACCGTCCGCCACGAGGACGCCAACGTGGCGATGCACAGCGACCCCTGGGACGTGGTCGACATCGACCCCTTCGGGACGCCGATCCCCTTCGCCGACGCGGCCTTTCAGGGGACCCGCGACCTCGTCTGCGTGACTGCGACCGACACCGCGCCGCTGTGTGGCGCACACTTCGAGAGCGGCGTCAGGAGCTACAGCGCGATCCCGCGCAACACCGAGTACCACGCCGAGATGGGGATGCGGATCCTGCTCGGTGCGATGGTCCGGACCGCCGCCCGCTACGACGTGGCCGCTCGTCCGATCCTCAGCCACGCGACCAAGCACTACGCCCGGACGTACCTCGAACTGGACCACGGCGCGACCGTGGCCAACGCCGCCGTCGACGAACTCGGCCACGTCTACCACTGCCAACAGTGTCTCTACCGGAGCCACGAGGCGGGGCTCCACGCCGACGCGCCCGACGCCTGCCCGAACTGCGGCCAGCACCTCCAGACTGCCGGCCCGCTCTGGCTGGGCGGGACCTGCGAGCCCGACTTCGCCGCGGCCGTGACGGAGCACCTCACCGAGGACATGGGGACGGCCGACCGGGCGGCCGAGCTGCTGGCGACGCTGGGCGCGGAACTCCCGACGCCGACCCACTACGACCAGCACCGCCTGTGCAAGCGCTGGGGCGTCGGCGCGCCCGCGATGGACGACTTTCTCGACGCGTTGCGGGCGGCCGGACACGAGTCCTCTCGGACCCACTACGGCGGCACGACGTTCAAGACCGCCGCCGACGTGACCGAGATCAGGGACGCGACGGTCGACTCGTCCTAGGCGAGCGTCTCGACGAGCCGACCGGCGAGGGAGTAGCCGGCGTGGTACACCGGCCGGAGGAAGTAGTTGACCATGCCGACGAACCCGAGCAGGCCGCCGACCGTCTGGATCTCCGCGGGCGTCGCCCCGAAGACGAACGCGCTCGCGGCCGCTGCCAGTGCCGGCGCGACCCAGAGGTCCCGAACGTAGCGGTCGAGGTCCTGCCCGAGTCGCCGACCGGGACGGGGGAGGCGCTCTCTGCCCGCGGCGAGCGTGACGGCGATCAGCGCCAGCACCGCCACGAGCGGGACGCCACCGCCGATTCCGGCGAGGCTGGCTCCGATCAGGAGCACGCTGGCGACGAGCAAGAGCGCAGTCGCCTCCATCGCTCGCTCGTCGAACACGCGTTGCATGTCCGGCCGAAGGAGGGCCCCCACAATATGGGTTCCGCCTCCCGGACCGGCGGCCGCGAGGATCTGGACCGGCAGCTACAACAGGCCGCCGCTCACATCGGTCCAACGATGACAGCCGAGGACGGGGAGACGCCCCCACCGGACGCGGGTGACGGGGACGACGCCGACAGCACGCCGTCGAGCGAGCGCCAGGCGGCTGGTAGCGGCGGCGAGACGCCCCCGCCCGACGAACCCGCACGGCGGGACAATCCGACACAGGAAGAACTCGACGAACTGCGCGCCGAACTGGAGTCGTTCCGAGAGGACGTCGAGGACCGGACGCTCCATCGCGACGAGGTCAAAGACGACCTCCGCCGGTACGTTCGCCGCGAACTCCGGCGGGGCCACGCCCGCGGCTGGGGGCCGTATCTCGTCTTGCTGTACGGCACCGCCATGACGCTCGGTGCGTTCTACTACCTCCAGGACCAGGGGCTGTGGGCCGTGCTGGCGATGGTCGTCGTCTGGCTCTCGACGCTCGGGCTCTACGTCGTGATGATCGTCGCCGGTCTGGGGATCGGTGCCGCGGGTATCCCGCGACGCCTGCTCGATCGGCTGCGGGGCTGACCGTGCGCGCGATCGGCGTCACCGAGTGGCTCGGGGAGACTCTCAGTTCTGCGGCCGTTCCCTTCGCCCTGGTGACCCAGCTCGGTGACCTCTGGTTTCTCACAGTCGTCGTAGGGCTGCTCTACTGGCTCGGTCGGTCCACGCCCCGGATCGGCGCGGGCGTCGACCGCGAGCGGACGGCGACGGTCGTGGCGCTCCTGTTCGGGACTGTCGCGTTGCTCACGACGCTCAAGCCGCTGTTCGGCCTGGCCCGGCCGCCGGACGCGGGCGTGGCTCCGCAGGCCGCTCTCGTTCCGGCGGCTCTGGAGGGGGTGTACGCGTGGCTCGCGACCGGCGACGGCTTCGGCTTCCCCAGCGGCCACGCGCTGGGGACGACTGTCGTCTTCGGCGGGCTCGCGTGGGCCGTCCGCGCCGGCCCCCTCCGGCGACGCGTCGCGCTCGCCGCCGGTCTCGTCGCGCTCGTCTCCCTCTCTCGGCTCGCACTCGGTGTCCACTACCTCGTCGACGTGCTCGCCGGGGCGGGGCTGGGCCTCGCGTATCTCCTCGTCGTAGTTGGCGTCCTGGGGACGCCACGGCGGGCCTTCGGCCTCGCGACGGCAGTGGCGGTGGTCGGTCTCCCGATCGTGGGTCCCCACCCGGAACTGGTCGCCACCGTCGGGCTGTGTGTCGGCGGGACGGCGGCCTGGCTGGTCGCTGGCGATCGCCTCCTGGCGCTTTCGGACACCCGCCGCAGCGGTGTCCTCGCCACGCTCCTCGGACTGGCGGTCGCGGGGCCGGCGCTCGCGGTGACCGGCCTGCTGGCCTCGTCGGTCCCGCTCGCGCTGGCGGGCGGACTGGTCGGTGGCGTCGTCATCGTGGCGGCACCGCTTTCAGGTCACGGCCTCACAAAAAAGAGCGCGTAGTCGGCGGTCGTCGCTGGCCTATTCCTGACGGCGAGACGACTGGGTTCCGTGGCCTCAGAACTTCTCGAGGTAGCGGTCGAGCTCCCAGTCGGAGACGTCGACGCGGAACTCGTCGTACTCCTGGGTCTTGGCGTCGACGAAGTTCTCGTAGACGTGCTGGCCCAGCGCGTCCTGAATGACCTCGTCCGCTTCGAGGGCGTCGACGGCCTCGCCGAGGTTCGACGGCAGCGTGGTGATGCCGTACTCCTCGCGCTTTGCCTCGTCGAACTCGTAGATGTTCTCGCGGACGGGGTCGTCGCAGTCCAGTTCCTTCTCGATGCCGTCCAGTCCGGCGTGGATGAGCGCCGCGAAGGCGAGATACGGGTTACAGGACGGGTCGGGGAAGCGGGCCTCGATCCGGCTGGCTGCGGGCGTGCGGGCCGCGGGCTTGCGGATCAGTGCCGAGCGGTTGCGGTCGGACCAGGCGACGTAGACGGGTGCCTCGTAGCCCGGCACCAGTCGCTTGTAGGAGTTGACGGTCGGGTTCGACACCGCGGCGATGGCCTCTGCGTGTTCGAGGATCCCGGCGGTGAACTGCTTTGCCGTCTCCGAGAGGTCGAACTCGTCGTCCTCGTCGTGGAACGCGTTCTCGCCGTCCTCGAACAGCGAGAAGTGCGTGTGCATCCCCGAGCCGTTGATCTTCGGGATCGGCTTGGGCATGAACGTCGCGTGCAGGTCGTGTTCGGCCGCGATGGCGCGGACGACCGCGCGGAAGGTGGCGACGTTGTCGGCCGTGCTCAGCGCGTCGTCGTAAGTGAAGTTGATCTCGTGCTGGCCCTGGGCGACCTCGTGGTGGGAGGCCTCGATGTCGAAGCCCATCTCTTCGAGGCCGAAGATGATGTCACGGCGCACGTCGGAGGCGAGGTCCTTCGGCGCGAGGTCGAAGTAGCCACCGGCGTCGTTGGTCTTGGTCGTCGCGCGACCCTCCTCGTCTTCCTCGAACAGGAAGAACTCCGGCTCGGGAGCCGCGTTGACCGTGTAGCCCATCTCCTCGGCGCGCTGGATGGCGCGCTTGAGGACGCCACGCGGGTCACCGGCGAAGGGCTCGCCCGTCGAGGTGTCGATGACGTCACAGATGAGGCGCGCGGCGGCGCTCTCGCCGTCGTTGCGCCACGGGAGCACGGAGAACGTCTCCGGGTCCGGGTCCAGGCGCATGTCCGACTCCTGAATGCGGACGAAGCCGTTGATCGAGGAACCGTCGAAGTAGATCCCCTCGGTGAAGGCCTTCTCTGCCTGGTCGGCCGGCACGGAGACGTTCTTGATCGTCCCCAGAATGTCTGTAAACTGCAGACGAAGGAAGTCGACGTTCTTCTCTTCGATCTCTTCCAGTACGTCTTGTGCGTCCGCCGAGAGTTCGCTTGTCATTTTTGGACACCCGAGAGGAACACTGCTATCACTAAAATCCTGCTGCTTTGCGCAAAGCTTCCGGGCCTACGGGATGGAATTGTATATTCGTAAAATTCTAATCCCTGGGGATCGTTCCACGATGTAATGACGTACGAAAATTTGGACCGGAAGCTAGTGAATGAACTTCTGGGCGACGGACGAGCCAGCCTGCGGAGCCTCGCCGAGGACCTCGACGTCTCGGTCACCACCGTCTCCAACCACCTCTCCGATCTGGAAGAACAGGGGATCATCCAGGGGTACACGCCGAAAGTCGACTACGACGAACTGGGCTACGACGTGACCGCCATCGTCCAGCTCAAGGTCGAGGGCTCCTCGCTGCCGGAGGTCACGGAGTCGCTGCGCGAGCACAAACAGATGATCTCGGTCTACGAGGTTACCGGCGACTACGACATCATCGCCGTCGGGAAGTTCTCCGACACCGACGGCATGAACGCCCAGATCAAGGAGCTGCTGACCGACCCCGAGATCAAGGAGTCCAACACCAGCGTCGTGCTCAACGCCGCCAGCGAACACGAGCAGTTCGACCTCGAACTCGAAGAGTAATCGACCGTCGCCGTCGTGGCCCGGCCTCCGGGAAATCGATATCCAAACATTCTTGACTGAATAGTCAGTTAACACTGGTAATGAGCGCTTCCGCCCAGCCACCGGCCCCTCCATCGCGGTCCGCGACGCGACCCAGACGAGAGGTGATCGGGGAGTGACGCTACTCGACGAACTGCGACGCGCCTTCTCCGTGGTCTTTCGGGGCCCGGAAGAGCTGGAGCTGACCAGCGGCTCGATCGGGACGCCGCTCTTTTTCCTCTCCTTGCCGATCATCATCACGAACCTCCTGCAGGTCGCGTACAACCTCGCCGATACCTTCTGGCTCGGCCAGTACAGCACCGAGGCGCTGGCGGCGATCTCCTTCGCCTTCCCGATGGTCTTTTTCCTCATCTCGCTGGCCATGGGGATCTCCGTGGCCGGCAGCGTCCTCGTGGCCCAGTACACCGGCGCTGGCGAGCCCGAGAAGGCCCAGTACGCCGCTTCCCAGACCGTGACCTTCGCCGTGCTGGCGTCGGTCTTCTTCGGCGTCACCGGCTACTTCTTCGTCGAGGACTTCCTGCGGTTCGTCGGGGCCTCGGAGTCGGTGCTGCCCGGCGCGACGGCGTACCTGCAGGTGATGGCGCTGGGACTGGCTTTCCTCTTTGGCTTCCTCGTGTTCATCTCGCTGATGCGGGGCGCTGGCGACACCGTGACGCCGATGCTCGTGATGTTCGGGACGGTCGTCCTGAACGTCGTCCTCGACCCCTTCCTCATCTTCGGCTGGACGCTGGTCGAGTCGGCACCGGTGGTCGGGACGATCGCCTTCCCGGAACTGGGCGTGCAGGGCGCGGCGATCGCGACGATCTTCTCGCGTGGGGTCGCGATGGCCGTCGGCCTCGCCATCATGCTCTCGGGGGCCCGCGGCGTCAAGATCTCCCCCGGCGAGATGGTCCCCGACCCCGCCTACGTCCGCAAGCTGTTGCGCATCGGCGTCCCCGCCTCCATCGAGGGGACCGGCCGCTCGATCTCGGTCAACCTCATGCTGATCGTCGTCGGGACGTTCTCGACGCCGGTCGTCGCCGCCTTCGGCGTCGGCACCCGGATCTTCTCGCTGATCTTCATGCCCGCCATCGCCGTCGACCGCGGCGTCGAAACGATGACCGGCCAGAACATCGGCGCGGACAAGCCCGACCGGGCCAACACCGCCAACCACTTCGCCGCGAAAGCCTCCTTCCTCATCCTCGCCGCGGTCGGCGTCGTCGTCTTCTTCACCGCGCCGACGATCGTCAACGTGTTCAGCCCCGACCAGGAGGTCGTCCGCATCGGGGCGGAGTTCCTCCGCTGGGTCGCCCCGACCTTCGGATTCATCGGCGTCGTCCGGGCCTACTCCGGCGGCTTCCGTGGTTCGGGCAAGACGCTCACCGCCGCCGCGCTGGCGATCCTGATGCTCGGGTTCATCCGCCTGCCGGTGTCGTGGGTCGCGTCCCGCGTCGTCGACGTTTCGACCGTTTCGCTTTCGGTGCCCGGAGTCGGCACGCTCGCGACCGACATCCTCGCGGGGACGCCGGTGGCCGACGCCTTCGCGTACTCGCTCGGCTCTCGCGGGATCTGGCTCGGCTTCGCCGTCTCGAACGTGCTGGCCGCCGTCCTCGCGTGGGCGTGGTTCTCGCGGGGCACCTGGCGCGAGGCCGACCTCACCGACGAGCCCACCGCCGCCGTGGCCGACGACTAGGGACGGCTGCTCTCGGTTCTGTGACCGCTACTGCGGCGACCGTGGTCACCTCCTCGAAAGCCCTCGGCCGGGGTCTTTCGCGGTGTGGTCCGTAGTCGAGTCGGTCTTCCAAATCACTCTTCCTAGCCGGCGTGGGGATTATAGTCACAGGTCACTAACGCACGGCCGTGAACACGCGTACCGGGGCGCTCGACGCGGTTGTCTTCGGTGTCGACATCCAGAGTGGCGACGTGCGCGGGGACGCACCCTCCTACGCGCTGGTCGTGTTCGACGGCGAGGAGATCGAGCGCGACGTGGTGAGCCTGCGCAAGCTCCGGCGGCTGATCGACGACGTGGAGCCGTCGATCGTCGCGACGGACAACATGTACGAACTCGCGGCGGACAAGGACGCGCTCGTCCACTTCCTGGGCAGCCTCCCCGACGAGACCAAGCTCGTCCAGGTGACCGGTGCCGAGCAGCCCGAACCCCTCTCTCGGGTGGCCTCTCGTCACGGAGTCCCCTACGGCAAGGAGCCGATGAAAGAGGCGGAAGCGGCCGCACGGCTCGCCGCGGCCAACGTCGGGCAGGAGGTGTCGGCCTTCACCGACACGACCGAGGTGAAGGTCGCTCGCGGTCGCTCGACGGGCGGCGGTGGCGGCTGGTCCGAGGACCGCTACACTCGCCGGATCCACGGCTCGGTCAAGCAGCGCGCTCGCTCGGTCGAGTCGGAACTGGACGACGCCGGCCTCGACTACGAGCGCGAGGTCACCGAGAAGTACGGCGGCTTCTCGCAGGCGCTCTTTACGGTCTCTGCCCGGCCCCAGGACATCCCCGTCTCGCGGATGCGCTCGGGCGACGTGCGCGTCGAGATCGAGCGCGAGCGCCGCGACGGGATCGAGTTCCGACCGCTGGCCAAGCGGCGCGACCACGTCGTCGTCGGCGTCGATCCCGGGACGACGACGGCCGTCGCGATCGTGGGGCTCGACGGCGAGGTCCTGGACGTGTACTCCTCGCGGACCGTCGACGCCGCGGGCGTCACCGAGTGGATCGTCGAGCGGGGCCGGCCCATCGTCGTCGCGGCGGACGTGACGCCGATGCCGGAGACCGTCGAGAAGCTGCGCCGCTCGTTCAGCGCTGCGGGGTGGACGCCAGACAGCGACCTCGCGATCGACGTGAAACAACACCGCACTCGCGAGGAGGGGTACGACAACGACCACGAGCGCGACGCGATGGCGGCAGCGCTGGGGGCCTACGACGACCACGCCGACCAGTTCGAGCGCATCGCCGAGAAGGTCCCGCCCCGCGAGGACGTGGGCGAGGTGACCGCCCGTGTCGTCGCTGGCGAGGAGTCCGTCGAGAGCGTCCTCGACGATCTCTCAGACGACGGTGACGACGGCGACGAACAGACCGAACACACGCCCCGCGAACTCACCGAAGAGGAGAAGGAGATCAAACGGCTGCGAGCCCGCGTCGAGCGCCTGGAGGGCCACGTCGACGATCTGGAGGCGACGATCCAGCAGAAAGACGACCGGCTCGCGGAGAAAGAGCGGGAACTCTCACAGGCCCGCAGCGAGGAACGCCGCGAAGTGCGCAAGGACCGCGAGGTCACGCGCCTCCAGCGGGAAAACGAGCGTCTCGAACGCGAACTCGAAGCCGAACGCGAGGACCGCGAGGCCCTCGAAGCGAAGCTCGAACGGCTCAAGGGGCTGTGGAAGCTCGATCACTCGAACTTCGCGGACGTGTCGGAGAAACAGGAGGGACTGGTGTCGGTGAAAGTGATCGAACAGTTCACCTCCGGTGCCATCGAGAGCGCCGACGAGGCGGTCGGTCTCGTCGAGGACGACGTGATCCTGCTGCGGGACGCCTCGGGCGCGGGCCGCTCGACTGCCCAGCGCCTCGCGGACGTGAACCCGCGGATCGTCCTGCGAAACGGCGGCCTTTCAGATGTGGCCGACGAGATTCTCTTCGACCACGGGATTCCCGTCGCGCCCGCGGAGATGGTGACCGTCCAGGAGGTCGACGAACTCGCGGTGGCTCGCGACCACGAGGTCGAGGCTGCCATCGAGGACTGGGAGGAGCGCGCCGAGGAACGGAAACGGGAGCAAAACGCGGAGATGGTCGACCAGATCATCAGCGAGCACCGCGCCGACCGGCCCGAGAGCTAGGGCATCCCGCCCATGCCGCCGCCGAGGCCGAAGGCGCTCATCAGGTTCGTGACCATCCCGTAGACGATCAGTCCGAGGCCGGCGACGACGAAGGCGATGCCGGCGGCGACGATAGGTGCCTGCCACGCGACCAGCGCGATGCCGCCAAGCATGACGACCACGCCGAGGAGACCGGCGATCCCGAGTTTGTCGAACATACTCCGACTGGTGCGAGGGAGGGAGGTAAGGGCTGTGGTCCGCGGCGACAGCTGCGTCTCTTCGATCTGATTCGAACCCGTTTTCGAAGAGCAGTCTCCGATTTCTTTCTGTGTCTGCAATTGACCAGAGCAAGATACTGGCGGACCACTGAGAGGCTACTTCACTCCTATATCTGTTCTATAATCATATCTCAAAAAGTAAAAACCAAAAACTATTTTAATCTATTGATTTTGAATGGAAGTGATGTCAAAAAGACATCTCAATCGGCGGGCTATGATGGCTCTCACCGGTTCAACGCTTGGCGGAATAGTTAGCAGTGGTCTTGGGGGAGCAGAGTCCACATCGACTACCACAGAAGATCCCGCAATCGACTGGATCGTGATCGAAGATGGGAAAGTTGTACTCGACGCCGAGCCTGAAGATATCGGGCGTGAACTACACAAACAGTTCACACACGTTGTCAAGAGCTTTAATTTGGCGATCGAAGCAGGACACATAACCTTCACGACAAGCGAACAGGAAACTCTCACGGCCGACTCGGCAGACCAAGGAGGTGATTTTGAGGTCCATTCTGAGCCGTCGGAAATAGCTAAAGCGGTAGACTCCGTCGAGAGCCCCTCTACAACCTCTCTTGAGTCGGCAGATCTGGGTGAGACATCGGAGATCACCGCTCTGGGATGTAATAGAGACGACTCGAACGTCGACACGAAGTGGGGCGGAACTCGAAAGGATGTCGAACTGTACATGAGTGATTCCACTATCGACGATCTCAATGCTCTCGGGTCGATCGGGAGTGGTTCGGCAGCAGTCGTTGCTGCAACCCTGAAAAGTGCAGGTGTGATTGGCTCGATGTCCAACCCGCTTACCGTCGCTCTTGGCGGGATAGTCGCAATATATATTGGAACTATTAATTTGCAGAATAACGGTTGCGGAGTCGTTGTGAAGTCGCGGATCACCCCTGCTGTCATTGCTGCACCTATTACAGCAACGCCGACGGTCCACTCACAGTCAGAGTAACCTTTAGACGCGAAGGCGCAGAGAGTGGGTCGTATTCACCCTGTCGTTCGTGAAGTAGACAGACGGACTGTTTCATTCCGAACTGTTCCAGCAACGCTACAGAGGGCATCGCCGCCCAACTTACAGCATCCACCTTCGAATAGAACCGGGCTTTCTGTGCACGGGATGAAAAATAAAGCGGGACCTTTATGTAGATCTACTGAAATTCACTAATTAATGACTCAAAATTCAGATAAAAAGACTAGCCTGGTGACGATCTCTGTCTTTGTTTTTGGTGTACTCTTACTCGCGTACGGTGTTTTGCGGTTGCTAGATATAATCACGTACGATATTCCAACGGCAGCGTTCTTTTTCTTGGGAGTCGCTCTATTATTCTGGGGGATATATCAGTATCTGTGATAACAGCCAGGATGCGTTCGTAGTGCTGTCGTCGTCGTTGCGGTGGTCCAACAAGATACTGCGGTCAGCGAAGCAGTGTCGAGAGATGAGCAAAGCGAGTGTTCCCCTGCCTGTACGCCTGTCCTGTGGCCACTTATTTGAACATAGCCGATCGAGCGAGCGAAACGACGACTCTCAGTGCGCGAACGTCGTGTCCACGTCTCGGGCTGCCCGCACGAGCTCCGCGACGGCCTCTTGATGCTGGAGCAACTCGATCGTGTTCCCCTCGACTCTGAAGGGGCCGTCCATGACGGCCTCGGCCGCGTCGAGTTCGCCCCGCAACATCGCCTTCCAGGCCTCGTAGGGACCACGGAGCGCGAAGTCGTAGTCGAACTCCGTTGCGAGTTCGGCGACGGGACACGCCCCGTCGTCGACGACCAGTCGGACGACGATCGGATCGCCGTCGTACGCGTCGTCCGGCGTGATCTCGAAGCGGAAGGTCGCGGCGAAGTCGGCGGCCGCCTCGGCGAAGGCCGGCCGGTCGGCCAGCGCACCGTGCCACTCGGCGACCCACTCGTCGGCTTCCTCGGGCAGCGTCGTACTCATCGCCCGGTCGTAGGCCCAAGGGGAACTTGGGCGTTGCCACTCGCTGGACGAGTCGATTCGGTCAAAACCGTACAAGCCTTAAACCGTTCGCCATCAAAAGGTGGCGTATGAGCGACAACGAAGGCCGCAAGAACCTCCGGATGCCCGAAGACGACGAGGTGTTCGCCATCGTCACGAACATGCTCGGAGCCAACCGCGTCAAAGTACGCTGTATGGACGGCGTCGAACGCACCGCTCGCATCCCCGGGAAGATGCAAAAGCGCATCTGGATCCGCGAAGACGACGTTGTCCTCGTCGAACCGTGGGACTGGCAAGACGAGAAGGCCGACATCACCTGGCGCTACGACAAGCAGGAGGCCGACCAGCTCAAAGAAGAGGGCCACATCCAGGAGTAACGATGGCCACGCACACATGACGCCGCCACCGTTCGGGGGCGACCGATGAGCGACGACGGCGACTTCGGGCTCGTCGACACCGAGGAGGCCGACGGCGTCGGTGACGAGTGGGAGTCGATCGACGTTTCTGACACCGAGGCAGACGAGATCGCGCGGACGCGCGACCGCGAGTTCAGCGAGTTTCGCAAGCGGATCAAGAACACCGAGCAGTTCAAAGTGACGGCGTCGGTGTTCGACGACGCCACGTACGGCGCGCTGTACAAACTGGTTCAGGACGGACACATCGACGCCTTCGGCGGTCCCATCTCGACGGGCAAGGAGGCGAACGTCTACACCGCACTGGCCGGCGACAGCGAGGCGCGCAGCGCCTCGGGACAGTCGGGCGGCGACGGAGAGCCACGGGACGAGGAGGTCGCGGTCAAGGTCTACCGGATCAACGCCTCGGACTTCCGCGACATGCGGGGGTATCTCGACGGTGACCCGCGCTTCGAGGGAATCGGCTCGGACAAGAAGAAGGTCGTCACCGCGTGGGTTCGCAAGGAGTTCGCCAACCTCCAGCGGGCCCAGAAAGCGGGCGTCCGCGTGCCGAATCCGATCGCCGTCCAGCGCAACGTTCTCGTCATGGAGTACATCGCGACCGAGGACGGCCGTGCCAAGCGGCTCAACGAAGTCCACATCGAGAACCCCGAGACGGCCTTCGAGGTCGTCAGGGAGTACATGCGCCGCCTCTACGACGCGGGACTCGTCCACGGCGACCTCTCGGAGTACAACATCGTGTTCCACGAGGGCCAGCTCGTCGTCATCGACCTGGGCCAGGCCGTGACGGTCCACCACGGCAATGCGCGAGACTACCTCGAACGGGACTGTGAGAACGTCGCGAACTTCTTCGCACGACAGGGCGTGGACGTGACCGCCGAGGACCTGCTCGCAACGGTCACGCGGGCCGACGAGGCAGCCGACGGGTAGCTGACGGCCACAGACGAACGCTTAACTGTCCGGATACAGTAGCTCGCAACATATTATGCAACACGTGAAGATTCCGCAGGACCGCATCGGCGTACTCATCGGCGAAGGGGGTGAGACCATGCGCGAGATCGAGGACCGAGCCGAAGTTCGCCTCGATATCGACTCCGAATCCGGCTCGGTGGGTGTCGAGTCCGTCGGCGACCCGATCACGGGACTGAAAGGCCCCGACATCGTGAAGGCGATCGGTCGCGGCTTCAACCCGGAGGACGCGCTCGCGTTGCTGGACGACGAGATGATGATGTTCGACGTGGTCGACATCGACGCCGCCTCTCGCAACCAGAACGACTTCACTCGACAGAAGGGACGCCTCATCGGCGAGGGCGGTCGGACCCGGGAGCTCATGGAGGAACTCACGGGTGCGTCTGTCGTGATCTACGGCTCGACGCTGGGGATCATCGGTGGTCCGGAACAGGTCGATGCCGTCCGTGAGGCCGCCGAGATGCTGCTCGAAGGCGCACCCCACGGCTCGGTCTACTCCTTCCTCGAACGCAAGCACAACGAGATGAAACAGAAGGGACTGAACTACCACCAGTTCCACGGGTGACCCCCGCGCCGCTTCCGTCGGTCTCGACTGAGCCCAGCCACAGCGCCGTCACGAGGCGCGCTCGTGGCCGCTCGCGATATCGTATTTAAAACCACTGTGACAACCCTTGTCAAATGCGGGCTGGGCTGTCTTTCCGGCGGTCTGGCTTCCGGGTCCACAATCTTTATATAGAAGCACATTCAATCAATCGGACGTATGAGTCAGCGCCAGATGCAGGGTCAGCCCATGATCGTGCTGGGAGAGGACTCCCAGCGAACCTCCGGAAAGGACGCACAGTCGATGAACATCACGGCCGCACAGGCCGTCGCGGAGGCCGTACGGACGACACTCGGCCCGAAGGGCATGGACAAGATGCTCGTCGACGACTCCGGCGGCGTCGTCGTCACCAACGACGGTGTCACCATCCTCGACGAGATGGACATCGAGCACCCCGCGGCCAACATGATCGTCGAAGTCGCCCAGACCCAGGAAGACGAGGTCGGCGACGGCACGACGACCGCGGTCGTCATCTCCGGCGAACTCCTCTCGGAAGCCGAGGACCTCATCGACCAGGACATCCACGCCTCCATCCTGGCACAGGGGTACCGCCAGGCCGCCGAGAAGGCAAAGGAGATCCTCGAAGAGCAGGCCATCGAGGTCGGCCCCGAGGACACCGAGATGCTCAAGAAGGTCGCCGCGACGGCGATGACCGGCAAGGGCGCGGAATCCTCCAAGGACGTCCTCGCCGAACTCGTCGTTCGCGCCGCACAGTCCGTCGCCGACGACGGCGAGGTCGACACCGACAACATCCAGCTCGAGGTCGTCGTCGGTGGCTCCACCGACGAGTCAGAGCTCGTCGAGGGCGTCATCATCGACAAGGAGCGCGTCCACGACAACATGCCCTACGCCGTCGAGGACGCCAACATCGCGCTGCTCGACACCGCGATCGAGGTCCCCGAGACCGAACTCGACACCGAAGTCAACGTCACTGACCCGGACCAGCTCCAGCAGTTCCTCGACCAGGAAGAGGAGCAGCTCAAGGAGATGGTCGATGACCTCAAAGCGGCCGGTGCCGATGTCGTCGTGACCCAGAAGGGCATCGACGACATGGCCCAGCACTACCTCGCACAGGAGGGCATCCTCGCCGTCCGCCGTGCGAAGAAGTCCACCATCAAGGCCCTCTCGCGCTCGACCGGCGCTCGCATCGTCTCGAACATCGCCGACGTGACCGAGGACGACCTCGGCTTCGCCGGCTCGGTCGCCCAGAAGGACGTTGCCGGCGACGAGCGCATCTTCGTCGAGGACGTCGACGAGGCCAAGTCCGTCACGATGATCCTCCGCGGTGGCACCGAACACGTCGCCGACGAGGTCGAGCGCGCCATCGAGGACTCGCTCGGCGTCGTCGCCGCCACGCTCGAGGACGGCAAGGTCCTGCCCGGCGGCGGTGCCCCCGAGACACAGCTCGCACTCGGTCTGCGCGACCACGCCGACTCCGTCGGTGGCCGCGAGCAGCTGGCCGTCGAGGCCTTCGCCGACGCCATCGATGTCGTCCCGCGCACCCTCGCCGAGAACGCGGGTCTCGACCCGATCGACTCGCTGGTCGACCTGCGCAGCAAGCACGACGGCGGCGACAACACCGCCGGTCTCGACGCCTACACCGGCGAAGTCGTCGACATGACCGAGGACGGCGTCGTCGAGCCGCTCCGCGTCAAGACCCAGGCCATCGAGTCCGCCACCGAGGCGGCCGTGATGATCCT
Source organism: Halomicrobium mukohataei DSM 12286 (assembly GCF_000023965.1). NCBI lineage: Archaea > Methanobacteriati > Methanobacteriota > Halobacteria > Halobacteriales > Haloarculaceae > Halomicrobium > Halomicrobium mukohataei. The sequence continues at coordinate 668,661 of NC_013202.1, read as the reverse complement.
GCGCATCGACGACGTGATCGCTGCCGGCGACCTCAAGGGTGGCGGCAGCGACGACGACGAGGACGACGCACCCGGCGGCCCCGGCGGCGCGCCCGGCGGAATGGGCGGCGGCATGGGCGGCATGGGCGGCGGCATGGGCGGCATGATGTGAAGTTCGGTCTAGAACAACACATCACCCCAAGGGCCGTACTCTGACCCCCGGATCGTCCGCAAAACGCGGTTTCTCTCCGTTTTCGATCGAATAGCGGTTGCCCCATCGTTTCGACTCGAACGTCCGTCCAGCCGACAGCGTGCAGACAGCGCCGACGAGAACACAGACACCTGCCGCGCTATGGGATGCTTGTTACTGCAAGTACTGTCGGACGATCGATCCCGGTAGAAAGAGTATTTATATAACTAAGAGAGCGATCATAATAATACAGTACAAAATAGGTGTGAAAATAAAGAATAGAATGCGGAGGATGCGGTGACGCGCTGCCGCGAATCCATATAACAGCGAGTACGTAGCGGAACTAAGTGCGAAAAATTTGAGATACCAAAGCCCTCGGGAGACACCGACACTGCCAGGCGATGCGGTTGATGATACCGCTGAATCGAGTGTCGCGAAGAACAAAATAAACAAAACAATGTTGTTACTAATGTACCCCCACAAGAATACTACTGGGATCTCCCACAGCGACACCTCAGTTCGGAAATACGTGTAGGAGAGAGTTCCAACGATGACCGGGAACGCAACAATAGAGGTTATATTTAGTATTCGTAATGAGCTAGGAATAGAGATGGTATTCGTGTGCGTGGCGAACGATAGAAAACCGCCGGTAATGAGGACGATGGTTGCTGGGACGAGCGATCTTCTCGGATCTATCGCGATAGTCTTCCAATTTCTGTTTATCTTCATTTGTTGTTATTACCTGTTGGATCTATTTTATAATCTCCAACACCATTCGGACAACTGCCACTATTGTATTTATACTAAACCATTCTAACCTACATTTTCATAGACACTTAGTTGTTTATGGTTTTGTAGCAGATTTAATTTTATTATCTGGGATTCTATGAGTATATTATTTTTGCAGTTGGCAAAGACGAGGCTCAGAGTTTATGATTGGATCGCGGTTCGCTTTATTATCCAGATCCCAAACTATTCTCCATTTTCGCTTAGGAAGGAGCTCCACGGTAGTCCGTGCGCCACGATATGGGAGAGCAACCGGAGAGTGACCTCTGGACCAACGAACAGGAAACCTGGTGACCCGCGAGGGTGGCGGTTGCAGTCGTTGCTCATTCACTCCACATACTTCATCCGCTTTCGCCCGCACCGCAGTTCGACCGCGCTTCTTTCGCTACAACCCGCCAGCGACCGCGCTACGGCGCACCCACGAGCACGAACGTGCTCTCGGTGTCGCCGTTCTCGATACTGCGTGTGGCGTCGGGCGACACTCGGAGCGCGTCGCCGGACTCCATCTCGACGGCCTCGCCGTCGACGGTGACCGTCGCCGTGCCCTCAGCGAGGAAGTACACCTCCTCGTGGTCCTCGTCGGCGTGGTCGTGTTCCATGCCGCTCCAGCCGGGCTCGCAGTCCAGTACCGTCAGACCGAGCTGATCGGTCTCCAGCGCGTCCCGCAGGAAGTGCATGCTCTCGGCGCGCGGTTCCACGTCCTCGTAGTTGACCAGCGTGTGGGACATCACTCGATACGTCGGCTGCCACCCTCAAAGGATTTGACCCGCGGTGCTGTCGCCGGTCTCCGACCCGTCGATATCTGTGAGAACTGTTTACACAGGAGGCCGTGGGACCGCTCCGTACTACTCTTACACACGTTGATGTGGTCCCCGTCCGAGCGATCAGGCATGTCCCAGTCACGGGAACGACAGGAGAGCGAACGAGTCTGTGCCTCGTATCCGCTGGACGTTTCGGTCGTCGAACTCTCTTCGGAGGATTGCGGCGAGCCACGGTATCTGTTCGAAGCGCCGGACCACTGTGGGAAGACCTTCGACGACGAGGAGAGCGCGCTGCTGTACGCCGACGTGTACTTCGACGTCAACGGCTTCGCGGAGGCCGGGACCGGCGGTCGGGGTATCCCGCCGGAGATCGTCCAGGCCGGCCGGGACACGCTGGCGGCGTACTTCGTGACGATTCCGGGCGTCGACGCCCAGTGGGTCGCTTCCTTCTACGGCCACAAGCCCGAACGGGCCGAACGCTACGTCTCGCGGGTCCGCAAGCGCGCCAGTGAGATCCGCGAGGGCATCGCCGACCGTCGGTGACTCTCTGAACCGGTCCGGCACCCGAACACCGCCCGTCTCACAGCCGCGACGAGGCGGTCCGCCCTCGGACTCTGTCGAAAGTCCGGGGTTCTCCCGACGCTGTGTGAACGTATTTCTCAATAGCAATCGAGATAGTTTTGATTAGGGCCATCTAGTAATTTCGGTCACAGCGGTACGTCGACGCACGGACCCCTCATATAAACGAGCTTTACCAGCGGTTCCCCGGATCCACCCGCAGATGGTAGATCTCAATCGACGGAATCTAATGGCGAGTTCGGTGGCAGCGGCGCTCGGTGCGAGCGTCGCGGGTGTCGCGAGTGGTGACGAAGTGGGTGAATCGGACACGCCGGGTGCGCCCGGCGTGAACGGGTCGTTGAAGCGGTTCTCGACGACCTCCTTCGGCGCGGAAGTGACTGGACCGTTCGTCTTTCAGGACGGCAGTCTCCTCTACAGCAACCAACACCCCGCGACGGGTGACCGTGGCGGCGACTTCGAAAACTCGGACGTGAAGGCCAACGAAGCGCCCTTCGACCGGGCCGGGGTGGGTTACTTCAGTGGCTTCACGTTCGAACTGGACGGCGACAACGACGACTTCTCCGAGCTGTCGGTTCCCTCGACGGTCGACGAACAGGGACGGATCCGTTCTTCCGAGGGCGAGTACGTCTTCCTCGCGCACGCTCGGGAAGAGATTCAGGGCGGCGACGAGCGGTTCGGCGTCGTCCAGACCCCCGACGGCACCGAGATCACGCAGGACAACTTCGCGGGGACCCAGTACGGCGCGGCCGCGACCAACCCCGACTGCAACCAGTTCATCCCGACGAACGACGACGGGACGGAGGGGTATCTCTACACGAACTGGGAGAACAGTCCGGGGAACGTCACTCGCCTGCCCGTCAGCCGGACCGAGGAAGGCGAGTGGGAGGCGGACCTGGAGAACGCCACGAACCTGGCGAACACGGAACCGCTCCGCGAACTCGGCGGGACGCGGATCAACTGCTACGGCGACCGCAGCCCGTGGAACACGATGCTCTCCTCCGAGGAGAACTACGCCCATACGCGAGTGTCCCTGACCGGCACGGTTGGCGACATCGAGGCGGCCGGCACCGGCAAGGGTCTCGTCGGCGGCGCGGCATTCTGGAACCGGCCGAACCCGGTGGGCATCCAGAGCGCGATCGACGATTACTACGGCGACGACTCGTGGTTCGTCCAGGGGTACTGGGCGCTGGACGGCGTCGAGTTCCTCGCGTACTACCTCGGTGCGGAACAGGTCGACCAGACCGGCGACAACGAGAACAACACGACGAATCCGATCGGCGACGTGTACCCCAACCCCTACCGCTACGGCTACCACGTCGACTTCCGGGAGCCGGCCGCGGAGACCCCAGAGCCGATCAAGTACTACGTGATGGGACGGACCGCTTGGGAGGCACCGGACGTGTTACCCGACGAGCGAACCGTTTACGGCTGCTCGGACGGCGACAGCAAGGGCATCTACAAGTTCGTCGCCGACGAGCCGATCCCGAGCTACGAGAACCCGATGGACGTCGAGGGGACCCTGTACGCGCCGAAGATCACCAACGACGCGGCATCGGTCGCCGACGGCGGCGAGCGCGACTCTCCGGCGGCCGTCTCTCTGGAGATCGAGTGGCTGGAGCTCGGTCACGCCAGCAACGCCGAAATCGAGTCCTGGATCGCCGAGTACGACGACGTGACCCAGGAAGAGTACCTCGAAGCCCACGCCGAGACCGACTGGACCGACGACCTGGCGACCGCGCTCGAAGAGGCCGACAAAGCCGTCGTCGAGGACGGCAACCAGAACTACATCACGAACGACGAGATCGTCGAGTGGGCCGACCAGTACGAACAGAACGGCCCGGAGAACGTCGACGAAGAACTCCGGCGGGTGCCCTTCCTCGAAACGCGCGCCGCGGCGAAGGAGATCGGTGCTTCCATCGAGTTCAACAAGGCCGAAGGCGTCAGTAGCCGGGAAGGTGTTAGCCCCGGTGACTTCGTCTACTTCGGCATCGCGGAGTTCAACGACGCTCTCGCGGACGACGAGGGCGACGTCCAGATGGACCGCGTCGACGGCGGCGTCGTCTACCGTGGCCAGCTCGAACGAGACTACAACGTCTCGACGCTTGAGCCGGTGATCGTTGGCCCCGACTTCACCGATCCGGCCGCCGACGCCGACGACGCCTTGCGCAACATCGACAACGTCTACGTGATGGACGACGGGCGCGTGCTCTGCTGTGAGGACGGCTTCGGCGGCCCCGCCCGTTCGTACCCCAACGACGGGCTGTACGTCTACCAGCCCGACGCGATCCTCGACGCCTCGGCCGTCGCCGTCTCCCCGGAGTCGACCGGCACCGTCGATCTCACGATGAACGCCGCGCCGGGTGGATTCGCCGGTGGGGAGTTCACCGTCTCGCTCACCGATCCCGAGGTCGCGGCGATCTCCGACGTGACCTTCCCCGACGCGATCGGCCTGCAGAAGGTCAGCGTCGCCGACGACGGTTCGAGCGCGACGATTCGAGTCGGCGACATCGAGCGCTCGATCCAGCCCGGCTCACTCGACGTGACGCTGGCCGGCGTCGAAGTCACCGGCAGTGCTCCCGGCACGACGGACCTCGCGGTGTCCGTCGAAACGATCGACGACGAGGCGGGCGTCGAGATCGGCGTCGAAACTCGCCGCGGTCTCGTCATCACCGGACCTCCCGCGGCCGGCGGCGGCGCTGTCCCGGAAGACCCCGACAGCGACGGGCGCTACGAGGACGTCAACGGCAACGGCCGGGTCGACTACGACGACGTGGTCTTGCTGTTCGAGACGATCGACTCCGACGCTGTCCGCCTGAATCCGGAGGCCTACGACTTCAACGACAACGGCCAGATCGACTTCGACGACGTCGTCGAGCTCTACGAGGAGATCTGATCGTCGACCGATGACCACTCGACCGCTCGTCCTCGCTTGCGTCGTCGTCCTGGCGGCCTGTCTGGCGGTCGCGCCCGCTGGGGGCGTCCAGAGCGAGCCGACGCTCACGATCGCCGACGCGACGCTGGAACCGGACGGCTCGACGACGGTTCGCGTGGCACTCGACTCGGCTCCGAACGGACTCGCCGGATTCGAGGTCCGGCTCGCGCTCCGCTCTGGCGTCGCGACCGTCGGCGGTGCCGAGTACCCCGACCGGTTCCGACCGACGACCGACCCCGACGTCGGTCCCGACGGCCGGGAAATCACGATCGAGGCCGCAGACTTAGAGTCCGCAGTCGGCCCGGGTACCACGAACGTGACCCTCGCGACGGTCACCGTCGAGGCCAACGGAACGGGCACCGCGCTCCTCGCCGTCGAGGCTGCCCAGATCGACGACGACGACGGCGGTCGCGTCGACCTGGGGACGGCGGCGGGCACCATCGCGGTCGACGCGCCGACGGCGACCCCGACGGAGACGGACCGGCGGCCGACGACCGACGCCGCGTCCGGCGGCGAGCCACCCGAGACCGACGCCTCGGGCGGCGGTGCAGTGACGACGACGGGCACCGGTCCCGGCTTCGGCGGTCTGGCTGCGGCGCTCGCACTCGCGATCGCCGCCCTGCTGGGACGCCGCTGCTAATCCCAGCGGTGCGGCCTACTCCGTCGCGTGGCCCGACTGCGCGAGCGCGTGGGCGCGCTCGTTTCGCCCCCGCCCGACGGCGCGGTAGGTGACCGTCGGGATCTCCTCGACGGCCGCCCGGATGGCCGCGACGCGCTGGCGCATGATCCGGTCGCCCGGCGTCGCGTCGGTGGTCGGATCCACCGCGTCGATCACCGCGTCGGCGTCGCCGTGGACGTGTAACGAGGCGATCCGACCGTTCAGGCCCGCGACCGCCTGTACGCTCTCTAACAGCGCGCGGTACTCCAAGTGTGCGCTGGAGACGAACGTTCGGACGGGGAGCGATCCCTCTATGATCGTCTCCGTCCCGTCTTCGACGACGAACCCCACCGCCGCGGATGTCGGCGTCGCGTTGTCCTCGCCGTAGCGGACGCTCGCGTCGAAGTACAGCAGGAGCGAGGGTGGCAGCCGATCGGACACGACCGCTGCTGGGGACGCGACGGACAAAGCGATGTCGCCCGGCGAAGCGCTACGTTCAAGTGGACCCGACGTACTACGTTGGAACGAGCGCGCCGTTGGTGAGCGAACGTGCCTGTTCGCGAGCCACGGGGCGAGCGAAGCGAGCGCCGTTGGTGAGCAGTTCTGCAGGAACTGCGATCCTCGGGGCGAGCGAAGCGAGCGCCGTTGGTGAGCAGTTCTGCAGGAACTGCGATCCTCGGGGCGAGCGAAGCGAGCGCCGTTGGTCCAGTGGTAGGACATTAGCTTCCCAAGCTAATAGCCCGGGTTCAATTCCCGGACGGCGCATTCTCTCGTGACTCTCGTCGCCGAGCCTGTCGTGTCTCGCTCGCGCCCGACAGCCGGCAGTATAAACATCCCCGCGGCGTAGCCCGTCCCATGAGCGACGTACCCGACGGATGGGCCGACGAACTGCGAGCGAGTCGCGAGGAGAAAGACGCCTTCTTCGACGAACACCGTCAGTCGCCGATCCCGCCCGAGGAACGGGACGACTTCGAGGGGCTGGACTACTTCGATCCCGATCCGACCTACCGGGTGACTGCGACGGTCACCGTCGCCGACGCGCCCGAGCCGGTCGAGATGGAGACCAGCGACGGCCGGACGGTCCGCTACCGGCGCGTCGTCACGTTCGACTTCGAGATCGACGGTGCGGCGTACGAACTCGCGGGCTACCGTCAGGACGCCGACGACGCGATCTTCGTCCCCTTCCGCGACAAGACGACCGGCCAGCAGACCTACTCCGGCGGGCGCTACATGGAACTGGAGCCCGACGAGACCCTCGCCGACGGCGACGAGGTCGTGCTCGATTTCAACCTCGCGTACTCGCCGTTCTGTGCCTACAGCGAGACGTTCTCCTGTCCGCTCCCACCCGAAGCCAACTGGCTCGACACCACGATCGAAGCCGGCGAGCGGGAGTACTGACGGGTCGGCCCCGACCGCCCGGTCAAACCGGCACCGATTTGTAGCGAGGGTAAAAATACCGGGGCGGTATGACCGTCACGATCATCGGTTCGCAGCTGGGCGACGAGGGGAAGGGCGGCACCGTCGATCTCTACGGCGAGGGTGCCGACGTCGTCGTTCGCTATCAGGGCGGCGACAACGCCGGCCACACCGTCGTCGTCGGCGACGAGACCTACGAACTCTCCTTGCTGCCCTCCGGCGTCGTTCGGGGGAAGACCTGCGTCATCGGCAACGGCTGTGTCGTCAACCCCGAGACGCTGTTCGACGAACTCGACGCTCTCCGCGAGCGCGGCCTCGATCCGGACGTGCGCGTCGCAGAGCGCGCCCACGTCATCTTCCCGTACCACCGGCGACTGGACGGGATCGAAGAGGAGGACAAAGACGAGGAGGTCGGGACGACGGGCCGGGGCATCGGCCCGACCTACGAGGACAAGGCCGGTCGGCGAGGAATCAGGGTCGGCGACCTGCTCGACGACGAGGTGTTGCGGACGCGACTGGAGTACGTCGTCCCCCAGAAGCGTGCCGTCGTCGAGGAGGTCTACGACAAGCAGGCCGGCGAGGAACTCGATCTGACGGCGCTCTTCGAGACCTACAGCGGCTACGGCGAGCGACTCGCCGACGAAGAGATGACCGTCAACTGCGGCGACTACCTCCAGTCTCGCATCGACGACGGCGACGAGGTGCTGCTGGAGGGCGCACAGGGGACGCTCATCGACATCGACCACGGAAACTATCCCTTCGTCACCTCGTCGAACCCGACCGCTGGCGGGGCCTGTACCGGCACCGGCCTCGGCCCGACCGAGATCGGACAGGGCGAGATCGTCGGGATCGTCAAAGGCTACACCACGCGCGTCGGGAGCGGCCCGCTGCCGACCGAGCTTGCCGGCGTCGAGGGCGACACGCCGGGCTACGAGGGCAGCGAGGCGCAGCGCGCCTCGGACCACGAAGCGGCGCAGCCGCTGAGTGATGCCGGAGAGCGCGAGGAGGAACTCGCGACCTACATCCGCGACGAGGGCGGTGAGTACGGCACCGTCACCGGCCGGCCGCGCCGTGTCGGCTGGCTCGACCTCCCGGTGCTTCGCCACGCGACGCGGGCCAGCGGGTTCACCGGCGTCGTCGTCGGCCACATCGACGTGCTGGCCGGCCTCGACGAGGTTCAGGTCGGCGTCAGCTACGATCTCGACGGCACCGAGATCGACACCGTCCCGCCGACGACCGAGGAGTGGGGTCGCTGCTCGGTGAACTACCGCACGTTCGACGGCTGGCCCGAGGTCGACTGGGACGCCGTCGCCAGCGAGGGCTACGACGCGCTTCCGGACAACGCCCGCGACTACCTCGACTTCGTCGAGTCGGAGCTGGACACGCCGCTATACGCCATCGGCGTCGGCCCCGGCCGCGACCAGACCATCGTCCTGGAGAACCCGACGACGTAGCCCGGTTCACGGACTGACGACCGTCTGCCTCAGAAGATGCCGGTGACGAATCCGATCCCCATGACGACGAGGACCAGTGCAGAGAACACGGGGAGATACGGCGTGTACTGCTCGACTCGCTCCTCACAGCGCTCGTAGCCCGCGATCAACAGCATCGTCAGCCCGACGATGCCGACGACGACCGTCAGCGCGTACGCACCCATGAGTTCGAGACACGCGTCCGAACCGGCACAGAGTGCGATGATCTCGAACTCCTCTTCGTGTGCGAACCCCAGGACGAACGCAAACCACGCGATTCCCAGGAGGCCACGGTCGGTGTCCATCTCTCCGTGCGCGTGCCCGCCGCCGACGAACGGCACCACCGTCTTCATACTGCCGGCTGTAACTTCGTTCAGATATTCGCCACCCCAGGGTGGCGAAATCCGTGACAGATTTACAGCCGGTAGTATCAGTCGATCGACGAGGCTGCGGTCCGCTCGCTCGCGCGACTGGGCGTGCTCGTCGGCTTCACTGTGGTGCTCGTGACTGCCGTCTCCGTGCCCGTGATCGTCGGTGCCCGTGTGGTGATGCCCCCCGTGGCCGTCGTCCGTGCCGTGTGTGTGACCGTGGTCGTGGCCGGTACTGGTGCCGTGCGTGTGGCCCGACAGGTACTCTCGGAGCCCGAGCGCGATCAGCAGGACGCCGGCCACGAGACTGACGGGGCCGCCAATCTGGAGGCCGCCGACCACCGTTATCGGCTCGTTGACCTGCGTGAGGCTGAAATACTCCTTGGCGTAGAAGAACGCGCCGACCATCGCGATGCTGCTGACGAGGTGGCCGACGCCGAGGATCAGGCTCGCGGCGAAGCCGTACGCCCACTTGTTCGTCTGGTCCAGGGCGTAGGAGGCGGCCACGGGCCAGCCGTGTCCCGGCTCGATGCCGTGGATCGCCCCGAGTGCGATCGCACCGATCAAGAGTCCGGCTCCCTCGAAGTACATCATCGTACCCAAAATCCCGCCACAGGCGGTGTTATAGCTTCTTAATACCGTTCTGGGGGGATCGTCATACGTGACGAGAGGCGGACACGTCTCGCACCCGCGACACGGACGCTGCCGTCGGCGACCGCGGCGTCATCGCTCGACGGTCAACAGGGCGACCCGCTCGGCGACGAGATCCGAGAGCGTGCCACTGGTCGCCGCCAGCTCGGCCTCACTCACGTCGAAGAACTCCCGCACGACCCCCTCGTCGTAGTCGCCGAGCGTCTCGCCCGGTTCGAGCAGGGCGCTGACGGCGTCGGCGGCCGCGGCCTCGCTGCCCTCGCCCGTGGGGTCGTGGACCACGACGACGGCGGGCTGGCTGCCGTCTCCGACGCCCATCGCCAGCGCGCGGTTGATCTGGCGGCGACCGGCGGCGTACAGCAGGATCTCGACGGCCCGGTCGCGGGCGATCGACTCGCCGCGGTCGAACGCGCGATCGGCCAACTCGACCGCCCGTTCGAGGTGCCGTCGGTCGACGACGTAGCGGGCGTCGAACGCCTGGACGACGACGCCGTGGTCCTCGCCCAGCGATCCGAGCCGTTCGACGAACTCGTCCACGTCGTCGACGGTCGCAGTGCCTTCGATCAGCTGCATCAGAAATCACCCAGGCTGGTCTGGTCGTCTGTCGCCTCCTCGCCGTCCGACGCTCGACCGTCGCTGTCGCTTCGCTCGTAGGACACTTCCTCGGAGGGCTCGATGCCGTCCATCGACGGATCGCGGTGGCCGGCGTTCTCCAGGACGTTCTCGGCGGTCTTGGCTCTGCCTCGCAGCGCCGCCAGCACGACCGACTTCTCGGCGTCCCGGAGGTCGGCACGGCTCTCGATGCCGGCGTCGAACAGCCGGCGTGCGCGCTTGCGCCCGACGCCGCGGACGCCAGCCAGATCGACCAGCTCCTCGCGGACGCCGTGCTCGACTCGGGTCCGGGCGCGCCGGATGGCCGGCGCGGCGTCGAGCCCGAGTTCGCTCGCCAGCGACTCGGCGGCCCCCAGCAGCCACTGGGCGGACTCGACCTTGCCGCGGATGTCGCCGGGGCCGACGCCGTAGCGGTCGGTGATCTCGTCCTCGTCGACCTCGCTGGCCCAGTCTTCCAGCAAGCGTGCGGTCTTGAGCGCGGCGAGCCAGTCCTCGAAGCGGTCGTCTTCGAACTCCGACGGCATGCGCCCGAGGAACTCCGCCTCACGCTCGAAGGCGATCTGGCTGTACTCCTCCTCGTCGCCAGAACGGAGGTACAGCTCGTACATGTCCGGGGTGCGCGCGACGAGGTGGTACAGTCCCATCGCGGTCGGGTCCTTCGCTTCGTCGCCGCCCGCCTCGTCGGCGAGGTCGCTCGCGGTCGTGAATCCGGCCGGTTCCTCGCTCGCGTCGTCGCCGTTGGCGGCAGATCCACCGCCCGACCGCAGACCGTCGATGATCTCGGCGGCGCTCATCGGATCGAGGTAGAGCCGGGACACGGTGTGTCCGAGCGAGGTCGCCGAGAGTTCCTCGCCGTCACGCTCCAGAAAGTCGTTGCGCTGCAGGTAGCCCAGCACCTCGTCGACGACTCGTGCCAGCCGCCCGCTCTCGTCGGTCTGTGTCGCGTAGAGAGTGCGTTCGAGAAACTCCAGCAGCCCGTCCCGAGAGCGGGCGAAGCCGCTCGCGACCGTCGCCAGCAGGTGAGTCCGCAGCGCCGGCTCGGCGGCCAGCTTCGACTGGACCGGCTCCGGGTCGGCCCAGACGTACCGGTCGAACAGCTCGTCGAGTTCGTCGTGGCTCGCGGCGGGGATGATCGCCTCGCCGTAGGGGTCAAGCCCCGGACGGCCGGCCCGCCCCATCATCTGGTGGACTTCGAGCACCGAGAGGGGCTGCATTCCGCCAGCGGTGCCGTCGTAGCGTCGCCAGTCCCGGACCACGACCCGGCGGCTGGGCGTGTTGACTCCCGCCGCCAGCGTCGGGGTGGCGCTGACGACCTTCAGCAGGCGGTCGCGGAAGGCGTCCTCGACGAGTTCTCTGTGCCCGCTCGCGATCCCGGCGTGGTGGAAGGCGGCTCCGTCGGCGACGGCGTCGGCCAGGTCGTCGCTCGTCTCGGTGTCGCTCACGTCTCTGATCTCCGCGGCCACGTCCGCGAGTTGCTCTCGCTCCGCCGGAGTCAGGGCCTCGCGTGTGACGCTGGCCAGCCGTCCCGCGGCGGCCTCCGCGTTGCGCCGGGAGTTGACGAACACCAGCGTCGAGCCGTCGTCGTCGAGGGTGTCCCGGACGATGGCGGCGGTCTGCTTCTCGCTGTTGCGGACCGGCAGCTCCGACTGGCTGCCGTCTTCGAGGTGGAGCGCCTGTCCGAAGTGGACCCCCTTCTTCAGGCTGATGGGCCGCCAGTCCGAGTCGACGAGTTCGGCGTCGAGCCACTCGGCGAGCACGTCGGCGTTGCCGATCGTCGCCGACAGCGCCACCGTCTGCATGTCGGGGTTGATCCGACGGAGCTTCGCGAGGGTCACCTCCAGCGTCGGTCCGCGTTCGGCGTCGTCGACGAGGTGGACCTCGTCGCTGACGACACAGGCCAGGTCGTCGAGCCACGGCGCGTCGTTGCGCACCAGCGAGTCGACTTTCTCGCTGGTAGCGACGACGATGTCCTTGTCGGCGAGCCACCCGCCGTCGGATTCGTAGTTGCCCGTCGAGACGCCCACGTCGAGCCCGTACTGCTCGAACTCCTCGAACTCGGCCTGCTTCTCGCTGGCAAGCGCCCGCAGTGGGACGATGTACAGCGCCGTGCCGCCGAGGGCGGTGCCGTCGCCGTCTGCAGGAGGCGTCTCCGGGTCGCTTCGCTCCCGCTCGCTCGCTCCCGCGGCGTCCGTGATCGCCGACAGCATCGCCAGCTGGGCGATCAGAGTCTTGCCGCTGGCGGTCGGGATGCTGGCGACGAGGTTCTCGCCCCGCGTGACGCCGGCCTCGACGGCCTCGGCCTGCGGTGGGTACAGTGCCTCGATCCCCGCCGACTGCAGGTGCTCTGGCAGCCACGACGGAACACCTGGCAGGTCCGCAACGTCCATTACGCCTCGCTTGGCTCCTCCGGTGGTTTAAACTGTCGCCCTCGCGTCGCGATCGTGGTCGATGGCGACAGCACTTTGCCCGAGAGGCCGCAAGCGCGGGTATGCGAATCGAGTACGACCGGGACACCTGTATCGGGATGTTCCAGTGCGTCGCCGAGTGGGACGAGTTCGAACGCGACGAGGACGCCGGCAAGGCCGTCCTGGCCGACAGCGAGGAGACCGACGACGGCGTCTTCGTCCGAGAGGTCCCCGACGGAGCGGAACTCGACGCGAAGTTCGCGGCCCGCTCCTGTCCCGTCGACGCCATCGCCGTCTACGACGACGACGGCGAGCAACTGATTCCGTGAGCGGTCGGTCACGAGAGAGAGTCTTCGAGCGATGTGGTACCTGCGACGGTGGTGTTACCGTCTAAACGAGACACACTGACAGCGCAAACGTATCATCTTATACACAGATTGGCGAGTGGAGAGGCTTAAATAGCACAGATCGTACATTCGGGGTGTGAGCAGTTCGCACTGCGGTGGCTAGGAACTAATCATGACAGAGCAATACGACCTCGTTATCGTCGGCGGTGGGATCAGTGGCGCATCGCTTCTCTACACGGTCGCGAACTTCACCGACATCGAGAAAATCGCGCTCGTCGAGAAGGAATCGGAGATTGCGGCGATCAACTCGCATCACACGAACAACTCCCAGACCTTACACTTCGGCGACATCGAGACCAACTACACGCTCGAAAAAGCCGAGCAGGTCAAGGAGGGCGCGGAGATGCTCGCGGGCTATCTCGAAAACGTGGACCCGGACCGCGAGATGCACAGCAAGCGCTCGAAGATGGTGCTGGCCGTCGGGGACGAGGAGGTCCAGAGCCTCGAAGACCGCTACTACGAGGAGGGCTTTGGCGACCTGTTCCCCAAACTCGACGCCATCGACCGCGACGAGATCGCCGAGATCGAGCCGAAGGTCGTCGAGGGCCGAGACCCGACCGAGGAGATGCTCGCGCTCCAGACCCCGGACGGCTACGTCGTCGACTACGGCGACGTTTCCCACTCGTTCGTCGAGGACGCCGAGGAGATCGACGGCGTCGACGTGTTCACCGGCACCGAGGTCACCCAGATGGACGACACCGAGGACGGCTACATCTTCCAGACCGACGCGGGCTGGTTCGAGTCCGACGCGGCCGTCGTCGCCGCGGGCTCTCACAGCCTCCAGATCGCCAAGGAGATGGGCTACGGCGAGGGGATGTCGCTATTGCCCGTCGCGGGCAGTTTCTTCCTGGCCGACGACTTCCTCAACGGCAAGGTGTACACCCTCCAGATGAAGAAGCTGCCCTTCGCGGCGGTCCACGGCGACGCCGACGTACACGACGACTCGGTCACGCGCTTCGGACCGACGGCCAAGCTCGTCCCCGCGCTCGAACGGGGCGAACTCTCGACCGTCAGTGACTTCTTCGACGTGTTCGGCCTGAACGTCCACTCGTTCCTGAGCTACGCCAACATCCTCGCCGATCGCATCCTGCTGCCCTACGTGCTGAAGAACCTCGTCTACGACCTGCCCGAGGTCGGCAAGCGGGCCTTCCTGCCCCACGTCCAGAAGGTCGTTCCGACCGCCGAACTGGACGACATCGACCGCGCGAAGGGGTACGGCGGCGTCCGTCCACAGATCGTCGACACCGACAACAAGACCCTGGACATGGGCGAGGCCAAGATCACCGACGACGACGTGATCTTCAACATCACGCCCTCGCCGGGTGCCTCCACGAGCCTGAAAAACGCCATGCGCGACACCGAGCACCTCGTCGAGGCGCTGGGCGACGACTACGAGTTCGACAAGGACGGGTTCCGCTCGGCGACCATCGAGAACTTCCCGCGCGCCGAGATCGCCGACGAAGACGAGGAGCAGGCGAAAGCGCCCGCACAGGACGACTGACGGCCGCCTTCGCGTTCGATTTCGACGGTTCGTCTATCGCCAGCGAAACCCTCAGTAGCGTTCGGTCTCCATTTCGTCTCGATGGCCCGTCGCCTGCTCGCTCGGCTGGTCGCCTGGCTCTCCGCACTCCCCGGCCGGTTCATCGACGGTTTCCCGGCGCTGCTGGCGCAGTACGGGCTCGTCGACCGGGAGAAGTCGACGGAGGCGCTCGACCTGGCCGCGCCCGTGATGGTCACCGGCGGCCTCCGGATCTTCCTGCGAATCGCCGACTTCGCGATGGTCGGACTCGCGCTTGGCGACGCCGCGATCGCCGGGCTGGAGCTCGGTTTCCAGTACTACTTCATCGGCTTCGGGCTGTCGCTTGCGGTCACGTCGGGGACGATCAGCGTCGTCTCCCGGCTCCAGGGCGCTGGCGAGCCCGAGCGCGCGGACCTCGCGGTCAAGCAGTCGCTGTGGCTCGCGCTCCTGATCTCGGTGCCCCTGACGGCCGTCTCGTGGCTGTACGCCGAGCCGCTGGTGGGACTTCTCACGGGCGACCCCGACGCGATCCGTTTCGGCGGGCTCTACCTCTCGATCGTGATGCTGTCGCTGGCCCCGCGGTTCTGGAGCATGGTCGCGGCGCGGGCGCTCGCCGGCAGCGCGGACACCCGGACGCCGATGTACGTCCGCCTGCTGACGCTGCCGACCAACGTCGTCCTCAACGCGGTCCTGATCTTCGGGCTCGGCCCCGCGCCGCGGCTGGGGATCGCCGGTGCCGCCATCGGGACCGCCGTCGCCAACACGCTCGCGGCGGCCGTCTTCTTCGCGCTGCTGGCGTCCGGGCGCTACGTCGTGACGCTCCGACTCGGCGGCCGCCAGCTGGATCTCGGTCTGTTGACCGAGATCGTCCGCGTCGCGCTCCCGCTTTCGGGGATGCGCCTGCTCCAGACGTTCGCTCGCTTCCCGTTCCTGTTCGTGCTGGGCGTGCTCGGGACGCCGACGGTCGCCGCCTTCGCGATCGGTCGCCGCGTGATGTTGCTCGCGCTGATGCCCGCCTGGGGGTACTCGACGGCCGCCAGCACGCTCGTGGGCCAGTACGTCGGGGCCGGCGACGACACCGACGCCGGGGAGTACGGCTGGCAGACGCTGCGGATCGCGCTGGTCACGCAGCTGCTGATCGCCGCCGTGCTGGTGGTCTTTGCCCGTCCCATCTCGCTGCTCTTCGGGACGGAGTACCCGGACTTGACGGTCACGTTCATCCGCGTGTTCGCGCTGGCGGTCGCCGGCTTCAGCGTCTCTCGGACGATGCGTGGCAGCCTCCGGGGCGCTGGGGACACCCGCTGGCCCCTCTATGGCACCTTCGTCGGCTCCTACCTCTATCGCATCCCCGTCGCCGTCCTCGCGCTCCCCGTTGGCTTCGCCGTGACGGTCCCCGTCCTCGGGATCACCCTCACGCCCGGCATGGGCTGGGGACTGCCCGCCATCTTCGCGGCCATCGTCGGCGACTACTACGTCAAGGCCGCGGTCAACACCGGTCGCTTCTGGACGGGAAAGTGGCGCGCCGTCGCGCGGGCCTCCGGCGTGGGGGCCGACGACTAGAACTGAAGCTTTAATGCCGAACCCGACCCAGCAACCGGTATGAGCAACCCAACGAAGATCGTCCTCGGGACCATCGCCGTCTCGGCGCTGCTGTCGCTGGCACTGATCGCGAACCTCGCGCTCGCGTAGATGTTCAGCGAGCGCTCCCTCGACGGGGAGCTGGCGGCCGTCCGCGAGCGCCACGCGCCCGACGCCCTCGTGCTGGACTGCGAGCGGGACTTCGAGACGCTGGATCCGGCTGTTGCCGAGGAGCTCCTGCTGGTCACCGACGACGTGGCTCCGCTGTCCTCTCCCGACGAGTGGGTGCCCGACGACGCGCCCGCAGAGCTCCACGCGTTCGCGTCGAGTGACTTCACCGTCGGTATGCCCGGCGACGGCGGCGTCGCCTGGACTCGTCAGACCGATCCGCCGGTCGTGCTGGTCAAGCCTCGGCTGGCGGGCTCGCCGGACGACTTCGTCGACTTTCTGTTGGCCGAGGCGCTGGTCGCCACCGGGCTGGGCGTTCCCGAACAGTTCCTCGGCTTCTTCGAGGAGCGGTACCGGGCGTTCGCGGCGGCGACCGACGCCCACCTCTCGCCGGCCGGTACCTACCAGCTCGCGGCGGCGGTCTTCGACGCCTTCGTCGGCTTGCAGACGCGTCCGGTGTTCGCCGACTGGGAGGGCGACCTGCCGGCGCTGTTCGACGCGTGGGTCGACGCGGGCGAGCGCCTCGAACCGCGCCTGGGCGACCTCTCCGGAGAGGTCGCGATGGGGCGGACGAAGTTCCCCGCGGCCGCGGAGCTGGCTTGCTCGGCGATCAAACACGGCGTCGAGGTCCCGGCTCCGTTCGCAGCCCTCGACACCAGCGCGTACGGCGAGTACGGCCCGGAATACGCCGTCACGTGGGCGGAGAAGACGCTCTCGGAGCTGTCCTGATCTTCACCGGATTCAAATAACCGCCAGCGCAACTACGAGCAATGAACGCGCTCGTCACCGGACACGCGGGGTACATCGGCGGTGTGCTGACAGACCAGCTCTCGGCGGCCGGCCACGAGGTCGTCGGCTTCGACAACGCGGCCGATCCGGCCGACGACATCCGGGACGCCGACCGCGTCGAGGCGCTGTTCGAGGCACACGACTTCGACGCGGTCTACCACCTCGCGGCCGACGCCGACGTGTGGACCGACGACTGGCGACACCTCGTCGAGAACAACGTCATGGGGACGGCGACCGTCGTCGGCGTCGCCCGCGAACGCGACGTTCCGGTGGTGTTCGCCTCCAGCATCGCCGCCGCCGACCAGGTCAACCGCTACGGCCACTCCAAGCACCTCGCGGAGGGGGCCGTCAGCGAGTACGACGGGGTCACGACCGTCCGGTTTCCCAACGTCGTCGGCGGTCCCGCCCCGCGGGGACAGGCCCAGGACATGATCGAACAGGCCCTCGACGGCGAGATCGAGGTCTGGGGAGACGGCGAGATCGTTCGCCCCTACGTCGACGTGGGCGATCTCTGTGCCTTCCTCCGCGAACTCGGGACCGGCTCGTTCGCCGTCGAGACCCCCGCTGCGGTCTCGTCGTACACCTTCACGAACGCCGCGGTCGGCGAGTCGATCCAGTCGATCGTCGCCGAGGAGACCGGCACCGAGCCCGCGCTGTCGATCGTCGACCGCACTCCTCCATCGCCGATGGAGCTCTCGGCCGACGACATCCGCCTTCGGGACCCGACACCCATCGAGGCGTCGCTGCGCTCCCAGATCCGGGCCGCGATGGAGTGATTGCGCTCTCGCTGGCGCGCATCGCTTCCGTCCGCCGCTCCCGTAGCCTGCTCAACCGACCACGCCCTGGCGGATGAAAGGGCGCACAGAGGGCTTTCGAGGTGTTCGTCTCTGTGACAGCGACGAACTCCAGCGCCCTAGTAGCCGCCTTCGAACAGCTCTTCGAAGACCTTGTGCTGGGCGGCCCGGAGGTGCTGGTGGTAGGTCGGTCGGGAGATGTCCATCCCACCGGCGAGTTCGTCGCCGTCGACCTCGCGGGGCCACTCGAAGAAGCCGCCGAGGTACGCCGTCCGGAGCGCCGTCTCCTGTCGGTCGGTGAACCGGTCGGCCAGCGCGGCGCGGAACTCCTGTTGGGTCTGGACGGGACGCTCGTGCTCGTGGTAGCCGACCAGGTCCGTCGAGTCGTAGTTGTCTTCGACGAGCCCGAACACCTCGCGGGCCTCCGCCTCGTAGGGGAGTTCGATGTTGTAGCGGGCGATCCCGTTCTCGCTGACGATCGACTTCGGGACGGCCCCGTGGTCGACGAGCGTCGCGATCAGCGACTCCGTGACGGTCACGTCGAACAGCGCCTCGTCGTCGTGTTCGGCCACCCGGCTCGCGGACTCGACGGCGTCGTCGGCGTCCAGCACGGCCATCACCTCGTCGGTGTCGGCGTCCTGGGTGGTGAGATACAGCCGCAGCGACCCGTCTTCTTGTGTCACGGTCCCGGCGGAGGCGATCGTTCCGCCGGCTCGACCGGAGAGGCGCGACAGTAGCAGGTCCCGGTCGTCGACGGTGAACTCAAGCTCGATCACCTTGTTGGCACTGAGGATTCGGCCGCTCTCGATGGCGTTGATCGCGTTCGCGACGGCCCGACCCAGCGCCTGCAGGACGACCTTCTCCCGTTGGTCGAACGCGTCGGTCTGGTCGGCACAGACGTACAACACGCCGTAGTTCGAGTCCGTGTACGACAGCGGAATCGCCATCACCGACCGGACGCCGTTCTCGGCGGCCGACCGGAACCAGCCACCGGCGTCTTCGAGCGCGTCTCCCTCCAGTACCTTCGGCCCCTCGGATTCGAGGGCCTGCGCACCCGGCGTGTCGCCGTCGATCGGTTCGGCCACGTCCGCGACGTCGATGGGTGGCGCTCCGGCGGGTCCGTCTCGCTCGCCGTCCGAGGCGGTGGCCGCGCCGCTGGGCTGACTGCCGGCCCACTCGCGGGCGCTGATCGTCTCGGCGCGCACGTCCGGCCGACCGAGCCACGCGAAGGTGTAGGGTTCGACGGCGACGAGCTGCTCGCAGACGCCGGCCTCGACCTGCTCGCGCGTGGTGGCCTCGACCAGCACCTCGACGGTGTTCTGGATCAGCCCGTTGATCCGTTCGAGGATCGTCTCGATGCGCTCGCGGGCCTCTCGCACCTCCTGTTCGCGCTTGGCGCGGTTGCACGCCGCGGCGGCGTTGATCGCCAGCAGCGCGGCCACCTGTCGGTCGTTCTCGTCGAAGGCACCCACCGTCGTCGAGGCGACGGTCAGGGTCCCGTGGACGCCGATCGGGAAGTACATGGCCGAGCGGACCGGCCCGAACTCCCCGTCGGGGTCCTCGATCGTTCGCACGTCGTCGTAGACTGCGGGTTCTCCCGACGCGAAGACGGTGCCGGGCTGGCCCTCGTCGAGGGCGTACACCGGCCGCTCGGGGAGCTGGTCGTCGGTGGCGTCGGTCGTCGCCGTCGGTCGCAACACGCGCTCGTCGGCGTCGTACAGCCGGACGGCACTCAGCTCGAAGCCGAGCACCTGCCGGGCCGCGTTCGCGACGATGTCCGCGACCGACTCCCGGCTCGGAGCCTGCATGAGCGATCGCGAGGTCTCCTGTAGCTGTGATATCAGCTCTCGGTGCCGCCGTCGATCGGAGATGTCCCGGACGATTCCGACGACGCCGCGGAACTGCCCGTCGTCGAACAGCGCCGTCACGTGCTCTTCGCAGGCGATGGGCTCGCCTCGCTTGGGCTGTACCGAGAGGCCGAAGGTCCGGTCGAGGTCCTCTGTCTCTCCGTCGCGCAGCGCCGCCAGCGCCGTCTCGGTCCGTTCGCCGGTCTCCCGGTCCTTGATCCTGGTGACGGGTTCGCCCCGGAGCTCCGTCTCGTCGTAGCCGGTCAGCTCGACCATCGCCTCGTTGACGAACGTGAAGTGACCGTCCTCGTCGAGGACGTAGACGCCGTCCTCCAGCGCCCCGACGATACCCGCGTACTGCTCGACGCTCGCGCCCTCGATGGCGGCATCGACGCCGCCGTCGGTCACGACCCGCGCCTCCGTCGCGCGTTCGATCGGTTGCTCGCCTCGCCCCCCGGCGTCGGCGTCACTCTTCCCCACGGTCTCGCCGTCGGCGGCGTCTGCCGCCTCTTCGTCCGGCCTCATACCTAATACGTTAGTGTGTTCGAGTACTTAAGCGGATCCCCGACAGCCCGCGGTCCAGCGACGCCCCCGTTCGGAATCGCTCACTCGATGTTGATCGCCGGCCGTCCCGGCTCGGCTTTCCGGACCAGATCGGCGTCGGCGTCCTCGCCGGCCCGCACGGTCACCTCGGCGTCGAACTCCTCGGCGATCAGCCAGCGAGCGCGCGCGAGCACCTCGGCCTCGGTCGCGGCGTCGAGTGTCTCGGTCAGGGTCTGCAGCTCCGCCTGCAGGTCCTTCGCGTAGTCCGGTGCGCCGTCCTCGCCGCGGAACCGCTCGTCGCTCATGATCTCGCCGACGAGGTTGTTACCGTCGAACTCGCGAGCGATCGCGTGGGCCTCGAACTTCCACTCGGGCGCGACGGCGATCTCGACGTGGCTCGGGTCCTCGATGTCGGCCACGTCGACGATCTGGCGCACGTCCTCGCGGGTGTCCTCGACCAGCTGGCGCTCCAGCTGGTGCCGGTCGAGATCGCCGTCGGCGGTCGGCCACTCGGCCTCGATGACGAAGCCCTCGTCGCTCGCGGTTTCACCGCTCGCTCGTTCCGCGGACTCCCGCTGGTCGTCCGCGCGACCGAGCTCCGACCACAGCTCTTCCGTGACGTGGGGTGCGACCGGCGCGAGCAGGCGAACGATCGTCGACAGCGCTGCCTCGACGGTCTCGGCGTGGGGCTCGGTGGCCTCGGCGTAGCGATCCAGCAGGGAGAGCAACTCCCTGGTCTCGCGCAGCGCTTCGGTGAACGTCAGCTGCTCGTAGCTCTCGTCGGCGATGGCGGTGACCCGATCGATCTCGTGGCGGACGTAGTCGGTCACGTCGCCGGCCTCGCCAGCGGGCGGGGAGCCGACGTGAGCCTCGACGGCGTCGTACAGCCGCGTCAGGAAGCGGTGACTCGATTCGACGCCCTCGTCTTTCCAGTCGAAGTCCCGCTCGGGGCGGGCGGCCTGCATCATGAACAGCCGCGCGGTGTCGGCCCCGTACTCCTCGACGATGTTCTGCGGGGAGACGACGTTGCCCTTCGACTTGGACATCTTCTCGCCGTCGAGCTGGACCATCCCCTGGGTGACGAGGTTCTGGAACGGCTCGCGGTGGTCGAGCAGCTCCAGATCCGAGATGGCCTTCGTGACGAAGCGAGCGTACAGCAGGTGCATCACGGCGTGTTCGATGCCGCCGACGTACTGATCGACCGGCAGCCAGTCGTTCGCGCGAGCGGTGTCGAACGGCGCGTCCTCGCGGTCCGGCGAGGTGTAGCGCAGGAAGTACCAGGAGGAGTCGACGAAGGTGTCCATGGTGTCGGTCTCGCGTTCGGCGGGGCCGCCACAGTCGGGACAGGTCGTCTGGACGAACTCGTCGACCTCGTCCAGCGGGTTCCCCGTGGTCTGGACGAACTCGGGGAGCTCGACGGGGAGGTCCTCGTCGGGCACCGGTACCGCGCCACACTCCTCGCAGTGGACCATCGGGATCGGCGTCCCCCAGTAGCGCTGCCGGGAGATCCCCCAGTCGCGCAGGCGGTACTGCTTGTCGTGAGCGGCACCCGGCAGGTCGTCTTCGAGCTGGCTGCGGGCCTGCTCGCTCGCGAGACCGTCGTAGTCGGCCGGATCGGAGCCGCCGACGCCGGCCGCGTCCTCGGGCACCGCACTGTGATCGACGACGCCGTCCTCGGTGAAGGCAGTCTCCTCGACATCGGGGAGGTCGCCCTCGCTCGCGGGTCCGTCGTCCCCGCTCGCCTGTCCCGAGGACTCCCGCTGGTCGTCCTCGCTGTCCTCCGGGCGGATCACCGGCCGGATCGGCACGTCCTTCTTGCTCGCGAAGGCGTGGTCGCGTTCGTCGTGGGCGGGCACCGCCATCAGCGCGCCCGTCCCCACGTCCGAGAGGACGAAGTCCGCGACGAAGACGGGGATGTCCTCGCCCGTCGCGGGGTTGGTCGCCGTCAGGTCGGTGGCGACGCCGTTTGGCTCGTCGCCGTCGGGGTCGGCGACCTCCTCGACGAAGTGGGCCACGTCCTCGTCCTCTTTTGCGAGATCCTGTGCGATCTCGCTGTCCGGAGCCACCGCGAAGAAGGTCGCCCCGTGGATCGTGTCCAGCCGCGTCGTGAAGATCTCGACCTCGCCGTACCCCTCCACCTCGAAGGGGACTCGCGCGCCGTGCTGGCGGCCGATCCAGTCTCGCTGCATCGCTCGCACGCTCTCGGGCCACCCCGCCAGCTCGTCGATGTCGTCGACCAGCTCGTCGGCGTAGTCGGTGATCGTCAGGAACCACTGGTCGAGGTCGCGCTGGGTGACGGGCGTGTCACAGCGCCAGCACAGCTCTGCCTCGCCCTCGACCTGCTCGTCTGCAAGCACCGTCTCACAGGAGGGACACCAGTTGACCTCCGACCCCTTGCGCTCGACGAGGCCCTCCTCGTGGAAGCGCTTGAACAGCCACTGGTTCCACCGGTAGTACTCCGGATCGCAGGTCGTGACCTCCCGGTCCCAGTCGTAGCCAAAGCCCATCTCGCTCATCTGGGCCTTCATCGACTCGATGCACTTGCGGGTCCACTCCTCGGGGCTCGTGTCCCGCTCTTCGGCGGCGTTCTCGGCGGGCAGTCCGAACGAGTCCCACCCCATCGGGTGGAGCACGTCCTCGCCCTGCATGCGCCTGTACCGGGAGTAGGCGTCCGTGATCGTGTAGTTGCGGACGTGACCCATGTGGAGGTTGCCGGAGGTGTAGGGGAACATCGCCAGGACGTACTCCACGTCCTCGGCGCTGTCGGGGGTCCGGAACACCTCGGCGTCGTCCCACTCGGCCTGCCACTTGGGTTCGATCGCGCTCGGATCGTACCCGCTCGAACTGTCTGACATCGTTCTTGTTGACCCCATGAATCCCGGGGACTAAATGAGTAGCTGGTTCGGCCGCGCGTGGCCCTCCCGACGGCTCCGACCGCTTCCGGGACGACTGCCAACGACCCGCACACTTACGATCGTTCGGTCCGACGACCGGACGATGGCGCGCCTCGACGAGCCGGTCGACATCGGCGGCGTCACCGTGCCCAACAGACTGTATCGTGCGCCGCTGCTGGAGTGTGCCGGCAACGGCGAAGGCGCGGTCGAGACCCTGATCGACGAACTCGAACCGACCGCCGCCTCGGGCGTCGGCCTCGTCTTCCAGGGCGCGTCGGTCGTCACCGGAGAGGGCGGCTGTGCCGCGCCGAACATGACGCGGGTCCACGACCCCGAGTTCGTCGCCGGGCTCGAACGGCTCACCGGCGCGATCCACGACCACGGCGGCCGGATCTTCCTCCAGCTCGCACAGGGCGGGCTGCGCAGCATGGCGGTGTGGCACGCCGGCTACCGCAGCCAGAATCCACAGCTCGAACAACTGGCCGTCTCGCGTCCGCCGTGGCAGCTCCGGGTCCTCGACCGCGCGGGGCTGATCGACCTCTCTCCGCGCGTCCTCGACACCAGCGAGGTGTACGAGCTGGCCGCCCAGTTCGGCCGCGTTGCGGGGTACGCCGCCGACGCCGGCTACGACGGCATCCACCTCTCGGGGGCGAACATGAGCCTGCTCCAGCAGTTCTGTTCGCCCCTCTTCAATCGGCGAGACGACGAGTTCGGTCCCGACCCCGGCGAGCCGGCGGCGGGCGGGCGGCGGTTCCTCGAAGCGATCCACGACGCCGTCCGCGAGCACGCCGACGACGTGGCGCTGGTGACGAAGGTGCCGGCCGAGACCGCCGCGCCGGCCTTCGTCCGCCGACACCTCTCGTTCGACGACGCCGTCGGCCTCGCGAGCGATCTCGTCGCGGCGGGCTACGACGCCGTGGTCCCGGTCGCGGTGTCGACGTTCTGGGACATGAGCATCGTCCGTGGGGCCTATCCCGACCGGGCGTGGTCGGCAGCGGACCTGCGAGGGGAGTACGCGGCGGCCTTTGGCGGCCCGCTTCGAGCCCGCGCCGTTTCGCTCCTCAACCGCTTGCAGGCCCGACAGTTCGACCGCGAGCCCGGCTGGAACGCCGACCTCTGTCGAGCGGTCCGTGAACGGGTCGACGCGCCCGTGCTGTGCGAGGGCGGGATCCGCGAGCGAGCGACCTGTGACCGACTGCTCGGTGGGGCCGACCGGCCGCCGGCCGCGGATCTGGTCGGGATGGGGCGGCCGTTCTACGCCGAGCCGCGACTCGGCGCGCGCCTGCTCGCCGGTGCGGACGCGCTGTGTGCCAGTTGCAACAACTGTACCGTCCCGCAGGTGGCCGGCGAGCCGGGTCGGTGCCGGACGCCAGCGATCGTCCGCGAGCGCGCCCGACTCGCCGCTCGGGGTGCCTACGACCGTCCCGGCGACGCCACCGACGAGTCGGGGCCGTCCGGCGACTAGACGTCGTCTATCGTCAGCCGATCGAACTTCCCGACGGCGTAGCGGTAGCCGCCGACGCCGGTCGCCGCGAGGACGGCCAGATAGACGATCCAGGCCCCGACCAGCAGCGGGCCACCGCCCCCGTCGACCGAGAGCCAGACGAGCGCGAGGCCGATGCCCACCACTACCAGCGTCCCGAAGAAGTAGGTGAGCGTCCCGAGCGTCGAGGGGTGGGCGCGCTCGACGTTCATGTACTCGCTGCGCTCGAACTTCGGGACGACGGCCCCGACGCCGAGCGCCGTCCCGGCCGCCGCGAGCAGGACCACGGGCGTCAGGAGCGTCCGTCCGAGCACGCGCAGGGGTGGATCGCTCACCAGTCCCAGCGGGAGCCCGACGCCCAGTGCCACGGTCCCGCCGACGACCAGTCCGCCCACCACTCGACCCCGCAGGAGGTGTCTCGTCGAGGCCGTGCTCGTCAGCAACAGCGGGAGCTGCTCGCGGTCGTCGCCCATCGGATTCAGACAGAAAGTCGCGCCCGCGAGGACGCTCCCGGCGACGACGGCGGCCCCGGGGCCCAGGTCCATCAGCAGCTCCGGCTGGCTGACGAGGCTCCCCGCGAAGGCGAGCGCGCCGAAAAGCACCATCGAGAGGTGCGAGACGAGCTTCGGATTCCGGCGCGTCCGCAGGAGGTATCGCCAGGCGATGCGCGTCGCGGGCGTCGCCGCGAGCACGCGGGGCACCGATCGGCTCGTCGTCCGCTGGTCGCCCGACTGGTCGCCGCGGTCGTCGAACAGCAGCGCGCTCTCGATGCGCAGCGCCGCCGCCAGCCCGACCGGAACCGCGGCCAGCACCACCGCGGCCACTGCCACGCCCAGCGGTCGCGGTGTCGCGCCCAGCGGTGCGGCGACGACGCTGGCGTAGGCCTGGAGCGGCTGTCCGGGGAGCAGCGCCGACACCGACGGCGCGCCGTCGTCGCCCATCACCGCCGGGATGGCCGTCTGGAGTCCGACGAAGGCGGTGCCGGCGAGGACGACGAGGACGACCGCCTTCCCCCACGCCGAGAGTCGCGAGAGCAAGCCGAGATAGCGGACCGTCGCGCCGATCGTCCGCCCGGCGACGAGACCGGCCACCAGCAGCGGGAGGCTGGCGGCGAGCACGAGCAGTGCGGGCAGGGGCGTCCCAGCGCCGACCACCAGCACGACCAGCAGGACGACCCCCGGAACGACGGCGAAGGCCGTCGCCTGGAGGGTCTCGCTGGCGAATCGTCCGATGACGACCCCCTCCGGCGGGATCGACGTGCGCACGAGCGGGCCGATCGCCCCCACGCGGGTCTGGTTGATCGCCGTCGCGGCCCCGAAGTACACTCCGACTGTGAGGACACTCACGAGGATCGTCCCGAAGCGAGCCAGCGGCGGAGCCCCGCTTGCGAGCCCCTCGGCGAAGGTGAGCACCTGCGACAGGAAGGTCAGCGGGAAGAACAGGCCAAAGGAGAGCAGTCCGACGACGACGCCGACCAGCTGGCGGCGGTTGCCCGCGATTCGGCGCACCTGCGCCCGCAGTTCGGTGCGTGCAAGCACCGCGCCGTCCCGCAGGTCACTCCGTCGCATAGGCCTCGCTGGCGTCGCCGGTCAGCGCGAGGAAGGCGTCTTCGAGGTCCGCGCCCCCCTCCGTCTCGACCGATCCGATCAGCTCTCCCGGCGGTCCCTCCGCGACGAGGCGGCCGTCGTGGAGGACGCCCACCCGATCGGCGATCTCCTCGACGACCGGGAGGATGTGCGTCGAGAGGAAGACGGTGGTGTCGTCGGCCGCGAGCTCGACGATCAGCTCCCGCAGGGTCTTGGCCGCGCGGGGGTCGAGCCCGGAGGTGGGCTCGTCGAGGAAGACGACGCTCGGATCGTGCTGGACGGCCTGGACGAAGGCGGTCTTCTGGCGCATCCCCTTCGAGTAGCCGTCGACGCGGCGATCGAGGTCCTCGCCCAGCCCCAGTCGGTCGCACAGCCCCAGCGCTCGATCGGCGATCTGCTCGAAGGGAACGCGACGGAGGTCGGCGGCAAACTCCAGCTGTTCCCGCCCGGTCAGTTCCTCGTACAGCGGCGGCTCCTCCGGTAACAGACCGATCCGGTCGACGAGCTGTCGGCGGTCGTCGCTCGGGACGCCAGCGACCGTGGCCGTCCCCTCGCTCGGTTCGACCAGTCCGGTCAGCATCCGCATCGTCGTCGTCTTGCCCGCGCCGTTGGGGCCGAGAAAGCCGTACACGACGCCGGAGGGGACCGTCAGATCGAGGTCGGCGACGGCCGTCGTCGAGCCGTACCGCTTGCTCAGTCCGTCCGTGGCGATTGCCGGGGACACTGTCATTGTCGGTCCGTGGGGTGTCACCGAGGAATGTCTTCGGGTCGATCAGTCGCCGGGTGCCGGGGCGTCCTCGACTGCCAGTTCGCCCGACAGCGCATGTTGACTCGTCGTGCTGAGGTCGATCGCGAGCGACAGCGGGAGGGTCGCCCTCGCGACGACTTCGCCGCTCGCGGGTCGCTGTGGTCCCCGCTCGCCGTTCGGAGACCCTCGCTGTGCTCGCGTCTCCCCGTCCTCTGCGACCGGCCGCTCTTTCAGCGCGCCCGTTCCGAGAATGGCGGTTTGTCGGACGTTGATGATCGGTATCCCTTGATTTATACTGCCGGCTGTAACTTCGTTCAGATATTCGCCACCCCGGGGTGGCGAAATCTGTGACAGATTTACAGCCGGTAGTATTAGTCCAGCCAGCAAGCTTCGACGACGTCGATCTCTGTCTACTCGCTGTTGCTGGTGTCAGTCTCAGCGGTATCCGTTTTTAGACTACGCAGGAGGTACCCCACGCCGAGCAGGCCAGCGGCCGAAGCGATCCCCAGATTCCGTATCGACAGTTCCGGTATCGACGAGTCAGACCGTGCATCGCCACTGAGCGCGTAGACGTTTCCGTCGTTGCTTCCGACATAGACCCGTTCGTTTACTACTGCGGGGGAAGACTCGACGCGTCCGCCGGTTCGGAACGCCCAGCGATGGGTTCCGTTCTCGGCGTCAATCGCGTGGAGTTTCGTGTCGTCGGAGCCAACGAAGACCGTGCCATCGACCACAGCCGGCGACGATTCCAGCTCGTCACCGACGTTTCGCGTCCACTCGACAGTTCCGTCGGCAGCCGAGAGGGCGTACAGCGTTCCGTCGAAGCTGCCGACGTACACCGTTCCATCGACGACGGCAGGTGACGCTTCCACCCAGTAGCCGGTTTCGTATCGCCAGCGCTCACGTCCGTCTTCGGCGTCGAAGGCATACACGTGATTGTCGTCGCTGCCCACGTACACCGACCCATCTACAACGGCTGGCGGAGACCCGATCTGACCGTCGGTCGACGACGACCACCGTTCTGTTCCATCGTTCGCGTCGAGTGCGTACACGGTGCTGTCCCGACTGCCGAAGTACACCGTCTCGTTGGCGACAGCCACGCCGGCAGTCTTGAGTGGTGGTTGGACCGAATCGGTCCCGGCGAAGGTCCATCGCTCCGATCCGTCGGCAGCGTCGATTGCGTACACCCATTGGTTGTCGTCGACGACGTAGACGTGACCGTCGACCACCGTCGGCGACGCTGTAATCCAGTTCGACGCCTCGTAGTTCCACACCTCGTCGCCCGTCTCCGTATCGAGGGCGTACACGGCGCGGTCTGGACCGTTGCTACCGACGAAGACAGTCCCGTCGACGACGGCTGGCGAAGAGAGGACGCGCTCGGTCATTTCGAACTGCCAAACGAGTGTCCCGTCTGTCTCATCGAATGCGTAGAGGGCTCCGTCGTGACTGCCGACGAAGACGGTCCCGTCGACGACCGCGGGAGACGACGTGATCTGGTCGTCTGTTTGGAACGACCAACTGGTTCCGATGTCCGTAGACGGCCCTCGGTTCTCCCGGCCGTTACCGCTGTTAGCTGTATCGAAACCGAACTCCTGCCACTCATCGCCTCCCGGGGCAGACGATACAGTTTCTGTTCCGAGAAGGGCTCCAGTCAACGAGCACCCGCTGTGAATCATCTCACGGCGGGTGGTAGCGAATTCTCTCATACGTATTTGTGATGACTTCTTTGTCTGTCTGCCCATATTCTATTATTCTCGCTCTCTAAAGACTATTTCCAATTATTCTATTGCCAGTACGTAATACGACAAATAATAAAAATATTCATATAATTATTTATAATAAAAAATAGTGATTTGTCGCTCTATTTACCAGCTAAAGTCGATACTCTTGTTGATGTTATATCGAAGAGATGCGTCGTATCTCGTCTTGAGATCTACGTTTGCGAAGGTTCCATCTCTCGAAGACTCGAAATGCGCGCGAGCAGACAGCGACTCTGAGAGAGTCCGCCGATCGAATTGTCTTCACTCCAGCAACAGCAGACTGGGCTCGGCGAGGTACTCCTTGAGCGTGTTGACGAAGCGGGCAGCGTCGGCCCCGTCGATCACGCGGTGGTCGATCGCGAGCGACAGCGGGAGGGTCGCCCTCGCGACGACCTCGCCGCTCGCGGGTCGCTGTGCTCCCCGCTCGCCGTTCGGAGACCCTCGCTGTGCTCGCGTCTCCCCGTCCTCTGCGACCGGCCGCTCTTTCAGCGCGCCCGTTCCGAGAATCGCCGTCTGGGGTGCGTTGATGATCGGGTCGGCGTACTCGCCGCCGATCGCGCCGAAGTTGGTGACGGTGAAGGTCCCGCCCTGCATCTCCTCGCGGGCGAGGTCGCGGTCGCGTGCGCGGGCGACGAGGTCGTTCACTTCGCGGGCGATGGCCAGCAGTCCCTTCTCGTCGACGCGCTCGACGACGGGGACGACGAGGCCGTGGTCGGTCGCCGCGGCGACGCCGAGGTCGACCCGGTCGTGGTAGACGATCTCCTCGGCTTCCGCGTCGAGTTCGCTGTTCAGGATCGGATGCTCCCGGAGCGCCGCGGCAACGCACTTCAGCAGCAGCGGGGTGTAGGTCAGGTCCACGCCGCGCTCCTCGGCCAGCGGTTCGAGGCGCTCGTGGGCGTCGACCAGTCCCGCGACGACGGCCCGGTCGTGGTGGGTCGCGTGTGGGATCTCCCGGCGGGACTCGGCCATCCGCTGGCCGATCGTCCGCCGAACTCCCTGGTAGGGCTCGCGGCGTTGGCCCTCGGCGCTCGCGGCTTCACCGCTCGCACCGTCCGCGGTCGACGGCTCCCCGGCCCGTCCCGTGGACCCAGCGGCTCGCTCTCGCTCGGTCTCGTCGGCCGACGCGGCGAAGGCCCGGACCGCCGCCTCGTCGACGTAGGGCTCGCCGTCGCGGCTCTCGTCGGTCGGGACGGCATCGATGTCGACCCCGAGGTCGCTCGCGAGCTTGCGGGTCGCCGGTGTCGCGAGCGAGCGGTCCCGCTCGGCGTCGCTGTCGACAGCGGCAACGGCCGAGTTCACGACTGGCTCGTCGTCGGCCTCGTCGCCGTCGTCGACCCGTCTGACGGCCGACTTCACGCCGCTGCCGTCACCGTCGTCGACACGGCTGACGGCGGATTCGACCTCGGCGTCGTCCGCGGACGCCGCGTCTTCGCCGGCCGCTCGCACGTCGCTCTCGGTGATCCGGCCGCTCGGACCGCTGCCGTCGACGGCAGTGATCTCGACGCCCAGTTCGCGGGCGAGCCGACGGACGTTCGGCGGCGCGAACACGCGGCCGCCCGTGGCCGACGGCTCGCTGTCCGCCGACTCGTCGGTGACAGCCGTCGTCGCCGCTTCCTCGTCTGTCTCGTCGTCTGTCTCGTCGTCGGCCTCGTCCGTCGCGATCGACACGACGACGGCACCGGTCTCGACCATATCGCCGGGCTCGTAGTGCAGTTCGCGGACGACGCCAGCGACCGGCGAGGGCACGTCGACGGCGGCCTTGTCGGTCTCTACCTCCGCGAGTACCTGATCCTCTTCGACGCGGTCGCCCGGCTCGACGTGCCACGCGAGGATCTCCCCCTCGGCGACGCCTTCCCCGAGGTCGGGGAGTTCGAACTCGAACATGAATTAGAACTCACAGGCGTCTGTGATACCGTCTTTGATCCGGGCGGATTCGGGGAGGTAGTAGTCCTCCAGGGCGTACAGCGGGAACGGCGTGTCGAAGCCGGTCACGCGCTGGATGGGGGCCTCCTGGTAGAGCAGCGCCTCCTCCTGGATCGTCGCGACCACCTCGCCGGCCAGCCCGCCCGTCTTGGGGGCCTCGTGGACGACGACGGCCCGACCGGTCCGCTTGAAGCTCTCGACGACGGTGTCCGTGTCCATCGGCGAGAGGGTCCGCAGATCGATCACCTCGGCGTCGATCTCCGGCGCGAGTTCCTCGGCCGCCTCGACGGTCGGGCGCGTCATCGCGCCCCAGGTCACGACGGTCACGTCCGACCCTTCTCGGCGGACGGCGGCCTCGCCAAGCGGGACGGTGTAGGACTCGGCGTCGACGGGCTCGCGGAAGGCCCGGTAGATCAGCTTCGGTTCGAGGAAGACGACGGGGTCGGGATCGCGGATCGACGCCGCGAGCAGCCCCTTGGCGTCGGCGGGTGTCGAGGGGACGACGACCTTCAGGCCGGGTTCGTGAGCGTAGAAGGCCTCCTTCGACTCGGAGTGGTGCTCGGGCGCGCGGATGCCGCCGCCGTAGGGCGCGCGGACGACCATCGGACAGGTGAAGCGCCCGCGGCTGCGAGTTCGCAGTCGCGCGGCGTGAGACACCAACTGGTCGAAGGCCGGGTACATGAACCCGGAGAACTGCATCTCCGGGACCGGGCGCAGGCCGTGGGCGGCCATTCCGATGGCGGTGCCGACGATGCCGGCCTCGGCCAGCGGCGTGTCGATCACGCGGTCGGGGAACTCCTCGATCAGGCCCTGTGTGGCCCGGAAGACGCCGCCGTTCTCGCCCACGTCCTCGCCCAGCACGAGCACGTCCTCGTCGCGGTCCATCTCGCCGTAGAGTCCGTCCCGGACCGACTGGACGAGGGTCAGGTCCTGCGTGTCGGTGCTCATTCCAGCAACACCTCGTCGCCGTGGCGCTCGCGCAGCGCTTCGAGGTAGTCGAGTTGGTCTCGCAGCCGCTGTGGCATCTCGGCGTAGACGTGTGCGAACATCTCCTCGGGCGCTGGCCGCTCGTAGCTCTCGGCCGTCTCGATGGCGTCGGCGACTTCGTCGGCGATCGACGACTCGATGGCCTCGACGGACTCGTCGTCGAGGAGTCCGCGATCCCGCAGGAACGCCTCCATGCGCGGGATCGGATCTTTGCGCCGCCAGCGCTCGACTTCCTCGTCGCTCCGGTAGACGGAGGGATCGTCGGCGGTCGTGTGTGCGCCAAAGCGGTACTGGACCGCCTCGATCATGGTCGGGCGCGGGTCCTCGCCGGCCGGGTCCCGGGCCTTCTCGACGGCTTCGCTGGTGACCTGATAGACGGCCAGCGGGTCCATCCCGTCGACCTGGATTCCCTCGAAGCCGTAGGCGCTGGCCTTCTGGGCCAGCGTCGCGCTGGCGGTCTGGCGCTCTCGGGGGACCGAGATGGCCCACTGGTTGTTGTTACAGAAAAACACCGTCGGGGTGTCGAACACGCCAGCGAAGTTCAGTCCCTCGTGGAAGTCTCCCTCGCTGGTCGCGCCGTCGCCGAAGTACGCCAGGTGGACTTCGTCTTGCCCCCGTAGCTTTGCGGCCCACGACGCGCCCGTTGCGTGGGGGATCTGCGTCGCGATCGGGACGGCCAGCGTGAACGCGGCGACGCCGTCCGGCGGGTCGCTACCGGCCTCCGACCCCATCCAGTACAGGAGGATCTGGTCGAGTGGCCACCCGTGTGCGTGCAGCGCGGCGTGTTCCCGGTAGCTCGGAAACACCCAGTCACCGTCGGACAGCGCGTGGGCGCTCGCGACCTGTGCGCCCTCCTGGCCGGCCATCGGCGGGTACGTCCCCATCCGACCCTGTCGCTGGAGGCTCACCGCCCGCTGGTCGAAGTGACGAGCCAGCTTCATCTCGCGGTAGATCGCGACGAGTTCCTCGTCCGCGAGGTCGGGAACCGTCGCGCCGTCCCGCACCTCGCCGTTCTCGTCGAGTACCTGTACCTGGTCTGTCGGGTCGCGGTGGAGGACGCTCAGTGGGACCACCTTCCGTGTGACATACGATACACGTTGTCGCGGGGTCGGCTTATGGTTTGTGCGGACGAATATCTCTCTCGGTGGTATTATCGAAGGTAATTCCTACGTGGGTACTATCACGGCGTGCTCCCTCACGCGATCGAACTGACCGCGACTGTCGCCCCACAGCCGCGACACCGGAGTGCGACGCCGCTCTCGCCGTCGCGGCGGTCTTCGAAGGCGAGCGCCGAGTCACACGTCGGACACCGTTCGAGACACATGACGAGTCGCGCTGCCAGCTCTTCGCGGGGCGCGTCCGGGAGCCGTGCCAGTCGGGCCTCGTCGACCCACTCTCTGATCGTCGGTTCGGCGACGATCGCGGCGAGAAACCCCGCTCTGGAGTGCCACGCGCCCACCGTTTCGTCTCCGTGCGCGACGACGTACCGATCGTCCGCCTCGGTCACGTCGAGGGCGTCTGCGTCGAGCCCCTCGCTGGCTGCCAGCCAGCGCAGCGCCCGGTCGCCCCCGCGCATCTGGTCCATCCGCTCGTGCCAGGCCTCGGCGAACCCTTCGGCGAGCCGGAGGTCGGTGCCGTCGGCCGTCGGTTCGAGGACGTTCGCCTCGCGCAGGACCGTCTCGACTGTGGCGGCGTCGGTCTGTTCGGACTCCGGGCGGTCCTCGCCGCCGTCCGTTCGGACGACGCGGCGGTCACGACGAACGGGTGGCACTCTCATACGGGACCCTCCGGCTCCGCACGTATAGTAGCGCTGTCACTCGGCCGGTTCGGCGGGCTCACTCCTCGGCCCGTGCTCGCCGCCGTGCGATCGCGGGGTCGTTGCCCGCGAGCACCGCTTCGACGAACAGCTCACCGGCGCGATAGGACGAGCGGACCATCGGTCCCGAGGCGCAGTAGGCAAACCCCAGTTCCTCCTCGGCGACCCGTCGCCAGGTGTCGAAGGCATCGGGGTGGACGTACTCCGAGACCTCCAGGTGCGAGCGGGAGGGCTGGAGGTACTGGCCCAGCGTCACCACGTCGACCCCCACTTCCCGCAGGTCCGAGAGCGTCTGGTAGATCTCGTGGGCGTACTCGCCGACGCCGAGCATCAGGCTCGTCTTCGTGTAGATGTCCGACTCCCGGTCGACCTGGCCGAGCACCGACAGCGACTGCTCGTAGCCGGCCCGGCGGTCTCGCACTGGCCACTGGAGGCGCTGGACGGTCTCGACGTTGTGAGCGATCACGTCCGGGCCGGCGTCGATTATCTGCTCGACGAGCCGCTCCTCGCCCCGGAAGTCCGGAATCAGACACTCGACGAGAATCGACGGGTCACGCTCTTTGATCGCCCGGATCGTCTCGGCGAAGTGGCCCGCGCCCTGGTCGGGCAGGTCGTCGCGGTCGACGCTCGTGAGCACGACGTAGTCCAGCCCGATGTCCGCGACCGCGTCGGCGACGTTTTCGGGCTCGTCGGGATCGAGCGGCTCCATCCCGCCGGTCTCCACGTCACAGAAGTTACACCCGCGCGAACAGCGATCGCCCATCAGCATGAACGTCGCCGTC
This sequence comes from Halomicrobium mukohataei DSM 12286, assembly GCF_000023965.1. Classification (NCBI taxonomy): domain Archaea; kingdom Methanobacteriati; phylum Methanobacteriota; class Halobacteria; order Halobacteriales; family Haloarculaceae; genus Halomicrobium; species Halomicrobium mukohataei. The sequence goes on along the minus strand of NC_013202.1, from coordinate 634,228 downwards.
CCCGGCCCGTCCTCGCCACTCCAGCACTCGCCCATGTTCGGACAGTTGGCCTCCTCACAGACCGTGTGGAGGTCCCGCTCGCGCAACGACTGTTTGATCTCCGTGAAACGCCGTCCCGACGGCGGCCGGCTCTTGAGCCAGTCGGGCTTGCGGGCGCGACTCATTGACGGAGATTAGGCACGGGCGGGCAAAAACGTACGGAACGACCGTCCACTCGCGTCGCTCTCGGGTACCGACCGGGGACCGAGTGGGTCACCGCGATCACGAGTATGGAAACGCCTTTGAGCACACGGCCCCCGCCATCTGACGTGTCACCGAGCGCCGACGGGGAGCCAGCCGTCGCGGTCGCGGACGTGCTCCCCGAGTTCGCCGACGCCTTTCCGTTCGAGGAGTTCAACCGGATGCAGTCGGAGACGCTCCCGGCGCTCCTGAATCGCGACGACAACGTCGTCGTCAGTGCGCCGACGGCGAGTGGCAAGACCGCGCTGGCCGAGATCGCGATCTGCAAGACCCTGCAGGCGGGCGGGACCGCGCTCTTTCTGGCCCCGCTGCGAGCGCTGACGAACGAGAAAGAGAGCGAGTGGGAGCGCTTCGAGGACCTGGGGTATTCCGTGTACGTCGTCACCGGCGAGCGCGACCTCAACCCCCGACGCGCCGAGCGGGCCGACGTGCTGGTGATGACCCCCGAGAAGGCCGATTCGGCCACCCGCAAGCACGACTCGCGGCGCTACGGCTTTATCACCGATGTCGACTGCTGTATCATCGACGAGGTCCACCTGCTGGACTCGGACCGACGTGGATCGGTACTCGAGGTGACTATCTCGCGGCTCCGTCGACTGTGTGATCCCCGCGTCGTCGCGCTGTCGGCGACGATGGAGAACGTCGACGACGTGGCGGCGTGGCTCGACGCGCCCGATGCGACCACGTTCCAGTTCGGCGACGACTACCGACCCGTTCCACTCAACGCGGACGTGAAGACCTACAGCCACGGCGAGAACGCCTTCGCCGACAAGTACCGGCGGCTCTACCGGGCGCTGGATCTGGCCGAGCCACACATTCGCGAGGAGGGCCAGGCCCTCGTGTTCGTCTCCTCTCGACAGGACACCGTCCAGGCCGCGAAGAAGGCCCGCGACGAGATCGTCGAGCGCGACGTGCCAATGGGGGCTCGCGGGGAGTACGATTTCCACACCGAAGCCGCCGAACTCGACAACGACACGCTCCGGCAGTCGGTGCTGGACGGCGTCGGCTTCCACCACGCCGGTCTCTCGCGCGAGGACAAGGACCGCGTCGAGGAGTGGTTCAAACGGGGGCTCATCCAGCTGCTGTTCTCGACCTCGACGCTCGCCTGGGGCGTGAACCTCCCGGCCCGCTGTGTCGTCATTCGAGACACGAAGCTCCACGACCCCCTGGAGGGCGAGGTCGACATGAGTCCGCTGGACGTGCTCCAGATGCTCGGGCGCGCGGGTCGGCCGGGGTACGACGACATGGGCTACGCCTGGATCGTCTGTGATCGGGCCGACGCCGACAAGTACCGCACTCTCCTGCGGGAGGGCAAGGAGATCGAGTCCAGACTCGCCGACGACCTCGACGCACACCTCAACGCCGAGATCGCGCTGGGGACGCTGGGCGACATCGAGGACGTGATGGACTGGCTCGAAACCACGTTCTACTACCGGCGCGCCCAGCGCGCTCCCGAGCGGTACACCGCCGGCACCGACCTCCGCGAGCGGGTCTCGGACACGCTCGGAGACCTCGTCGCCGACGGCTTCGTCGAGATGGACGACCTCTCGGTCGAGGGGACCCCGCTCGGTCGACTGGCCTCGAAGTTCTACCTCCGGCTGGCGACGGCCCGTCGGTTCAAGGACTGCGCCGACCGGGCGGCGACCGACCCGGACGGCTTCGACGAGGACGCGATCCTCTCGACGGTCGCCGGTGCGACGGAGTTCGACAGCGTCAGCGCCCGCAGCGACGAGGAAGACGCCGTCGCGGCGGTGATCGGCTCTCGCGGCGAGGAGCTGACCGCCGGCCAGCGGAAGGTGCTCGCGATCCTCCGCTCCTCGATGTCCGGAACGACGCCGTCAGAGCTCCAGAGCGACGCCTGGGTGATCAAGCAGAACGCGCTCCGCATGCTCGCCGCGCTGCGGGCCTTCCTCGACCGCTTTGCCGGCGCTCGCGGCGCGAACCTCGCACGCCGCGTCGAGGCGCGCGTCGAGAACGGCGTCAGCGCGGACGCGGCGGGCCTCACGGCGATCGACGGGGTCGGCCCCGGGCGGGCGCGCACGCTCGCCGCCGAGGGCTTTCGCACCCCTGCGGATGTCGTCGACGCTGGCGTCGCCGGACTCGTCGCGGCCGGGCTCTCCGAGAGCGTCGCCGAGCGCGTCCGCGACAACGCGACCGACCTGCCAAACGTCGTCGTCGAGTGGGGCGAGTTCCCGGACCAGATCGCGGCCGGGGAGCGCGAACTCCACGAGGTGACGGTCCGCTCGGTCGCCGGCAGCGCCCGCGCCGGCATCCGCGTGACTGTCAACGGCCACGAGATGACCACCAAACCGTCGTACCTCGGTCAGGCGACGGTCCCGGTCGCCGCGTTCGGCGGTGACGCCGACGAACTCACCTTCGCGATCGAGGTCACCTTCCCCGAGTTGCCGATCCCGCCGGTCAGGGAATCTCGGACCGTCAGTGTCGAACGATGACGCTCAGAGTCGAGATCGGACGATCTCGGCCATCTCCGCGGGCGTTTCGGCGACGAGGTCGGCGTTCTCGGTCGCACCTGCGGCCGCACCGACGCCGAAGCTGACGACGGTCATCCCCGCACGGTGGGCCGCGGTCGTCCCGTGGTGGGAGTCCTCGACGGCCAGCGCGGTCGCTGGATCGACGCCCAGCTCGGCGGCGGCGCGCTCGTAGATCGTCGGCTCGGGCTTCCCGGGGCCGTCGAGGTCCGCGGAGCTGACGACGGTGTCGAACAGCTCCCCGAGGTCGAACCGTTCGAGGACGATCTCGTACCACTCGGGCGGCGAGGCCGTCACCATGGCGACGGGCACGCCGGCCTCGCGCAGCTCCGTCAGCAGCGCTCGCACGCCGGGCGTGAGTTCGACCTGGTCGCCGTAGATTTCGTCGGCCGCTCCCTCGTACAGCGAGACGAACGCCTCGTAGTCGACGGCCAGGTCGTAGCTCTCGTCGAGCACGTCGTACTGCTCCTCGTAGAAGATCCCGGTCACTTCCTCGACCGGCACCTCCTGGTCGGGGACCGCCGTCGGCAGGATCTCCTCGCGCTCCAGTTCGATCCAGTAGTCCTCCGAGTTCACCAGCACTCCGTCCATGTCGAAACACGCGGCGTCCATGCTCGTCTGGTTCTCTCGCAGTGACAAATGCGTAGCGTTCGCGCCTGCGTGTCCGTCCCACTACCGGCTGTCGGCGTGAACGGCCTCGCCGCCTCGGGGGCGGCGACTCTCCTCACGAAGTCGTCGCCGGCAGTATCGGTCGTCTGGTGGCCCGACACTGGTTCGGCCACTGCAATTTACTTCCCAACTCCTGACGGCGTCGATCACTTTTGCATGTCTATTGCTATCACACCTCACTGTTAAATGGTTGGACAGACAATATGTGATCGTCCACGATGTCGGAACCCGAAACCACCGAGCGGCGTGGGGTCGACCGCGCACCCGCGCTCGTCTGTCGGGTGCGGACGGTCCTGCGTAGCTCCGTCCTGATCGCTCGCCGACTGGCGTTCTGGCTGGCCGTCGTCCTGCCAGTGGTCTACGTTCCGCTCCTGTTCGTCGACGGTCACTGGCCCACTCTCGCCGTGTCGGCGCTGCTCGTCGCGCACGTGCTCACGGTCCTCGCCGGCAGTGGCTACGACCCGAACGGCTGATACAGTGTTAACAGCGCCGATAAATTTTCTCCGGCGCTCTCGACCGGTCTCGAAACGCGTGAAACACCGCCGCGGCGGTGTAAAATACCGACTACCTCCGCTGAAACGAGCTAAATTCTACCCAACCGTCGGCCCATTATATGCTGGTGTCGGACATAGCGACGAGCGAGGAGAACGCTCCAATGTCCATCGCACCGCCCTTCGACTCCGACACGGTCGCCCTCGACGCACAGTCCATCCGAACGCTCGCCTTCCGTCCCGTCGAAGCGACGGCGTTCTGGACCGCTGTGGCGCTCCCGCTGGTCTACCCCGCCCTCATGTTCGGTGGACTCGGCGGACAGGAGCTGTTCCTCCTCGTGGCGACGCTCGCGCTCCACGTCGCCGCTCTCCGTCTCGGCCGGGGACACGGCCGGGACGACTGATCCCGCCGGCCGCCCGACTCCCCGCGGTCCCGCTTTCCTCCCCTCTGGTCCCTGCTGCCCGTCCGAGCGTTCAAGTACCGAGACGCGACCAGCCCCGCCCATGCACGACGACACTCGCGTGCTGGCCGGCGACTGTACCACGCTGTTCGAGACGACCGGCGCACAGACACAGCGGACCCGCGAGCAACGCGGCGAGGTCCTCGTGGTGGTCAAACCCGACAACACCGTTCTCGTCCACGACGCCGACGGCTACCAGCCGGTCGCGTGGCTCACGCGGCCCGACAGCGTCACCATCGATGGCGGGACCGTGGTCGCCCGCGACGGCGACGACCTCCTGCGCGTGGTCACCCACGACGAGCACGGCAGTGCCAGCTACCCGGTCTCGGAGGCCGGTATCCCCGTCGGCGACTGCCCGGCGTGTGCGGGCACGCTGGTCCGGTCGAACGGCGCGGTCCGGTGCTCGAACTGTGCGGAGCGCTACGGCCTCCCCGCGGACGCGACGATCACCGGCGGTCGCTGCCGGGACTGTCGCCTCCCCACCATCCGCACCGAACGGGGCCGAGCGTTCGAACTGTGTCTGGACCGGGAGTGTGAATCGCTGGACGACCGCGTCATCGACGCCTTCGACCGCGAGTGGGCGTGTCCGGAGTGTGACGGCGACCTCCGCATCGTCCGGAAGGGCGGGCTGTTCGCCGGCTGCGAGCACCACCCCGACTGCGAGGCCGCCTTCGCCATCCCCACGGGTGTGGTCGTCGACACCTGTGCCTGCGGACTCCCGCTGTTCGAGACCGCCGGAGGTCGTCGCTGTCTCGACGCGACGTGCTCGCAGGCGCAGGTGAGCGAGCCGGCGACGTACTCCGGACCCTGACGCTCCGTCTCCGATACGACCCGCAGGGGCTTTACTCGCCCACGCGCAGGCAGGAGTATGGATGCGACGCTCTCCGATGGGGTCGTCCGGGCCGGCAAGCAGGCCCGCGAGCAGTTCTACGACTCCAGCGGGTACGGTCGGCCGGTCGACGCCGGGAAGCTCGAACTGGCACCCGTCGAGGCGGCACACCTGCTGTATCGCGGTGACCTCGACGGTGTCGACGGGATGGGACTTCGGGAGCTACTGAACTCCGCGTTGCTGTCGGAGGTCGACTTCTTCGTCTACAAGGACCTGCGCGACCGGGGGTTCTACTGCTCGCCGGCCCGCTCGGAGCGCGTCGCGGACCCCGACGGCTGTGACTTCGTCGTCTATCCACGGGGCAAGGGGCCGTGGGACGACGCCGTCGCCCACCGGATCCGGGTCGTCAGCGAGCGCGAGACGGTCCCGGCAGCCGATCTGGGGGCGTGTGCGCTGGCCGTCGTCGACGAGGAGAGCGAGATCAGCTACTTCGAGACCCACCGTCCGGACGTGACCGGGACGAGTCGGTCGTCCGTCCCCGAAACCGACGGCGATCTGCTCGCAGACAGGGTCGTCTGCTGGGACCCGCCCGCCGAACTGTACGAAGCGGCCTTCTACGGGCAACCGCTCGACGAGCAGGACGCACAGGCGATCCAGCTCTCGCTGGTCGAGGCCGCGTACCTCGCCGGGACGGGCACCCTCCACGTCGAGGGCGATGCCGACGCGGTGATCGAACGCGGTCGCGCCGTCGAGGGCGATCGGTTCGACCGCCGGCTCGCGGTGTACGAACGGCTTCGAGAGCAGGGTGTCGCGCCCAAAACGGGCTTCAAGTTCGGCGCTGACTTCCGGACCTACGCGGACGTCGAGAGCGTCGCGGACCTGGGCCACTCCGAACTGCTCGTGCGGGCGTTCGACGCCGGCCACGTCTTCGAGCCCCGAGATCTCGCACTGGACGTGCGCCTAGCCCACGGCGTGCGCAAGACGATGGCCTACGCGTTCGTCGGCGACGAGGGGATCGACTGGCTGGCCGTCGAGCGGCTGACGCCCTGACCGCGGCCCGAAACGAACCCTTTTTGCGCCGACGACTGCCTACGCATGAATAGATTGGCTCGCGCCAGTCAGTTCGACCATGAGTGACCCAGATCGCACCCGCGACGAGGGATCGCCCGACGACCACAGCGCCGCGTCGGGTTCGGACTGGCGCGAGCGCTCGGGGACCTCCGTCCGAACGGACGGTGGAACGGAGGCAGAAGGCCCCGATGCTGTCGCTCTCGATCCGTGGGGCTCCTCGACGGTCTCGGACTACCGGAAGCTGTTCGACCAGTTCGGCATCGAGTCCTTCGACGAGGTCCTGCCCGAGGTCCCGGAGCCCCACTACCTGATGCGACGGGGCGTCATCTTCGGGCACCGCGACTACCGCCCCGTGGCTCGCGCGATGCGCGAGGGCGAGCCGTTCGCCGCGCTGTCGGGGTTCATGCCGACGGGCGACCCTCACATCGGTCACAAACTCGTCTTCGACGAGATCATCTGGCACCAGGAGCGGGGCGGCGACGCGTACGGACTGATCGCCGACCTGGAGGCCCACAGCGCCCGCGGCCTGACCTGGGAGGAGATCGACGAGCACGCGAGGAACTACGTTCTCTCGCTGCTGGCGCTGGGCTTCGATCCCGAGGACGGAGAGCTGTACCGCCAGTCCGAGAACCGCGACGTACAGGATCTCGCCTTCGAACTCGGTGCCGAGGCGAACTTCTCGGAGCTCCAGGCGATCTACGACTTCGACGGCGAGACCGACGTGAGTCACATGCAGTCGGTCGTCACCCAGATGGCCGACATCCTCTACCCGCAACTCGACGGGCCGAAGCCGACGGTGATCCCGGTCGGTCCCGACCAGGACCCACACATGCGACTCGCCCGCGACCTGGCGGCCCGGATGGGCTATTTCGGCGTCACTCGCGCGTACGCGAGCTTCGAGGTCGACGACGCCGAGCGGGAGCTGCTCGGTGCCGCCCACGAGGCCCTGCAGGCCGACCGTTCGGCCGACGAGCGCGTCCGCTGTGAAGCGGCCGCCGACTGGATCGAGGCCGAAATCGCGCCCGACGACGTGCGCCAGCGCACCGTCGAGAAGCTCCGCGCTGCGGGCAAGGAACCACTTCGCCCTCGGACTCGCTTCCTCGATCGCAACGCCACCGACGAGGCCTTCGAGGCGCTGATCGAGGCGGTCGAGGGCGAGAAGCGCGTCTACGACGAGCACGTCGACGCCTTCGACATGGACCGCGAGGCCGCCACGGAACTGGCCCGCGAGATCGCGATCGACCACGGCGGCTACGGCTTTCGCGCACCGTCGTCGATCTACCACCGCTTCATGACGGGGTTGACCGGCGGCAAGATGTCCTCCTCGATTCCCGCCTCACACATCTCGCTGCTGGACGACCCCGAAGACGGCTACGACAAGGTGAAGTCGGCGACGACCGGCGGCCGATCGACCGCCGAGGAACAGCGCGAGAAGGGCGGCAAGGCCGACGAGTGCCCGGTCTACGAGCTGTACGCCTACCTGCTCGCCGGTGACGACGACGAGTTCGCCAAGGAGGTCTACGACGAGTGCGTCGGGGGCGAACGGCTCTGTGGGGGCTGCAAGGAACAGGCCGCCGAACTGATGGAGTCGTTCCTCGAAGACCACCAGGAGAAACGCGCCGAGTGGGAAGCGAAACTCGACGAGCTCGACATCGACCTCGACAGCGATCGCAAGCGCTGATCGCTCGCTCACTCCTCGATCCCCCGTCTCACGGGACGCTCTCGCCCGAACACGACCCGACGAGGTCCCGCAACGCTTTTGACTGGCCACGCTATCCGTTCGCACATGGCATCCGAATCCCAGACCGGAAGATCCGCTCGCCAGTCAGCGACGCCGATGGGATTCGACTCCGTTTTCGCCTCGCCGGGCGGCGGATTCGGGGCGCGTCGAGAGGCCGGCCCCGACGAAACCGTCCGCGGCAAGTGAGAACCGTTAACTGACGAACCCGCCGTGTATCCGACAACGAACATGCGACTACCACACGCGCAGGTGGCCCTGCTGGAGGCTGCCGACGCAGACGACGCCAGACGTATCGACGCGCTGGCCGACGAGGCCGGCCTGAAACCGGAGACGGCGACCGGTGCCGCCTTCGCACTCGAAGACGAGGGACTGCTCGCACTCGCCGAGGAGACCGTCGAGTCCGCCACACTGACCGACGAAGGCCGTGCGTACCTCGACGAGGGGCTCCCGGAAGTTCGCTTCTACCGCGGTGCGATCGACGCCGGTGCGGACGACGAGCCCGCGGAGATGGGACCGGTCATCGGCGCGGCCGGCCTCGACGGCGCGGCCGTCGACATCGCGCTCTCGAACTTCGCGCGCAAGGGGTACGGCAAGATCGACAGCGGTGCCGTGTCGGCCGACCCCGGGGCCGATCCCGACAGCGACCCGGAGGCCGCGGCGCTGGCCGCGCTGGCGGACGGCGAGTCGGTCGCCGACGAGGACGTGCTCGCACAGCTCGACCGCCGCGGACTTGTCGAGATCTCCGAGACCACGGTCCGCTCCGCGCGGCTCACTGACGACGGTGTGACGACGCTGATGGCCGGCGTCGAAGTCGCGGAAACGGTCGGACAGGTCACCCCGGAGCTGCTGACTTCCGGGGAGTGGCGTGACGTGGAGTTCGCCGAGTACAACGTCGAGGCCGACGCCGACGAGGTCCGGACCGGCAAGACCCACGTCCTCCGCCGGCAGGCCGAGAACGTCAAAGACACGCTCGTCGGCATGGGCTTCCAGGAGATGCAGGGTCCGACGGTCGACGCGGACTTCTGGATCAACGACTGCCTGTTCATGCCACAGGACCACCCCGCGCGCAACCACTGGGACCGCTTCGCGCTGGACCAGCCGGCACAGATCGACGAGCTGCCGGCGGCCCTCGTCGAGCGCGTCGAGTCGGCCCACCGAGAGGGCGTCGGTCCCGACGGCGAGGGGTACCACTCGCCGTGGGATCTGGACTTCGCCAAGGCCCTGGCCCTGCGGGGTCACACCACGTCTCTGACTGCTCGCCACCTCTCGGGCGAAGCGCTCGGCGAGCTGGAGCCGCCCCAGCGGTTCTTCTCGATCGAGAAGGCCTACCGCAACGACACGCTGGACGCGACCCACCTGCTGGAGTTCTTCCAGATCGAGGGATGGGTGATGGCCGAGGAGCTGTCGGTCCGGGACCTGATGGGGACGTTCACCGAGTTCTACGAGCAGTTCGGCATCACCGACGTCCAGTTCAAGCCCCACTACAACCCCTACACGGAACCGAGCTTCGAGCTGTTCGGTCGCCACCCCGAGACGGGCGAACTGATCGAGATCGGCAACTCCGGAATCTTCCGACCGGAGATGCTCGAACCGCTCGGCGTCGACTGTGACGTGATGGCCTGGGGGCTGGCCCTGGAACGGCTGCTGATGCTCGTGACCGGTGCCGAGGACATCCGAGACGTCCACGGGACGCTCGTCGATCTCGACTTCCTGCGATCCGAGGAGGTGCTCTACTGATGCCAACTGTCGACATCGACCCCGACGAACTGCGCGAACTGACCGGCCACGGCGACAAGAGCGACGACGAACTCCGAGACGACCTGTTCTCGCTGGGCCTGGAGTACGAGGGCGAGACCGACGAGGGCCACTTCGAACTGGAGTTCGCCCCCGACCGGCTGGACAGACTCTCCGTCGAGGGGATCGCCCGCTCGCTGCGCTACGACTACGGCGACGACCGCGGCGTGTACGTCCCGAGCACCAACGACGCCGAGTGGACCATCGAGGTCGAAGACACGCCGCCGGAACGTCCCTACGTCACCGGCGCGATCGTCCGCGGGCTTGACCTCGACCAGTCGTCGCTGGACTCGCTGATCCAGCTCCAGGAGAAGCTCCACGCCACGATGGGGCGCAAGCGCGCCAAGGGCGCGATCGGCGTCCACGACCTGACGATGCTGAAGGGCGGCGCGGCGAACGTCACCGCCTCACCGCCACAGGACGGGGCGGTAGACGATCTCGCCCGCCCGGACGCCGACCCGACCGGTGAGGGTGCTGACGCCGACTCGGTCACGAAGACGATCACTTACACGGGCATCGACCCCGACAGCGAGGAGTTCGTCCCCCTCGAAGGCGACCGTGCGATGACCCCCGCCGAGGTGACCGAAACCCACCATATCGGCGTCGAGTACGCCGACCTCGTCGCCGAGATGGATCGCGTCCCGGCGATCTACGACTCGATCGGGCTGTTCTCGTTCCCGCCGGTCATCAACGGCAAGCGGACCGAAGTCGACACCGGCTCGCGGGACCTCTTCATCGAGATGACCGGCACCGACCAGTGGACGATCGACCACATGCTGTCGATCGTCTGTTACGCGCTCGACGCTCGCGGTGGCACCGTCGAGGAGGTCGCCGTCGAGTACACGGACGGCGCGCCCGGCGAGTACGCGGGTCAGTCGTTCCTCCGCCCGGATCTCGGGACCAAGACCAAGACCGTGGCCCACGACCGCATCGAGACGATTCTGGGCGTCGACCTCGACAAGCGCGAGATCGGCGATCTCGCCGACCGGGCCGGTCTCGACGCCAGCGAGACCGACACCGACGGCGTCTACGAGTTCGAGATCCCGCCCTACCGCGTCGACGTGCTCCACCCGATCGACGTGATCGACGACCTCGGTCGAGCCTACGGCTTCAACACGCTGGAGCCGCGGTACCCCGACGTGTCGACGGTTGGGGGCCGTCACGACCGCTCGAAGCTCGAACGGGCGACCCGAGACGTGCTGGTCGGTCTGGGCTTCGAGGACCTGCTGAACTTCTACATGATCAGCGAGGAAGCGAACTACGAGCGCCTGCAGGTGACTCCCGGCAGCGACGTCGTCGGCGGCGGCGATCCCGTGACGATCCAGGAGCCCTACAGCGAGGACTACACGATGTTGCGGTCGTGGGCGCTGCCCTCCATCATGCTCGTCCTCGAGAACAACACGCATCGCTCGTACCCACAGGACCTCGCAGAGATCGGTCTGGCTGTCGAGGTCGACGAATCGACCAACACCAACGTCGCCGAGCACCGCACGGTCGCGGCCGCGGTCGCGCGTCACGACGCCTCCTACGAGGACGCCAAGACGCGCCTGCAGGCCATCGCCGCCAACTTCGACACAGAACTCGCGACGCCGCCGATCGACCACCCGACGTTCATCGACGGCCGGACCGCGGCGGTCGAACTCGACGGCGAGGCCGTGGGCGTCGTCGGTGAGGTCGACCCGGCCGTGCTCGTCGAACACGACCTCGAAGTACCGGTGGCCGCCTTCGAGTTCCGTCTGGACGCTCTGGAGTAGCGAGGCGCGCTCTCGGCGGGCCTCGAAGCCGAACGGTGAGGAACGAGCCGTGAGCAGAGTGAGCCGACGGCAAAACTTGGCTGCCCGCTCCGACTATACTCTACAGATCTGCGCCGACGGCGTCCTCGATCGTCTCGAACCCGTCCGCTTCGAGCAGCGCCACCAGCCCCTCGTTGATCTCTCGGGCCAGCGTCGGTCCCTCGTAGACCAGCGCCGTGTACAGCTCGACCAGCGTCGCGCCGGCCCGTATCTTCCGATAGGCACCCTCCGCGCTGGAGACGCCGCCCACGCCGACGACCGGTACGTCGACGCGCTCGGCGACGAACTTGACCATCTGCGTCGCCCGATCCTCGATGGGCTTGCCCGAGAGGCCACCGGTCTCGACGCGGTGCCCGCTCTGCAGAGATGCGGGCCGCTCGGTGGAGGTGTTAGTCGCCACGACGCCGTCGAGATCCAGTTCGCGAACGATCGCCAGCGCGTCCTCGATCGCCGGCTCCGGAAGGTCGGGCGCGAGTTTGACCAGTATCGGAGCCGCGCCAGCGTCTTTCAGCTCGCCGAGAATCGCCGCCATCGACTCCCTGTTCTGGAGCTC